>JAMPXI010000006.1 GCA_023701265.1 Desulfuromonadales bacterium | reverse complement strand
TGGTCGAAGCCGCCGCGCTTCCAGAATGCGCCCTCCTACCACTACGTGCACAGCGACCAATGGCGTTACGAGCGCACCACCGACGAGACCAAGATCAACCCGGTGGCCGAGAGCAACGCCATCACCGCCGGGCATACCATGGATCACCAGATCCGCGCCGTGCGCAACGGCTGGCTCCCTTTCTATCCGCAGTTCGACCGCAGCCCGGTCGAGGCCGTGAAACAGGCCGAGGCCAGTGGGGCCGCCAGCAGCCAGGAGATCATCGACTGGACGGTCAAGCAGCTGGTCGAAAAGAAGATGCGATTCGCCGTCGAGGACCCGGACGCCCCCGAGAACTGGCCACGGCTGTGGATCATCTGGCGCGGCAACGCCCTGATGTCGAGCGCCAAGGGGCACGAGTACTTCCTCAAGCACTACCTGGGCACCCACACCAACAGCGTGGCCCCGGAAACCGCCGAGGAATTCGTCAAGGACGTGGTCTGGCGCAAGGAGGCGCCGCAGGGGAAGCTCGACCTGGTGGTCGACATCAACTTCCGCATGGACACCTCGGCGCTCTACTCGGACATCGTCCTGCCGACCGCCACCTGGTACGAGAAGGACGACCTCAACAGCACCGACATGCACTCCTTCATCCACCCCCTGCAGCAGGCCGTCCCCCCCTGCTGGGAGTCGAAGAGCGACTGGGACATCTTCAAGGCGCTGGCGAAGAAGGTCAGCGAGCTGGCGGTAACCCATCTGCCGGAGCCGGTGCGCGAGATCGTCGCGGTGCCGCTGCAGCACGACACCCCGGCCGAGATGGCCCAGCCCGAGATCAAGGACTGGAGCAAGGGGGAGTGCGCGCCGATCCCCGGCAAGACCATGCCGGGACTGGTAGTGGTGGAACGTGACTACGTCAACCTCTACAACCGCTTCATCTCCTACGGGCCGGAGGTGCGCAAGAACGGCCTCGGCGCCCACGGGCTGATCTTCCCGGTCGACGATCTCTACGACGAGCTGATGACCGACAGTCCGACGGAGAGCTGGGGCGGCGAGACCTATCCGTCGCTGGCCAATGCCGCCGATGCCGCCAACGTGATCCTGCGCCTGGCGCCGGAGACCAACGGCGAAGTCGCCTGGCGGGCCTTTCACGCCGAGGAGAAGAAGGTCGGCCTGCCGCTGACCGACCTGGCGGAACCCCATCGCGGCGTGCGCATGACCTTCGCCGACCTCGCCGCCCAGCCGCGCCGGCTGCTCAACAGCCCGATCTGGACCGGCCTGATGACCGGCGGGCGCGCCTACTCGGCCTATTGCCTCAACGTCGAGAAGCTGGTGCCGTGGCGGACCCTGACCGGACGGCAGCACTTCTACCTCGACCACCAGGGCTACATCGCTGCCGGCGAGCACCTGCCGACCTACAAGCCGAAGCCGGATCACGGCACCCTGCAGGACTTCCTGGCGACCAAGGATGATGGGCAGAGCATCATGCTCAACTACCTGACCCCGCACGGCAAGTGGAGTATTCACAGCACCTACGGCGACAACCACCGAATGCTGACGCTGTCGCGCGGCTGCCACCCGTTCTGGCTCAACGACCAGGATGCCGCTGAAATCGGCGTAGTCGACAACGACTGGGTCGAGGTCTACAACGACCACGGCGTGGTGGTCACCCGGGCCATCGTCAGCACGCGCCTGCCGCGCGGCATCTCCTTCCTCTACCACTCACCGGAACGCACGGTCGGCGTGCCCAAGTCGCCGCTGCGCGGCAACAAGCGGGCCGGCGGCCACAACAGTCTCAACCGGATCCGGCTCAAGCCGAACCTGATGCTCGGCGGCTATGGTCAGTTCACCTACGGCTGGAACTACTGGGGACCGACCGGCGCCAACCGCGACACCTACATCATGGTGCGCAAACTCAAAGGGGAGCCGCAATGGTGAGGCCTCTGGAATATGTAGGGGCGGGTTTCAAACCCGCCCAGGGCAGGTCACAGACCTGCCCCTACAAAAACGGCAAAATCCGTGGGCAGGAAAGAGGGTAAGGAGACAATCCATGAACATACGCGCACAGATAGCCTCGGTCTTCCATCTCGACAAGTGCATCGGCTGCCACACCTGCAGCATCGCCTGCAAGAACCTCTGGACCGACCGCCAGGGCGCCGAATACATGTGGTGGAACAACGTCGAGACCAAGCCGGGCACCGGCTATCCGACCAAATGGGAAGACCAGGAGCAGTACCAGGGCGGCTGGGAACGCGATGCAAACGACCTGCAATTGCGAATCGGCGGCCGTGGCGGGGTGCTGGGGAAAATCTTTCACAACCCGAAGCTGCCGACCATGGACGATTACTACGAGCCGTTCACCTTCAAGTACGGTGACCTGACCAGCGCTCCGGCCGGCAACGACCAGCCGACCGCGCGGCCGATCTCCATGGTCAGCGGCAAGCCGATGAAGATCGAGGCCGGCCCCAACTGGGACGACGACCTCTCCGGCTCGAAGGTCTACGCCGCCAACGATCCGGGCGTGGTGCAGCTCAGCAGCGAGGAGCAGGCGCAGATGTTCGCCATCGAGAAGATGGTGATGTTCCACCTGCCACGGATCTGCAACCACTGCCTCAATGCCGGCTGCGTCGCCGGCTGCCCGTCCGGGGCGATCTACAAGCGCGGCGAGGACGGCATCGTCCTGATCAACCAGGACCAGTGCCGCGGCTGGCGGATGTGTGTTTCGGCCTGCCCCTACAAGAAGACCTACTACGGCTGGAACACCGGCAAGTCGGAAAAGTGCATCCTCTGCTTCCCGCGCCAGGAAGCGGGCGACGCCCCGGCCTGCTTCCACTCCTGCGTCGGCCGGATTCGCTACCTGGGCGTGCTGCTCTACGACGCCGACCGCATCAAGGACGTTGCCCTGCGCGAGGATCATGAACTGGCGGCGGCCCAGCGCGCCATCATTCTCGATCCGCACGATTCGCAAGTCGTCGCGGCGGCCCGCCAATCGGGAGTTGCCGAGCAGGTGATCAAGGCGGCCCAGCGTTCGCCGGTCTACAAGTTCGTCAAGGAGTGGGGGATCGCCCTGCCTCTGCACCCCGAGTTCCGCACCCTGCCGATGCTCTTCTATGTGCCACCGCTGCTGCCGGTGCTGTCGCAGCCGAACCAGGGGACACAGAAGCTGGCCGAAGACTTCTTCACCTCCCTGGAGCAGGCACGCCTGCCGGTGCAGTATCTGGCTGGGCTGTTTGCCGGCGGCAACGCCGAGGAAGTCAAATCGGTCTACCGCAAGCTGATCGCGGTGCGTCTCCAGCGCCGGCAGGTAAGCGTCGGCGATCTGGCCGAAACCGAGGCGGCCAAGGCCCGCGACGTTGCCGGGGTGAGCGCCGCGCAGGTCGAGGCGATCTACCGGATGACCGCCCTGACCAGGATCAAGGAGCGCATCGTGGTGCCGCCGATGCTGCGCGAACAGGCGGTCGAGGCCGGCATGGACCCCGAGGCCTACAAGCAGGGAATGGGCTTCGGCAGCCGGCGCCCACCGAAGCGGCGGTGGTAGGCATGTGCGCAGCCACCGTCCACCAGACCCTCTGCCGGCACTTCGCCGATCTGCTCAGCTATCCCGACAGGGATAGCCGGCAGGTCGCGGCCGCCTGCTCCGATCTGCTGCGGACGAACTATCCGGAGGCCGGCGGCGCCTTGCTCGGCTTTACCAACTTTCTCGATGCGCAAGAGGCAGCGCGGGTCGAAGAGATTTTCACCGCAACCTTCGACCTGCAGCCGGCCTGCCACCCCTATGTCGGCTATCAGCTGTGCGGCGAGAGCCAGCAGCGCACCATGTTCCTGATCAAGCTGCAGCAGCTTTACAACCAGCACGGCTTCATGGCCGGCAGCGAGTTGCCCGATCACCTGAGCACCATGCTGCGCTTCATCGGCACGGTGCAAGATCGCAACTGCCGCGAGGAACTGGTCAGCGACGGCCTGCTTCCCGCCCTGGAGAAGCTGCTGCAGGGGCTTGACGACGGGGAACATCCCTACGTGGATCTGCTCAAGGCCCTGCGGATCTTTCTGGTCGCGAGCGTCGACAACGGCGCCAGACCGTTCTCTGTAGCGCGCTCAAAGGAGTGTTGCCCATGACCGACCTGATCCTGTTCGGCGTCTTCCCGTATGTGGCGGTGGCCCTGGCCGTAGCCGTCGGCAGCTATCGGTACGTGATCGACCGCTACTCCTGGTCGTCCCATTCCTCGCAGTTCCTGGAGAGCCGGCTACTGTTCTGGGGCTCGGTTCCCTGGCATTACGCCATCCTGCTGATCCTGCTGGCGCATCTTTTGGCCGTCCTCTTCCCTTCCGGCTGGGGGGTACTGCTCGGCCGCCCGGTGCGGCTCTACTTCCTGGAAGTGAGCGGCCTGGCGCTGGGGCTGTGCACGGTCATCGCCATCGTGCTGCTGATGGCCCGTCGCCTGACCGATGCGCGGCTGGCTGCCGTCACCACTAAAATCGACTGGCTGGTGCTGGGCCTGCTGCTGCTGCAAGTGGCGACCGGCGTCTACATCGCCTTCACGCTGCGCTGGGGCGGGGTCTGGTACGTGCACACCGCCACCCCCTGGCTGCGCTCCCTGCTGACCTTCCAGCCCGAAGTCCAGTATCTCGCCGTGCTGCCGACGGTGGTCAAGGTGCATGCCTTCAATGCCTTCCTGCTGGTGGCGCTGCTCCCCTTCTCACGGCTGGTGCATGCGCTCAGCGTGCCGCTCGGCTACCTGGCGCGCCCCTACCAGGTGGTGATCTGGTACCGCGGCAAAACTTCTTTATAGGTCTTATAAGTCCCATAGGTCCCATAGGCCCTATAAAAGGAGCTTTCCATGCCCACCCAATTGCACAAGCAGATTTCGGTACTGTCCATGAACACGCTGTCGTTCACGGTCTGCTTCGCGGTGTGGGTGATGTTCTCGATCATCGGCATCCCCATCAAGACCGGCCTGCAACTCAGCGATACCCAGTTCGGCCTGCTGGCGGCGACCCCGATCCTCACCGGTTCGCTGATCCGTCTCCCCCTGGGGATGTGGACCGACAAATACGGCGGCCGCATTGTCTTCGCGTTGCTGATGCTCTCCACCATCCTCCCGATCTGGCTGATCAGCACGGCCACAAAATACTGGCACTTCCTGGTCCTCGGCCTGTTCGTCGGCATCGCCGGCGGAGCCTTCTCGGTCGGCATCTCCTACACCGGTCGCTGGTTCAGCAAGGAACGCAAGGGGTTCGCCATGGGGATCTTCGGTGCCGGCAACGCCGGCGCCGCGGTGACCAAGTTCGTCGCCCCGACCCTGGTGGTGACCTACGGCTGGCAGGCGGTCCCCAAGGTTTATGCCGTGGCCATGGCGGTGACCGTGATTCTCTTCTGGGTTTTCACTTACAGCGACCCGGAACACAAGGTCAGCGGGCAGGTGACCATGCGTGACCAGCTCGTCGCCCTCAAGGATATCCGCGTCTGGAAGTACTGCCAATACTACTCCATCGTTTTCGGCGGTTACGTGGCGCTGTCGCTGTGGATGACCAAGTATTACATCAGCGAATACGGCTTCGGCATCCAGACCGCCGCGCTGATTGCCGCCATCTTCGTCCTCCCTTCCGGCGTCATTCGTGCCCTGGGTGGCTGGCTGTCGGACAAGTACGGCGCGCATACCGTCACCTGGTGGGTCATGTGGACCTCCTGGGCGGCCCTCTTCCTCCTCTCCTACCCTCAGCACCGGGTCATCTTCAAGACGATCCGCGGTGAGTCGACCCTCGACCTGGGGCTCAATGTCTGGATCTTCACCGCCCTGCTCTTTGTGGTCGGTATCGCGTGGGGGTTCGGCAAGGCCTCGGTCTTCAAGTACATCGGCGACGAATATCCGCACAACATCGGCGTGATCTCCGGGATTGTCGGCCTGATCGGCGGGCTGGGAGGGTTCCTCTTCCCGATCATCTTCGGGGTGATGGTCGATGTCACCGGGATCAACAGCACGATTTTCATGCTGCTCTTCCTGGTGACCTGCTGGTCGCTGGTCTGGATGTACACCACCGAGGTCCGCGGGGTGAAGACGCTGAAGATGATCGCTTCAACCGGCATGGAAGCAGCTGACTCTGAAATGGAAGCACGGAGCAGGACCGCGCAGCCCGATGGACTGGAGTCGCAGACGGAGATGAAGGGGCTGTTCAGACCGGGAGCATGACCCTCTGCCAAGGCGGGTAAATCAGCATCGAAAGGAATGGCCCATGCCAACCAATCTCGATAAGTGGAACGTGGAAGACGAGCAGTTCTGGCAGAGCGAGGGAAAGCGGATCGCCACCCGCAACCTGTGGATCTCGATCCCCAGCCTGCTGTGCGGCTTCGCCGTCTGGCTGTACTGGAGCATCATCACCGTGCAGATGCTCAATCTCGGCTACCCGTTCAGCCAGTCGGAGATGTTCACCATCTCGGCGATCGCCGGCCTCTCCGGGGCGACGCTGCGCATCCCCAGTTCGTTCCTGATCCGCATTGCCGGGGGGCGCAACACCATCTTCCTGACGACCGCCATGCTGATGATCCCCGCGGTCGGCACCGGCATTGCCCTGCAGGATACGGCCACGCCGATCGGGGTCTACTACCTGCTGGCCCTGCTCTCCGGCATCGGCGGCGGCAACTTCGCCTCGTCGATGTCGAACATCAGCTTCTTCTTCCCCAAGAAGGTGCAGGGGACGTCCCTCGGCTTGAATGCCGGCCTCGGCAATTTCGGCGTCACCACCATGCAGATCCTGATCCCGCTGGTGATGACCATGGGGGTCTTCGGTGGAAAATCGAAGACCCTGATCAGCGCCAGTGGCACGCTGATCGGCAAGATCCCCGCCGGCACCGAGACCTACATCCATAACGCCGGCTATGTCTGGCTGGTGCTGCTGATCCCGCTGGCCTTCGCCAGCTGGTTCGGCATGAACAACATCACCACCGACACGGCCTCCCCCAATATCGGCGCCCCGCCGGTCTGCTTCGCCAAGATCCTCGGCCTGCTGTCGATCTCATTCGTCACCGCCGCCGCCGGCCTCTACCTGCTGCTGCCGCCGCCGGTCGGCCTCGGCCTGCTCAGCAAGTGGATCGTCCTGCCGCTGATCATCGTCGCCACCGTCTATGGCATGAAGTACCTGACCTCCGGGACGCTGCGCGCCAACCTCGAGCGCCAGTACCGGATCTTCGGCAACAAACACACCTGGGCCATGACCGTCATCTACACCATGACCTTCGGCTCGTTCATCGGCTACTCGGCGGCCTTCGCCCTGTCGATCCAGTGCATCTTCGGCTACTGCCACATCGAATCGGGGGGAACGATGATCCACACCACCCTCAACCCGGCCGGCCCCAGCGCCCTGACCTACGCCTGGATGGGGCCGTTCATCGGTGCCCTGATCCGCCCGGTCGGCGGCAAGATCGCCGACAAGTTCGGCGGCGCCATCGTCACCCAGTGGGTGTCGGTGGTCATGATCATTTCCGCGCTCGGCTGCGCCTATTATATGAAAGCCGCCTATTCCTCGGCCACCCCCGAGGAGCATTTCACGCCGTTCCTGATCCTGTTCATCATTCTGTTTGCCGCGTCCGGCGTCGGCAACGGCTCGACCTTCCGCTCCATCGCCATCATCTTCGACAAGGAGCAGGCCGGCCCGGTGCTCGGCTGGACCTCCGCGGTGGCCGCCTACGGCGCCTTCATCATCCCCCAGGTGTTCGGCGAGCAGATCAAGGCCACCACGCCGGAATACGCCCTGTACGGCTTTGCCGTCTTTTACGTGATCTGCCTGATCCTCAACTGGTGGTTCTACACGCGCAAGCACGCCTACGTGCAAAACCCCTGATCCGCAGGGAACCCTGCCGGACCATTTGAAAGGAATTCCCATGACCACGCCACTCCAGGACATTCACGAACATATCATCTGCCAGTCACCGGACGCGGTCCTCTACTCCGATCGCGAGGGGACCATCCGCCTGTGGAACCAGGGGGCCGAACGGATCTTTGGCTTCAGCGCGGCAGAGGCCCTCGGCCAGTCCCTCGACCTGATCATCCCCGAGCGGCTGCGCGAACGTCACTGGGACGGCTACTTCGAGGTCATGAAGACCGGGGAATCGCGCTACGGCACCGATTTGCTGTCGGTGCCGGCGCTGCACCGCGACGGCCGGCAGTTTTCCTGCGCCTTTTCCATCGTCATGATCAAGGATGCTCAGGGGCAACCGCTGGGCGTGGCTTCGATCATGCGTGATGCCAATGCTGCCTTCGAGCGCGAAAAAGCTCTCAAGGCGAAAGTTGCCGAACTGGAAGCAAAACTTGCCGCCACGGGGAGTACTTGACTAACCCCCGAGTGAGGAGGTGGAGGATGCGAAACATTTTCTGGTTGACGGTCGTTATCGTGACCATGTCGGTGTGCGCTTGCGGGTCTCCGGAACAGCCCCCCTCCAAACCGGCATCGAACAATGTGGCGGAAATGAGCAAAACGGTTCCGGACACCATCATTCTCGACACCAGCGAGGGACGGATTACCCTGTCCCATCTTTCTCATGCGAAACGATTTCACTGCAACACCTGTCACAGCGAGGTCAACCCGGGCAAGATCGCCTGGGACAAGGACACGGCCCATGCCTATTGCCGCGACTGTCACCAGAGAAACGGCAAGGGCCCAATGACCTGTGCGGAGTGCCACAAGAAATAAGCTTCGGGACTCATGACGATCTACCTGAAAAGTGCCTATGCCGCACCGGAGCCGGGCGACGGGCTGCGCATCCTGATCGACCGGCTCTGGCCAAGGGGGGTCGGCAAGGAGCTGCTGCAGATCGCGGCCTGGCGCAAGGAACTGGCGCCGAGCCATGAGCTCCGCCAGTGGTTCCGGCACGATCCGGCACGCTGGGAAGAGTTTCGGCGCCGCTATTTCGAGGAACTGGCGGCCCGGGAAGCATTGGTTGATGAATTCATCAGCCAGATCGGCAACGGCCCGGTGACGCTGGTCTTTGCCGCCAGTAACCATCAGCACAACAACGCCGTGGCGCTCCGGGATTATCTGGAGCGTAAGATGACAGCCTGACCGACCAGAGGGTGAACGGCTGCCACTCAGGGCAGGGAAAGGAGAGGGCATGAACGACCAGTCCGAAGTCTGCTTGACCTTCGAAGCGGCCTGCATGGCCGGCATCGAGATGGAGAACGCGATCTACCAGAATTACGTGCAGGCGCTGCGCGTCGTCAAGGACCAGGCCGCCCGGGAGATCCTCCAGGAGGCGGCCACTGCCAAACTGGCCTACAAGCACAAACTGGAACAGGCAGCACTCAAGGGGGGACTGGGCGAGGTGGTGTCGCCGGGGCCGGTCTCGGTCATGCACCTGTCGGTGCGCTGCTGCGACCAGACCAAAATCGATGCCGATGCCGACGCCCGCAAAGCGCTGGCCTATGCGATCCAGATGGCCCAGGACGCCCTGAAATTCTACCGCGACATGGCCAGCCACTGCAGCGGCGCGCCGATGGCAAAAATCTTCACGCATCTCGGCGATGAACAAACCCGGCATCTGCAGCAACTGGAAGACACCTTCGAGGAACATTTCCTCCCCGAAGGCTGACGGGTTGACTTTCGCATCAACCACAACCAGACGAGCCGAAGATCATCAACCGGCTAAGGAGAACCCTCCGATGAACGCACAACATCAAAGCACCCGAAAACAACTGGCGATCATCGCCGCCATCTTCCTGCTCCTGGCCCTCCCCGCTTCTGCCCTGGCACACTGCGACACTCTCGACGGCCCGGTGGTGGCCGATGCGCGGGTCGCCCTGGACAAGGGGGACATCACCCCGGTACTCAAATGGGTCCAGGCCGACGATGAACCGGAGTTGAAAACGGCCTTCGCCAAGGTACGAGACGTGCGCAAGCTCAACCCCGAGGCGCAGGCCCTGGCAGACAGCTACTTTTTCGAAACACTGGTGCGCGTCCACCGGGCCGGCGAAGGGGCGCCCTATACCGGCTTGAAGCCGGCCGGCACGGTGGAACCACCGATCGCCAAGGCCGACCTGTCATTGGAGAAGGGGAACGTGGACGAGCTGGCCAAGGCGATTGCCAGCCATGCCGAAGCCGGCATTCGCGAACGCTTCCAGCATGCGCTGACCACCAAAAAGCATGCGCAGGAAAGTGTTGAAGCCGGGCGTGACTACGTGGCAGCCTATGTGACCTACGTCCACTATGTGGAAGGAATCGTCAACGCGGTGCACACCAAAGCGCATCATGGCGAAGCGGAAGCGGCTGCCGGGCATCACGGCGAAGCAGAAGCAGCGGGCGGGCATCACGGCAAGGCAAAAGCGGCGGGCGGGCATCAGCATTGATGCGACCGCCGCCGGGCTGTTGATCCCGGCGCAGGACACGGCCATCCCGGCGCTTCCGGGGTGGCCGTTTTGCTACTGCCTGGCCAGTCGCCAGTTGGGAAGCTCGCTTTCGAAGTTGCTGCGGAAGGGATTGATGTCGAGGCCGCCGCGGCGGGTGTAGCGGGCGTAGACGGTGAGTTGTTCAGGACGGCATTGGCGCAGCAGGTCGGTGAAGATGCGCTCCACGCACTGTTCGTGAAACTCGCTGTGCTGCCGGTAGGAAACCAGGTAGCGCAGCAGCGCCTTGGGGTCGATGCGCGGGCCACGGTAGCGGATCAGCACGCTCGCCCAGTCGGGCTGGCGGGTGACCAGGCAGTTGCTCTTGAGCAGGTGGCTGTGCAGCGTCTCCTCGACGACCCGAGCGGCATCGGCCGCGCCGTCGAGCAGCGCCGGAGCGTAATCGTAGCGATCGATGGCCACGTCGAGATCATCGAGACAACGGCCGGGAAGGTCGGCGATGACCTCCCCGGTGCATGCAGCCAGCGGCTTGAGGGTAACCTCGGCCGTGGCGCCGCAGGTGGATGAAAGGTCGCGCTCGAGCACGGCGGCAACCTCGGTGAAATCGGCGAAACGGGTCTGGTTGAGGGAGTTGAGGTAGAGCTTGAACGACTTCGACTCGACCAGGAACGACGAGGTACAGGGGAAACGGAACTCGGCCATGGCGACCACCGGCTTGCCGCCGGGCGTCAGCCAGGAGAGTTCGTAGGCGTTCCACAGGTCGAGCCCGTCGAAGGGCAACGTTCCGGCCAGACCGAGCTCGCTGCGCTTGGGGGCACGCGGGAAGGGGCAGAGCAGCCCCGGATCGTATTCGTCACGGTAACTGGTCGGCTTGCCGAGTGGCAGTTTCGTCTCAAAGTCACTCATGGTGCCGGCAGTTTAGCGGAAAAAACGAATCGACGCCAGACGGAGCGAAGGGTGGTACGATGACGAAAAGTGAGCAGCCTAAGCCGCGTTGCGCACGGCGCGCTCGTAGAGGGCTTCCGGGGCGAGGTCGGCGCCGTTGTCCCACACCAGAGTGTGAAACAGCGGCGATACCTCGAATTTGCGGAACCGGTCGAGATCGCGCAACGGGGTAAAGACCGGGCCCCACAGCAGATCTTCGAGATCAGCGACGCCTTTGGTGCCGTCGCTGAATTCGAGCCAGATCTTGTACTGCTCGCGATATTCGGCCTTGACAACATGCAGCATGACCATCACTCCAGCGGCGCAATCGAATTCAACGGTTCATGCCGACGCGCCAGTTCCCAGTCTTCCAACAACTCGTCCCGATGCAGGAGATGCCACTCAAGGACAGCTGTCAGCGCCCGCCGGGGAAACCGGCCGGTGACGATCCCGCCATCGATTTCCACGGCGATTTCGTAACTGCCGTAAACCGCGTGAAAGTGCGCCGGGTTATGATCATCATAAACCATGAAAATGACGATGCCAAGAAAGCGGCAGATTTCAGGCATATTCCCTCCAAAAATAACAACTCGGGATTTCATTATCCCGACACATTGAATATGCGGATTTTAGGCGGGAGCGATGGTTTCGTCAACGGTCTCGCCAACACGACAGGTGTGCCATCATGGCGAGGGGGCCCGCCATGATGTTTTCCAACAGCTTTCGCCAGCCCGTCACGCCCGGATCATCACCAGCAGCATTTTGAACCGCCCCACGGCCCGCAGGGCATGAGGTCTGTTGGCCGGCATGATGATCATCTGCCCGGCAGTCACCCGGTGGTCTTCGCCGGCGATGGTGATGTCGGCGGATCCGTCGACAATCTGCACGAAGGCATCGTAGGGTGCCGTATGTTCCGAGAGCCCCTGGCCATCATCAAAGGCAAACAGGGTCAGGGTGCCGATCTGCTTGTCGATCAGGGTGCGGCTCACCACCGATCCAGGCTGATACTGCACCAGTTCGGCAAGCGCCAGGGCCCGCCCGATCAGGTTGTCGTCTGCGGTTGTCATTGTCAGTCTCCTTTCCATCGCTCTATTGATATCACCTTAACAGGTCGGAGGCCGCACCGCCATTGATGCCGATCAAGAAACATTGGCCAGGAATAATTGTTTCCCGAGACTCCCCTGACTATAAAATTGCGATATAGTAATAGTGAAGTCTTTCGATGAAATACGGGAAGACAGGAGGCCATGAGCGAGGAAAGGATTCGTCATGGCGAACGTCATCCACTTGCGCTGTCACCATTGTGGCGAGCCGCTGCAGAACCGGAATTATGAATATTGTCCGGACTGCAATCTGTATCTGGCCTACCGGGCCATGCCGTTTCTGCTGGGGATGCTGCTGCTCGGGCAGCCGGGGGTCAGTCTTGCGGACCGACTCCAACGCGACCAGCTCGCCACCAGCGACGAGGGCGTTCTGGACGTGGCCGCCCTGAACTGGGAGTGATCCTGACAGCTGGCAGGCGTTCATCTTCAAGGGCTATTGCCATGGACGTTTTCGAACGGTTGGGTCTGGCCGTGCGCAAGCAGAATGCCGAGGGAGAACTTCCCGATTTCATCACCCCCCTGCTGCTGAAGGTGGCTGAAAATCCGGCCGAGTTCGCCGACCGGGAGGAACTGGTCGCTACCTTGCTGAAGTATGTCGAGGAATACCAGACCTGGTCGGAGATGTGCTGCGAAAAGGTCGGGTACAGCCTTGAAGATATTCACCGCACCCTCGACAAGATGAAGGTGCGTTATTAAGGCATTTGCGGCTACAATGCCGCCATGATTCGACTGATTGTCAACGCCGACGATCTCGGCAGCGGCGTACCGCGCGATCGCGGCATACTGGCAGCCTTCACCAACGGCATTGTCACCAGCGCCTCCCTGCTCGCCAACGGCCCCGGCTTTGACCTTGCTGCTCGCGAGGCGCTGGCCTGCCAGTTGCCGGCAGGGGTGCATCTCAATCTCTCGGAAGGGCACGCCCTGACCGGCGTCATAGCCGGGCTGACCGATACCGCTGGCAATTTCCCCGGCAAAGTCGCGCTGCGCAGACTTCTTCTCACCGGACAGCTGAACCGGGAAGGTGTCCGCCGGGAACTGCTGGCCCAGATCGAGCACGTGCGCGCGGCCGGGATCACCCCCGACCACCTCGATACGCACCAGCATTGCCTGCTCTTTCCGGCGTTGACCGGCATCATCGCCGAAGTGGCCGAGAACAGCGGCATTCGCGCCCTGCGCCTGCCGCAGCCGGCAGAAGCAACCATCCCTTTTGCGGCTCAAAATCTGGCCGAGGAACTCGCTCTTTACCGGCGGCTTGCTCCCGACACCCGACAAACGCTGCATGCCAGAAAGTTGTGGACTCCTGACGGCCTGTGGGGGATGCCGCTGCTGAACCAGCTGAACGAAGCCACCCTCGCCGCCACCCTGACAAGCATCCCTGCCGGCACCTGGGAGATGATGACCCATCCCGGCTATAGCGATGCCGGCGACCCGTTCGGCGGGTTGGAGCGGGAGACCGAATTGCAGGCATTGACCGCCCCGGCCATCCGCCAGCTGATTGCCGAACGCCAGATCGAACTGACCAGCTTCGGAGCCTGCGCATGCGCCTGCTGATCGTCGTCCCCGACCAGGACCGGGCGACCGGCAACTGGGTGACCGCCACTCGACTGCAACATGGGTTGGCAGCACGCGGCCATGATGCATCGATTTGTGCGGCAGGCGACGATCCGGAAAAGCTGCGTGCGGCGGTGACTGCGGCCGCGCCGGAGCTGGTGCTGCTGCTGCACGCCTGGCGCAGCGGCCGCCCCTGGCTGGACATGGGTTCGCCGCGCCCCTACGCGGTTCTGCTGACCGGCACCGATGTCAACGCCGGCATGACCGACCCGGCCCAGGCCCCGGTCATCGCAACGATCCTGCAGCATGCCGCGGCGATCCTCTCGCAGAATCCCCTGACGGTTGCGGCACTGCAACGGGACCAACCACTGCTGGCCGCCAGGGTTCACTACCTTCCTCCCGGCATCACTTTAGGCAACACCCCCTTTCCGCTGTGGGAACGACTGGCAGCGACCCCCGGAGAACTGTTCTGCTTGTGCCCGGCCGGCATCCGCCCGGTGAAAGGCCAGGTGGAACTGCTCGGGATGTGCGCACCGCTGATCGCAGAAGGCCAGCCCCTGCGCATGGCCTTCTGCGGCCCGGTCCTCGACCACGACTACGGGCGCCGGCTGTTTGAAGCCATCGAAATTCGGCCGTGGGCAACCTATCTCGGCATCGTGCCGCCGGACGCCATGCCGGACGCCATGCGCCGGGCCGACGTGATCATCAGCAATTCCTTCAGCGAGGGGCTGCCCAACGCCCTGGTCGAGGCGACGGCGCTCGGCCGGCCGATCGTAGCCCACGACATCCCCGGCAATGCCGCCGTGGTCACGGATGGCGTCAACGGCCTGCTCTACCGCGATGGCAGCGGGTTTCGCACCGCCATCCGCCGGCTTCAAAACGACCCGGCATTGGCCGCAAGCCTGTCGCACCCCGACCCGGGACGCTTCTCTTCCGAACGCGAAGCCTTTACCCTGGAAGCACTCTGTAGAGAGATCCTCCAGAACCTGTGACCGGCAGATGTGATACGATGCAGACATCCTCTTCGCCCCCGGAAAATCCTATGCACCTGCCTATCGTCGCGACCCTGATCTGGCTCCTGCTTGCCCTGCTCACGACCGCCTGCGATAAAACCCCGAAAATCGCCCCCCTGCCGGCAAACGCGGTGGTGCTGGCTTTCGGCGACAGCCTGACCCACGGCAACGGCGCCGCGCCGGGGGAGGCGTACCCGGAGGTCCTTGCCGGGCTGCTCGGCCGCACGGTGATCAATGCCGGCGTGCCCGGTGAAATTTCCGCCGCGGGACTGAGTCGCCTGCCGCAACTCCTGGAGCAATACCGCCCCAACCTGGTGATCCTCTGCCACGGCGGCAACGATTTCCTGCAACGCCTCGACCGTGCCCGGACTGCCGCCAACCTCGCGGCAATGATCGAGCAGATCAGGGCAACCGGCGCCGACGTCGTCCTGGTCGGCGTCCCGGAATTCGGGCTGATCCTCAGCCCCCCTGATTTTTATGGAGAGATGGCCAGGCGTTTTGCCATCCCCTATGAGGAAGAGATCGTCAGCGACCTGCTCGGCGACCGCGATTTCAAGAGCGACAACATCCATCCCAATGCCGCCGGCTACCGGCGTATGGCCGAAGCCATTTTCAAGCTGATCAAGGGTGCCCATGGGGTCTGACCGGAAGCGCAACCCACCTGTTGCCGCCCCGTTTCTCCCCACCAACCGGGCGGAGATGCTGGCCCGTGGCTGGGAGGAACTCGACGTCCTGTTCATCAGCGGCGACGCCTACGTCGACCACCCGGCCTTCGGCACCCCCCTGCTCGCCCGCCTGCTCGAAGCCGAGGGTTACCGGGTCGGCATCCTCGCCCAACCCGACTGGCGCAACCCCGAAGCTCTGCGCGCCATGGGGCGGCCACGCCTGTGCGCCGCCATCGCCGCCGGGGCGATGGATTCGATGGTCAACCGCTACACCGCGGCGAAGAAGGTACGCAATGACGATGCCTACACCCCCGGCGGCCGCGCCGGGGCCCGCCCCGATCGGGCGACCATCGCCTACACCGCTGCCATCAAGGGGGCGTTCAAGGGGCTGCCGACGCTTATCGGTGGGATCGAGGCGAGCCTGCGCCGGTTGGCGCACTACGATTACTGGGACGACCGGGTACGACGCTCGGTGCTGGTCGACAGCAAGGCCGACCTGCTCCTTTTCGGCATGGCGGAGAATGCCCTGCTGGAAGTCGCGCGGCGACTGGCGGATGGCGAAACAATCGGTGACATCGACGATGTGCGCGGCACGGCGATCCTCGCCAGGGAAGCGCCGGCCGGAGCCGTCGTCCTTCCCCCCTTCGAGGCAGTGGCCGCCGACCATGCGGCTTACAATACCGCCTTCCGACTCGCTGCCCTTGAGACCAGCCCGTTCAACGCCAGGCAACTCGCGCAACAGCATGGCGAGCGCTGGGTGGTGGTCAACCCGCCAGCCCTCCCCTTGAGCGAAGCGGAGCTCGACCGCATCTACGCCCTGCCGTTCCGCAAACTCCCCCACCCGTCCTATACCGAGCTGATCCCGGCCTACGCGCAGATCAAGTTTTCCGTTACCGGTCATCGCGGCTGCTTCGGCGGTTGCGCCTTCTGTGCCATTACCCATCACCAGGGGAAGACCATCCAGTCGCGCTCGCCGGACTCGATTCGCGCCGAGGTCGATCAACTGACCCGCCATCCGGAGTTTCGCGGCACGGTCAGCGACCTCGGCGGACCGACTGCCAACATGTACGGCCTCGGCTGCGGCGACCCGACGGCCCAGGCCGCCTGTCGAAGGCCAAGCTGCCTCTACCCGGAGATCTGCCCGCGGCTCGTGACCGCCGACCGGCGCGCAGTGCGCCTGCTCCGCGACTTGCGCGCCCATCCAGCGGTCAAGCATCTGTTCGTCGCTTCCGGGGTGCGTTTCGATCTATTGAAGCACCAGCCCGACTACTTCGCCGACCTGCTGGAGCATCACGTCGGCGGACTGCTCAAGGTTGCCCCGGAAACGGTCAGCCCCGCAGTCGCGAGAGTCATGCGCAAGCCGGGACCAAAGCTCTTCGAGCAGTTTCTCGACGCCTTCCGCGAACAGAACCGGACGCTGGGACGGCGCCAGGCGGTCATCCCCTACTTCATCAGCGGCCATCCGGGGTGCACCCTTGCCGACATGATCGAAGTCGCCCTCTTCCTCAAACGCCACAACCTGCGGGTCGAGCAGGTCCAGGAGTTTACCCCCACGCCGGGGAGCCTCGCCACCTGTATCTGGCATACCGGTCGCGACCCGTTCAATGGCGAGGAAGTTTATGTGCCGCGCTCAGCCAAGGAACGGCGCCTGCAAAAGGCCCTGCTCCTCTGGCACCTGCCGGAGAGCCGGGACGACGTGCGCGTGGCGCTCAAACTGGCCGGACGAGAGGCTCTCGTCGCCGAACTGTGCGGGGGCCATACCAAAACGGCGCCTCGGGCACCGCGGATGGCCCAACGGCGACCGCATCGGAAACCGTCTCCATGATCAGGGGTTTTGCGAATTGCCACAGACAGGATTGCAGATCCAAACCGATTTCGTGACACAACAACTGCGACGACCCCCTCCCTATCCGCTCGGGACCATAATTAATCATTCGGAGCCAGAACCGCTGTCGAGACCGCCACCTCCACCCGGTTGCGCCCGTTCTTCTTGGCCTGATAAAGGGACGTGTCCGCCGCTTTGACGAGATCCTGCGCATTCCATCCCCCCACCCTGTCGCTCGCGGCAACCCCCAGACTCATGGTGATCGGTATCTGCCCCTCCGAAGTATCCACGCACTGTCCGCACACGCTCTGACGGATGCGTTCCGCAAAGGCAGAGGCACACTCTTGGCAGCATTCGGGGAGGACTACCATAAACTCCTCGCCGCCGTAACGGCCGACATAGTCGTAGGGGCGAATTAAAGATTGCATCCGCTGGGCAACCGCGTGGAGCACGGCGTCTCCCGCCATGTGGCCGTAAGTGTCGTTGACCTGTTTGAAATGGTCCAGGTCGGCCATGATCACACCGACGTATTCTCCCTCTCGCTCCGCTCTGGCCAGTTCCTGGTGCAGGATGCGCAGGATCTCCTCATGGTTCCATGCGCGGGTGAGTGCATCGTGGCTGGCCTTTTGCCGGAGGATCTCCCTGGCCGCAAGCAGTTCGTTCTGAAGTTCGATGATCCGTCGCCCCGCCCGGAGCCTTACCTTCAATTCATTGTGCTTGAACGGTTTGCTGATGTAATCGTCGGCCCCGGCCTCCATCCCCGCGATGAGATCCTCGTCCCGCTGCTGGGCGGTCAGGAGGATGATGTAGGTGTAGGGTTCTGGCAACTCTGCTCTGACCTTGTGGCAAATCGATACTCCGTCCATCTCCGGCATCATCCAGTCCAGGATGGCGAGCTTTGGTGCATCCTTGGATTGGAGGATCTGCCAGGCCTCACCGCCATCCCGGGAGGCAACGACATCGTATCCCCACGCCGTCAACTGCTCCTCGAGGAGGGATCGGAGCAGCGAGTCGTCTTCCGCTATCAGTATTTTCATCGGGTCACCCTTCGACTTCGCCTACTGCGTTTGCCGGGCCGTTTCTCATCCCATTGTTCTCGGCCGCGCCGACCGTCAGCGACGACCACCACCGCGAGCCGGGACGTGGCGAAAGGCCCGGATGCCAACGAGGAAAATCCCGAACACCCCCGCGCCTACCATGGCTTCGCCGAAAATGTGATGCCAGTCTGTGTTCGGGGGGCTATTTACCATCAACGCCCCGCCGATCAGCAGCGAGCCGACCACAATGACTTCGGTAAGCTGCTTGAGGTTGCGGCTTACCCGCCCACCCAAGGCTTCCAGTGCCGGGGCCTGCATGCGTCCCAGGTTGCCCTCGGCCATATGCCGCAGAACATTGCGCATATCACCGGGCGCAACTTCTACGAGACGTTCCAAGTCGCGAAGAAAATGGCTGGTGCGTTTCACCATCTGCTCCGGAGTGAAATGCTTTGCCTTCAGGCGAATAATCTGGTCGCGAAAGGCCTCCATGAAATCAAACTTCGGGTCGAGCTGGCGCATCATCGATTCCATGATGACGAAAACCCGCGTCAGGAGGAAAAATTCTCCCGGGTTATGGACTCCGTGCCGGCTGCCGGCGCGCAGGAGAGCGGCGAACGTATCCCCGATCGAAACCTCGGCCAGATTGCGGCCGTGAATATCGTAGAGCACCGCTTTCATGTCGATCAATAAACCCGAACGGTTGACCTTTTCGCTGGCCGTCGCCATCTCCAGATAGGCTTCCGTAGCATTGCGCGCATCGCCTTTGACGACAGCTTCGAGCAGGTACGTCAGCGATTCACGCATCGCCTCGTCCAACTCGCCGGTCATGCCGAAGTCGAGCAGACACAACCGTCCGTCAGGCATGACAAGAATGTTGCCGGCATGCGGGTCGGCGTGAAATAGCCCTTCTTCGAAGATGGTCTGCAGCACCGCCCGGACCAAGGTACGGATCACCTTGGGCATTTCGTCCGGATGTTGCTTTGCGTAGAGATTTACCCGCTCACCGGCTGCAAACTCCATCGTGAGAATCGCTTCGGTGGAATATTCCGCCACGACTTCGGGGATCCAGAGATCGGGAATGTCCGCCAACGCGTTGCGCGAAAGCCCGATAGACCGCGCTTCCCGCCGGAAATCGGTCTCTCTGCTCAGGCTGTCGGCGAACTTACCGATCAGGACCGGGAGATCGAGTGCCCGGAGTCGAGGGAAGAGGCCCTCCACCAATGCCACCAGGCCGCGCATGGCGGCGATATCCGTGGCGATGATCTCCTCCAGATCGGGCCGCCGCACCTTCACGACCACATGCCGCCCGTCGCGCAGGGTCGCCTCGTGCACCTGGGCAATGGTAGCCGCGGCCAGGGGCGTTTTGCTGAAGGACGAGAAGATCTCCGGCAAGGGTGCGCCCAACTCCTGCTCCACCCGGTCCCGCACCGTGTCGAAGTCGCGCGCCGGCACCTGGTCGAGGAGTTGTTCCAACTCCTGGATGTAAGCTTCCGGCAGCAGGTCGCGGCGCAGGGCCAGAACCTGCCCGAGCTTGATAAAGGTCAGCCCCAGTTCTTCGAAGGTTTTCCGCACTTCCGCCGGCGGCGGCCAATGGCGTTTGCCGCGCACGGCGCCCAAAAACCGGTGCCGAGCGAGAATCCGCAGGATTTGCAGCAGGCGCGGCGTCGATCGCAGCAGGCTGCTTTTCTCTGATTCGAACGAATTGACCATGAATTTCTCACGACTTGCGGGAGGCGATCCCGACGTCCCTGTCTGTCAGGGTTGGCAGCAGCGTCTTTCTTTCCCCGATGCAGATTTGCACAGGGGCTACCTTTTTGGGCTATTGTCGATCAACCGGCCGTGAGATTGCTCATTCTGCCGGCAGGGTGAAATAAAAGGTCGCCCCCCGGCCCGGTTCCCCCTCGGCCCATATCCGCCCGCCGTGGTGTCGGATGATCCGCTCCACGGTGGCCAGACCGATGCCGTGGCCGTCGTATTCCTCACTTCCCGGCAATCGCTGGAAAGGCAGAAAGAGCTTGGCCACGTCCGTCATGGCGAAACCCGAGCCGTTGTCCCGGACGAAGTAGACCTGCTTTCCATCCAATTCTTCCAAGCCAAACTCGATGATCGCTTCACCCTTCTTCGAGGTGTACTTCCAGGCGTTGCCGAGCAGGTTTTCCAGGACTACTCGCAGCAGGCTTGCATCGCCGTTGCATGTTATCCCCGTGGCGATGTGGAATGTGCCTGGTCGGTTCGGCTGCGCACGTCTCAGTTCCGCCGCCACTTCATACGCCAAGGCGGAAAAATCGATCGCTTCCCGGTCCGGTTCGATCCGCGAGAGTTGGGCGAAATTGAGCAGGGTATCGATTAGCTGATTCATGCGCCAGGTGCCCTCGTAGGCCTCATGAAGATAATTCATGCACTTCTCGTCGAGCCGGTCGCCACAATAATCCTTGAGAACCTGACAGTAGCCGTTGATGATGGTTAATGGTTTACGCAGATCGTGAGCCACGGCGTAATTGAACGTTTCCAGTTCCCGGTTGGCTTCTTCCAGTTCGGCGGCCCGCGTCATGAGATCGGCGTTCAATTGGACGATCTCCTCCTCCATCCGCTTGCGCTCGGTGATGTCCTGGCATACAACCAAAACATTGAGCGAACCGTCCAGTTCGTACACCGCATGTGCCAATTCGTCCACCCACAACTCCGCGCCATCCTTGCGAACTTTGCGAAATTGCCAGCGAAAGACCTGGTCGGGATACTGCAGACACTTTTGCAACTGTTCGGCTACGGCCAGGCGATCGTCCTCATGAAACAGTATCAACACCGATTGGCCTTCCAACTCCTCGATGCGGTAGCCGAGCTGGCCGGCGCAGGCCGGGTTGACCGAGAGCATCGTCCACCCGGTATCGAGGGTGGCAAGCATGGTCGGGTTGTCGCGATAAAGCGCCCGATAACGCGCTTCGCTGAAGCGCAACGCCTGCTCGGCTTGTTTGGTTTCGGTGATGTCGCGCAAAAAACCGGCAAAAGCATAATGGTCCTTATGCCGGATCGGGGTCACGGTCAGTTCGACGGGAAACTCCTGGCCGCCCCGACGCAGAGCGGTGATCTCGATGTGCCGGTTGAGGATCGTCCCCTCGCCCGTGGCCAGAAAATGCCTGAGCCCCTCGCTGTGGGCTTTACGGTGCTGCATGGGAATGATCAGTTCCGCCAATGGCCTGTCGATGGCCTCGTCGGCAGTCCAGCCGAAAATCATCTCGGCCCGGGGGTTCCAGGAGGTGACCGTCCCCTGGTCGTCCATCTCGATGATGGCATCCAGTGCCGTGGTTATGATCGCGTGCAACCGGTCCCGCTTCTGCCGCAGTTCTTCTTCGACGTGCCGGCGCTCCAGTTCGGCGGCGGCGCGCACCGCCGCCAGCTGCAGGGTCTCCTCGACCCCCTCACGATCGCACAGAGGACGGTTGTCCAGCAGTGCCAGCAGGCCGGTGATGTGGCCGTCGGCGTCGAACATGGGGATGCCGAGGAAGCTGTCCGCAGCCAGTTCCGGTGGCAGATGATCCCAGACGAATTGTTCTTTTACGCCGCTGCGCAGGCAGACCAGCCGCCGCTCCTTCAGAACCTTCTCGCCGGGGGTTCCGACCCAGGAGCATTCGAATTCTTCCATCTTCCGGCCGTGGCAGAAGGCGGCCAGGGAGCGCAGTGTCTCCTTCCCATCGCCCGTATATTCGCAGATCAGGGCGCAATCGGCCTCTACGGACCGGGCAAGGTTCTTCGCCAGCAAAGGGAAGAAATCCTCGCCGCCGATGACCGACAGCCAGTTCGTGATCTCCCGCTCCTTCTGGTGGCGGCGCCGAAGGCTCACAAGGTTGTATTGAATCAGGAAACCGATCAGGACCGCAGTGACCAGGAAGAGGATCCACTCGACGTGTTCGGCCGCGAAATACGGCAACAGCCAGTGGGCGCTCATCTCCGTTGCCATCACCGCCAGCAGGTAGATCCCCGCTGCCGCGCAGGCTTTCGGCCACGTCCCGACTTTCCCCGGCCGCAGGATGAACTTCATATGCGACCCCCTCGCTTAATCAACATGCAGGCAGTCTTCCGTTCTCCAATAAATGAATAGGAGACCGACTATGACGGCATGTGTAAATTCAGCATACCTCTCTTTGATGATGCTGCAAGGAGAGACAATTTTGGGTAACTTGGTAATTTAGCAGGGCATCTATGATTCTGAGACCATAACGGGCGTATTGTTAATCTCCACATCCAAAAGAGCAAAGCCCCGCTCCGGCAAGCCGGAGCGGGGCTTTCATATAAGTGTCTCGTTATGTCGCGGTACTTGTTCTTTTGCTGATATTTGCCGCCGCCGGATTGCAGAAGTTGAACCGAGGGCAACGGCGACCAACCGTTACAGGAACGTGCAGACGTATTCCGCGATGCCCTCTGCCACTTCGATCTCGAAGAACGAATTCGCCGGCACGTCGAACCAGGTTTCGGCCGGGAAGCCGATCCAGTCCCCCTTGCCGGCAATCCGCACCCGGCAGGCGCCGGCGATGATCTCCATGCGCTCGGCAACCCCCGTGTTGAACTTGAAGCTGCCGGGATAGATCAGCCCCAGGGTCTTGCGGCTGCCGTCGGCAAAGGTGATGGTGTGGCTGACCACCTTGCCGTCGAAGTAGACGTTGGCCTTGCAGGTGGTGGTGACGTTGTCGAACTGCTCGGGGGAACGGTAGTCCATAGGTTGGCTCCTGTTGAAAATTGTCAACGTGGTGCTTTGAAAAAAGGCGAATACAGGATTCAGAATTCAGAATGAAAACCAAGGAGCAGAAAGGAACTGGCATTTTGCCTTTATTCTGACTTCTGAATTCTGGCTCCTGAATTCCAGAAATTTATTTACCCTTCCGCCCACTCAAATAATCCCCGAGCAGCGAGCGGCTATGCTCGTCCTCGTGGCAGTAGACGCAAAGGTTCTCCCAGTTGCTCCCGTCCGGCGGGTTGTTGTTGTGATTGCCGTCCTTGTGGTGAACCGTGAGCAGGTGCAGGGTGTCCAGCTCGAACTCCCGCGCACACTTGGCGCAGATCCAGCCGTGCAGCTGCAGCGAACGCTCGCGGTAACTGGCGTTGTCCTGCTGCTCCGCCTTCATGCGGCGCACCAGTTCGTCCGCTTCAGCCTGGCTTTTTCCCGGCGCCGGCCGCCGGCCGCGCGGGGCAAATGATCGGGACATGACCCACCTCTGGAAGTGTTGACAGACTTGGCTCTTACTCGCGCTTCAGGCTGATGCCGCGTTCGCTCAAGTTGATCAGCCCGGCCTTGTAGAGCCCGCCGACCGCCTTCTTGAACTGTTTCTTGCTCATCCCCAGCGCCGTCTCGATGGCCGCCGGCGGGCTGTGGTCGTGCAAGGCCAGGATCCCGCCGCCCTTGGTCAGCGCGGCCATGATTTTGGCCTTGGCCGCGTCGCTTTCACTGGTCGCCCCCTGGCGCAGGGTGACATCGATCTTATGGTCGGCCCGGATGCGCCTGACGAAACCGGTCAGACGGTCGCCGAAGTTAAGGCGGTTGCCGATTTCGTCGCGGTAAAGCAGTCCGGCGTGCCGGTTGTTGACGATTACCTTGGCGCCCAGCGCCGAAAACTGCCAGACCAGCAGGTCGACCTTCTCCCCTTCCGCCACCTCGATCTCCGCATTGCTCAGGCACTTGTCAATGCGCGCCGTACCGAGCGGCCGCCCCTGGCGATCGAGCCGGACCTTGACCACGTACGAGTGCCCCTGCTGCATCGGCTCGAACTGCTCCTTGTCCGGCACCAGCAGATCCTTTTCCATCCCCCAGTCGAGAAACGCCCCGTGTGGGCCGATCTTGGTGACCTTGAGGAAGGCGAATTCGCCGACCAGCGCCTTCGGCCGGCGCAGGGTCGCCACCGGCATCCCCGTTGCATCGCCGTAGACGAACACATGCAGATACTCGCCCAACTTCAGCCCGGCCGGCACTTCGCGCTGCGACAGCAGGATGCGCTCTCGGCCGGCCAGCAGCCAGGCTCCCTGCGCATCAATGGCCGCCACCGGCAGATCATGCATCCGCCCCAGGTCCAACATGTTCTCTCTTCGCAACGTCAGCTCACTTTCTCCGGCAATTGTTGCCCACAGTCTACTGCCGGTCTATTATGCTACTCTATTTGAGCGTCCGTCGTCATCACGCAAAGGAGTCCGGCATGGAATTCACCCTCAACACCATCGAGGCCCGCGTCCTCGGCTGCCTGATCGAGAAGGAACTGGCCACCCCGGAGTACTACCCCCTGACCCTCAACGCCCTGACCAACGCCTGCAATCAGAAGTCGAACCGCGAGCCGGTCATGGCCCTGGAGGAAGCCGACGTGGTGCGCGCGCTCGACAATCTGCGCTTCCAGCGCCTCGCCCACCAGTCGGCCGAAGGGGTGCGTGCCGCCAAGTACTGCCACAATCTCGAGGGGCTGCTGCGCCTCGAACCGCAGGAACTGGCGATCCTTGCCGAACTGCTGCTGCGCGGCCCGCAAACTGTCGGCGAACTGCGCGGCCGCGCCGAACGGATGGCCCCGCTCAAAGATCTCGCCGTCACTGAAGACGTGCTTTCCAGCCTGGCCGAGCGGGAATTTCCCCTGGTGACGCGCCTGCCTCGCCAGGCCGGACGCAAAGAGCAACGTTACGCCCATTTGCTCTCCGGGCCACCGGAAGTCAGTGACGAACATGCCCCGCCCCTGGAACCGGCCCGCCGCCAGGTATTGGCCGAGAACGAGCGTCTGGCTGCATTGGAAACGGAAATGGCCGCTCTGCGCGAAGAAATGAACGAGTTACGCTCACAATTGGCAACTTTCCGAGCACAATTCGAATAAGTTTCAGTTTTGACCTGTAGGAAGTATCCGTCCGTTCAAAAGGGCCCGGATGCAAGGCGGACGATGGGCGAGGAACGAGGCGTACTGCAGTACGCCGCAGCGACGAGACCGAGGACAACGCCGCAGGCGGGTCCTTTTGAACGGACGCCCCGATAAAAAAAGCCCCCGGGATTCCGGGGGCTTTTGTGCGTTTTGCGTTTGGCGGGTAAGCCGCTTACGCCTTCTGCACGTTGGCGGCCTGGAGGCCCTTGGGGCCTTCCTGGACGTCGAAGGTGACCCGCTGCCCTTCGGCCAGCGACTTGAACCCGTCCCCCGTGATCGCGGAGAAGTGCACGAACACGTCCGGACCGTTGTCCTGCGAAATGAAGCCGAAACCCTTCGCGTCATTGAACCATTTCACCGTACCTAGTGCCATTGCTGTTGCTCCTTTTTTTCGCTCGCATCCTTGAGCTGTTGGTGCTGTGCATGGGGTGAGAGTCACCAAATAAAAACCGCGCAGACCCTAGTGTCTGTGCGGCACGGTTACTCTTGTCAGACTTATCTGGCCAAACGTCTTCCCATACACAAACTACTTAGAATGGTTCCAGTATCACCATTCGCCGGCAAAAATCAAGCGGTTTTTTTCAACGTGGCGCTGGCCGATATTTTTTTCAAATCGGCAATCGCTGATTCCTTCGCCAACAGCTCTTCGAAAGCCACCAGTTCCAACGGCCGACTGAACAGATAACCCTGCAGTTCATCGCAACCGCTCTCGCGGAGGAATGCCCATTCTGCTTCAGTTTCCACCCCTTCGGCCAGCACCTTCAACCCCAACTGGTGCCCCATGGCAATGATGGCCGTGACAATCGCCTTGTCGTCCTCCCCCTGTTCGATCCCGTGAGTAAAGGCCCGGTCGATTTTCAACAGGGTGATGGGGAATTTCTTCAGAAGGCTCAGCGACGAATAGCCGGTGCCGAAATCGTCAATCGCAACCCTGACCCCCATTTCACGGAAATACCTGAGGATGTCCGCCGCCTTGTCGGCATCGTGCATGACGGCGCTTTCGGTAATCTCCAACTCCAGCAGCGCAGGATCGAGCCCACTGTCAAGCAGTGCCGAGCAGACGGTCGTCACCAGGTCATGATCCTGGAACTGCAATGGCGAAAGGTTGACGGCCAGGCGTTCCAGGGACAGCCCCTGCTCATGCCACCCCTTGAGCCTGACACACGCTTCGTTGAGCACCCAGGCACCGATGTCGATGATCAGGCCGGTTTCCTCGGCCAGAGGGATAAAGTCGCCGGGTGCCACCAACCCCAGTTCCGGATGCCGCCAGCGTACCAGGGCTTCGGCCCCGACCAGCCGGCCGTTGCGGGCGTCGACCTGCGGCTGATAGAAAACCTCGAATTGCTGAAGATCAAGCGCCTTGCGCAACTGGCTCTCGAGACTCAGGCGCATCAACGCCGAGGTATTCATCTCCGGCGAATACAACTGGCAGCCATTGCGGCCGTGTTCCTTGGCCTTGTGCAGGGCCGTGTTGGCGTTTTGCAGCAGGCTGGCGGCATCCGCCCCGTCGTGCGGGTAAAGCGCGCCCCCCATGGATGCCGTTACGAACACTTCGTGCCCGGCCACGATGAACGGCGGCTCCAGTGCCTGGCGCAACTTGCGCAGAATCAGGGTGATATCGTCCTCGATGCGCAAGTCTCGCAGCAGAAGGACAAAGACGTCTCCCCCCATGCGCCCCACCGTGTCGGTACTGAACATCAGCTGCCGCAGGCGCTCGCCGGCCAGGCGCAGGACTTCGTCTCCGACGGCATGTCCGAAGGAATTGTTGACTTTCTGAAAATTGTCGAGATCAAGGTAGACCAACCCGAGGGTGCGATGCCCATAACGCGCGGAGATGATCGCCTGCTCGAGGCGGTCCTTGATCAGCGTCAGGTTCGGCAATCCGGTCAACTGGTCATTGATGGTCAGGCTGCGCAGGCGACTTTCCGTCTCGCGCTGCCCGGTGACGTCGGCATACATACCGAGTACCCCGGAGACTTCACCCTTGCCGTCGTGCAGCGGCAGAAGGCTGGCCACCACCATCGCTTCCTGACCATTCGCGGTGCGGCGCAGTTCTTCGTAATCGGCCAGGGGCTGGCCCTCCTGCAGGACCCAGTGGTCACGCCGGAGATAGGTGGCCGCATCGTCACGCCGGCCGGCCAGATCTTCGTCACGGCGACCGACAAGCTCCTGCGGGGAGTTCACGCCGGCATCCCGGGCAAAGCATTGATTCCCTCCCAGGAAAACCGAGTTGCGGTCCTTCCAGAAAACCCGGAGCGGCAGGTGGTCGAGGATTTTGCGGAGAAGGTCTCGTTGCGCCAGTAACTCGTCATCGCTGCGATGACGGGCGATCATCAATGCCAGGCTTTGGGTTGCCGAGGCGAGAAACGCCTCCTCATGGTCAGTCAGCCGGGGCCTTGGCGAGGTATAGACATTGAGAACCCCCAGCAGCTGTTCACCGGCAATGATCGGCGCACAGAAGTGCCCATGAGGGTGTCTGCCCCCCCCAGAATCATGGCAAAGAAACACGGTGCGACGCTGTTGCGCGGCCTGGCCGCAAACGCAATGACCGAGGGGGACGTTGGTGCATTCATGCCGGAGGGACGGGGCAAGGTTACACTCCGCGGCCAGAACCAGACCGCTGCTCTGGCCATCTGTCAGGAAGATGCTGCCTTGATTGCGAAAATCATCCGGACTGGCGTCGAGGATCAGTGCCAGTGCGGATGCCAGCTTCTCTTTCAGCGGCTTGACAGAAAGGGCAATCTCCAACAACCCGCCGATGGCGGTCTGCTGGCAATGTTCCAGATTTGATGGCTTCACAACGCACCTACCCAACTCCCTCGGTAAACAAATCATAACACAAAGGGGAAAAACGTATTCCAAAAGACGCTAATCTTTCATGCGTTTCAGGTTCCAGTCGCGCAGCCGATAATTACAACCAAAGCTATCAACAATGTTGCGGTCTGTATTAACAATTTCACAGTGGACAAATAATTTGCAGCTGCGTTAGTTTGATTTGCCGCAGAGCATGCATTTTAAGCTAAGGACTTCAGGATATTTCCTCATGAAACATATTCTGGTTATCGATGACGATCCCGTTGTTCTGGCCATGGCACAGGACTGGCTCGAGAACGCCGGCTACCGCGTGTCCATCGCCAAGGACGCGATTTACTCCAACGACGTGATCTACGGCAACGATCCCCCGGACTTGATCCTGATGGATGTCATGATGCCGCTCATGTCGGGAGACAAGAAGGTACGGGCGCTCAAACGCCGCGATCGCAGCAGCGAAATCCCGGTGCTGCTGATCTCCGGCAAGGAAGAAAGCGAACTGCAGCGCTTGGCCGGCGAAGTTGGTGCCGATGGCTATCTGACCAAACCGTTCAATGCCGAAAAACTGGTCGCCAAGGTCCTCTCTCACCTTCCCGCCTGACCCTCCGCAAGGAACCGATGTTTGCCCTTGACCCACACCTGCAGCGCGACACCATCGTGCTGGGCCGTTTCTCCCTGTCGCTGCTTCTGCTGATGAACGACCGCACCTATCCCTGGCTGATCCTGGTACCACAACGTCCGGACCTCCGCGAAATCTTCGAACTGACCCCCGTGGACCGGCAGCAGTTGCTGGATGAGTCCTGCCACCTGGCCGAAACCCTCGCCGCGCTCTTTTCCCCCGACAAACTGAACATCGCAGCCCTGGGCAACCTGGTGCCGCAGCTGCACCTGCACCATGTCGTCCGCTATCGAAACGATCCGGCCTGGCCGGCGCCCGTCTGGGGGAAGGCTCCGGCAGTCCCCTATCGACCTGAACAGATAGCGTCTTTCCGCACCCGGTTGCTGCCGCACCTGAATCATTTCAACGCCTCCCCCGCCTGAACATTCTGCTTCTTTCTCCCCGTCTGTCCCCGCAGCCGGTTCAGTATGAGAAATTTGCAAGATACCGTGGAGTAAGATGTTTTTATTCAATATGGGATTGTTGGGGAAAACACGCTTGAAGACTCGTTTGGGAATTTTTCTGGCACTGCTGCTGATCCTTCTGTTGCCATGCCCATCTTGGGCAACTGGCGATGAGCAACAGCAGGTTGCCGTGGCCGCCAGACACTTCGTCACGCTGCTCGATGCCGGGGATGCGGAGCTGGCCTGGCGGCAATTGACTCCGCTCGCACAGATTCTCAAGCATCAGGAACAGTGGCTGCTGCTGCACAAAACCCTGCGCAAGGCTTACGGCCCCCTTGATAAACGAGATCTGCGCGGCGTCACCCTGCAGCATCGCTATGCGATGCTTCCCGATGGCCGCTATGCGAACGTCCAGTTCGACACCGTATTCAGCAACAAGCGGACGGCCGTCGAAACCATCATCCTTACCCTGAGCGAGGACGGCCGCTGGCTGGTCCACGACTACGTCATCAACTGACCCGGTTCCTCTCCCGACTGGCCGCGAAACGGTTGACACCTCCGCCTCATGTGGTTCATAAAGGGGCCTTATTGCTACACGCCCCAAGGAGGTTTATCCCGTGATCACCATCAATTTCGACAAGATGGGCGGCCTGATCCCCGCCATCATCCAGGACCATGAAAACGGCGAGGTACTGATGGTCGCCTTCATGGATCAGAAAACCCTCGAATACACTTTGCGCGATGGCAAGACCTGGTTCTTCAGCCGCACCCGCAACAAGTACTGGATGAAGGGGGAGGAGTCGGGAAACACCCAGGATGTTGTCGAGGTCCTCACCGACTGCGACGCCGACACCGTGGTCATCAAGGTGAAGCAGAACGGTCCGGCCGCCTGCCACACCGGCAATCGCAGCTGCTTCTACGTGCGCTGGGAAAATGGCCAGTGGGTGGAACACTCGAATCCGCTCTTCAACCCCGACGAGGTTTATAAAAAATCGTAGGGGTGTGATTTCCTCACGCCTAGGGCGCAATAAATTGCGCCCCTACACCAGACACCAACCAGGGCGCGGATTTTGCGCCAAGGTCAAGGCGGCCAAGGTGTGACGCTTAAGGCGTGGCAGCGCCACGTCGCACAAGGAACCCCGCAGGCCAACGCCGAGACTGGCCAATAGCCACGCCCACCGAAGGAGACAGCATGGCGAACATCCTGAAATTCGGCATCCCCAAGGGGAGCCTCGAAGACGCCACCGTCAACCTGTTCAAGCAGGCCGGCTGGTCGGTCGGCGTGTCGTCGCGCAGCTACTTCCCGACGATCGATGACGGCGAGATGAAATGCAGCCTGATCCGTCCGCAGGAGATGGGGAAATACGTGCAGCGCGGCACGATCGACGTTGGCATTGCCGGGCGCGACTGGGTGGCGGAGAACCAGGCCGACGTGGTCGAGGTCTGCGAGATGGTCTACTCCAAGGTCTCGCGTCGCCCGGTGCGCTGGGTGCTGGTCGTTGCCCAGGATTCGAAGGTCGAGAAGCCTGAGGATCTGGCCGGCGGGGTCATCTCCACCGAACTGGTTGGCTTCACCCAGCGCTACTTCGCCGAGCGCAACATCCCGGTGACCGTGGAGTTCTCCTGGGGGGCGACCGAGGCCAAGGTGGTCGAGGGGCTGTGCGACGCCATTGTTGAAGTCACCGAGACCGGTTCGACCATCCGCGCCAACAACCTGCGCATCGTCTGCGACCTGATGTCGTCGGTGCCGGTGATGATTGTCAACCGGACGGCCTGGGCCGATCCCTGGAAGCGCGCCAAGATCGAGCAGATCGCCACCCTGCTGCAGTCGGCGCTGCGCGCCGAGGGGATGGTCGGGTTGAAACTCAACGCGCCGGCCGAGGCGATCGAGGCGATCACCGCCGTCCTGCCCAGCTTGAAAAACCCGACTGTGTCACACCTTTACAAATCCGACTGGGTCTCCATCGAGAGCATCCTCCCGGAAAAGGAAGTGCGCCTGATCATCCCTGAACTGCTGCGCCTTGGCGCCCAGGGCATTGTCGAATACCCGCTCAACAAGATCATCTGAGCGTGTAATGATTCTGCCTCAAATGTATTTATTTGCTTGCATCGCTGAAAACAAAACCTATAATGTCCTCTAATTTTAAGGTCGGGGAATGAGGGGAACATGATCAGGGCAGAGCTGATCGACGGGGGCTACATCAGGGTTGCGCCCAAAGGGCTTGACCTGCTTCTCAAACATGGCCGGGTCAGACGTTTTCTTCGCGACACCGGCTGGGCTGTCGTGGGAATCGACCCGATCCGTGAATGTGCCCGGGCGGCCAGTTACCGTGGGCCAGAACGTCGCCGCGCCGTATAACCTTCGCCAACTTTTCGCTATAGCCGCCTTTCGCTGAGTCCCTTCCTGGGGCCAGTGTTTTGTCTTTTATCCCTTGCATTTCTTCCTATTTATTATATAGTTATGGCCTAATCGCCAACCAAGCGAGGGGACTTATGACTATTTCAGTCGAGCTACTGGATGGTTGCTGCGTGCGGGTGGTCCCCCGGGGACTCGACCTGCTCCTCAATCGCAAACTGGTGCGTCGCTTCCTGCGTAGTTCCGGCTGGGCCGTGGTGGGAGTCGATCCGATCCGATTGTCACCCCACGCCTCCGAATATCACGGACGCGAACGGCGGCTGACGTCCTGATCTTCTCTCTGTTGCCGATTTTTCCGGCAAGACTGGACAGACTCCGGCGATCAGGCTATTTTCATACATCACCCACGGAGGAGATGTATGAGCTCACCACCCTCGAAAAACCCCGCACCCTCCTGTTCCAGTTGCAGTGCCATCATGCAGAAGCAAGGCTCCACCAACTGTTGGAGCGATCCGGCCTCCCACTCGGCCAAACCTGCCTACTGCCCTTCCGACCCCCATGCCGTAGCCATTCGCGAAGCTTTCGACGAATATCGAGGTGATACCGAAGATGCCCGCCTGGCACGAATGGCCGCCAAGGTGGAAGGCTTGTGCTATCAGCCGATCCCCGGTTCGGATGCGGTCAATGCCCGCTGGACCCGGGTCGAGGATCTGGTGGCGCTGGCAAGACTGATGGGCTGGACCAGGATCGGCATTGCCACCTGCATCGGCCTGCTCGACGAGACTCAGAAACTCAGCGACATCCTGTTGGCCCAGGGGCTGGAACCCTTTTCGGCCTGCTGCAAGGCCGGCAGCATCGACAAGCTCGACTTGGGGCTGCAGGAAAGCGACAAGGTCCGTCCCGGCACCTTCGAGCCGGCCTGCAACCCGATCGCCCAGGCGCGCATCCTCAATGCCGAGGGGATGGAGATGAACGTCATCATGGGGCTGTGCGTCGGCCACGACATGCTCTTCAGCAAGCACTCCGAGGCCCCGGTCACCACCCTGGTGGTCAAGGACCGCGTCACCGGCCACAACCCGGCGGCGGTGCTCTACGGCCAGAACTTCTACTACAAGCGACTGCAAAAGCGCCCGGTGCTCAGCGACGAGGAGGTCGAAAGTCACCGTGACTGAGGGAAGAGCTGCGGCTGCTTCGCACGTCCTCGGCATCGACATCGGCGGTTCGGCCCTCAAGGGGGCTCCGGTGGATGTGGCAAGCGGGCAATTGACGGCCCCCCGCTTGCGCCTGCCGACGCCGCGACCCGCCACCCCCGCGGCCGTTGCCATGGCGGTCGCCGAAATGGTCCGCCACTTCGCCTGGAACGGGCCCGTCGGCATCGGCCTGCCCGCCGTCATTCGCAATGACATCGTCCGCACGGCCTCCAATCTCGACACGGCGTGGATCGGCATCGACGGGCCCCGGTTGTTTGCCGAAGCCACGGGTTGCCCGGTCAGGCTGTTCAACGATGCCGATGCCGCCGGACTGGCCGAGATGCGTTTCGGCGCCGGCCGGGAGCGGCAGGGGACCGTTTTGCTGGTGACCGTCGGCACCGGCCTGGGCACCGCCCTGTTCCGCAACGGCATTCTGGTTCCCAACTGCGAACTCGGCCATCTGCTGCTGCGCGGCAAGATCGCCGAAAAGTACGCTTCGGCGGCAGTCCGTGAACAACAGGGGCTCTCCTACCGGCAATGGGCAAAGCGATTCGACCGTTATCTACACCGCCTGGAGGAGCTGTTCTGGCCCGACCTTTTCATCATCGGCGGGGGGATCAGCAAACACCACGAAAAATTCCTTCCGCATCTGACGGTCGCCACCGAGACCATCCCCGCGGCACTGCGCAACGACGCCGGGATCGTCGGTGCGGCCCTCACCGCTACCGGGCTGCCTCGCTGACCCCCGTACCGCGCCCGCCGACCAGATACCACCCCATCCCCAGCAGCTGCAGCCCCACGAGCAAGCCAAAACCCCAGCGGTAACCGGTCGGATCGTAGCCTCCGGCAGCCGTTGCCGGCCACTGTCCGAGAATCGCACCCACCCCCCACTGCGCCGCGAACGCCGCCAGGAAGACCAGCAAATTAAGACCGGTGTTCACCCGGCCGGTCAGACTTGGCGGAAACTGCTGAGACAGCACCGCGTAAGGAAGAATGCAGGCGGTGCCGAAAAACCCGAACAGCAGCCAGAGCGGAGTCGCCAGACCGGCGGGCTGCACGATCAGCAGCGTCTGCACGCCGAGAAAGATCGCCATGCCGGCAGCAGCAACGCGGGCGGCCGGAATGCCGCGGCGGCCGAGATGGGCCGCGAGGGTGCCGAACGCAAAGTAGCCGGCGATCATCGTCAGGGAAATCCCCATCAGGGTATTGGCCACTCCGAGTCGTTCGTAGTTGGCGACGTCCCGCAACCACGGCCCGGACCAGAGGCCAAGCAGGGACAGATAGGCCCCCTGGGCAGCAACCGCCCAGGGGGTGATGCGCCAGAAGACTCGACTGGAAAAAACCGTCCCGACGCCAGCCATCTGCTGGCTGAGGGTCTCCCCGCCACCTTCCCCGGCCTTTTCCGGAACGATCGTAAAGACAGCCAGTGCCGCCACCAGCGTCACCCCCGACAGAAACCGGAAAACGCCCCGCCAGTCGGTGATCCCCAGCGCCAACTCGACTGGCAGGGTCGCAGCCAGGGCGCCAAGCCCTCCGGATACCATCTGGATGCCGTTGACGAAGGGCAGCATCTCCCGGGAGAACCACTGGGTGAAAGCTTTGAAGGCCGCCATCAGGCAGGCCGCGACCCCCAGGCCGATCAATGCCCGTCCACACAGCAGCTCGCCGAGCGTCGTGGCGCGGGCAAAAAGCAGGGCCCCGGCGGCGGCGAACAGCAGCAGGCTGGCTTCCACGCGGCGCGGTCCGTAGCGGTCAAGCAGGATGCCGAGCGGCAGCTGGGCGGCGGCAAAGGCAAGGAAATAGGCAGAGGTCAGCAGGCCGAGGTCGGCCGGGTTGAGACCCAGTTCGCGCACCAGGTCCGGAGCGAGAACCGCATTGACCGTCCGGTAAAGATAGCTCAGAAAGTAGCCGAGCGCGAACGGGAGGAAGATGCGCAGACACCCGACCGGCGACAGATTCATGGCAGCGGTGCTCCCCGGGAAATAGGTCTATCATTGCGGAAAGCGCCCCGTTTTCCTAGCCGTAAATGCACTCCCGGTGAATGTCTTGTTTTTTCAGCGTTCATCCGCTATATCTTGACAACTTTATCCTTCATCCCAGTACCCAGCGCTCGGTACTCAGCACTTTTTTCAGGAGTCAATGTCATGCCGATGTCCCCGGAATTCAAGCAGCGCCTCTTCCCTTGCGTCAAGTCGATCGCGGCGCATTACGGCACCCCTTTTCATCTCTATGACGAAACCGGCATTCTCGCCACCGGTGAGGCACTCAAGCAGGCATTTGCCGGCATCGAAGGCTTCCGCGAATATTATGCGGTCAAGGCTCTGCCGAATCCGCGCATCCTGGCACTGATGAAAGACATGGGATTCGGCTTCGACTGCAGCTCGATCCCCGAGCTGGTCATGAGCCGCAACATCGGCGCGCGTGGCGAAGAGATCATGTTCACCTCGAACAACACCAGCCCTGCCGAATTCGACGCGGCGGCAGCCGAGGGGGGATGCATTCTCAATCTCGACGACATCTCGCTGCTCGCCAAGGTCCCGCATTTCCCCGAGTTGGTCTGCTTCCGCTACAATCCCGGCCCGCGCCGCACCGGCAACGTTATCATCGGCAACCCGGTCGAAGCCAAGTACGGCATCGCCCATGATCAGGTCATTTCCGCCTACCGCATGGCGATGGAGCGCGGCGCGAAGCGCTTTGGCCTGCACACCATGGTCGCCTCCAACGAGCGCGACTGCACCTACATCATCGAGACCGCGCGGATGCTGCTGGAGTTGACTGCCTTGGTCGACGACGAGCTCGGCATCCGCTTCGAATTCGTCAACATCGGCGGCGGCCTGGGGATCCCCTACCGCCCCGAGGACAACACCCTGGACCTCGCCGCCATGGCCAGGGAGATCACCGCCCAGTTCAACGAGTTCAAGGCCAAGCGCGGCTTTGCGCCGCGCATGTACATGGAGAGCGGGCGCTGGATGACCGGCCCGCACGGCGTGCTGGTCACTGCCGCCATCAACCACAAGAACATCTACCGCAAGTATATCGGCGTCGATTCCTGCATGTCGGCGCTGATGCGCCCGGCGCTGTACGGCTCCTATCACCACATCGACGTGGTCGGCAAGGAAAACGTCCCGGCAACGGAGGTTTACGACGTGGTCGGCTCGCTCTGCGAGAACAACGATAAGTTCGCGGTCCAGCGCTCCCTGCCGCCGATCCATGACGGCGATCTGCTGGTGATCCAGGACACCGGCGCCCACGGTTACGCCATGGGCTTCCAGTACAACGGCCGGCTGCGTCCCAAGGAACTGCTGCTGCGTGCCGATGGTTCGGTGGAATTGATCCGCCGCGAGGAAACCGTCGAGGACTATCTGCGCACTCTCGATTTTGCTCCGGACGTCATGCCCCCCGGCGGGCGCTGACCTGCAAAAGTCACTGACAGCTTGCTGTCAATGAACCTGCTCCTGCTCGCCCCCGAGGACTTTATCTCGTCGGAGACGGTGCGCATTACCGGCCGGCGACACCGGCATCTGGTTGATATTCTGCATGCCGAGCCTGGTCAGCCGGTGCGTGCCGGATTGCTCAATGGCAATCTCGGCGCAGCCTGCGTCGTCTCGCAATCCGTTGACGACACCATTTTGACGGTTGCCCTGACCACGCCACCGCCACCACCGGTGCCAACCACTCTGCTGCTCGCCCTCCCTCGCCCCAAAGCTTTGCGCCGCCTGCTCCAGGGAGTCACGGCGCTCGGCATCAAGCGCATATTTCTGATCAACACCGCCCGGGTGGACAAAAGCTACTGGCAGAGTCCACTGCTTGCCCCGGCGGCACTTGACGAGCAGCTGCTCCTTGGCCTTGAACAGGCGCGCGACACCCGGCTGCCACAGGTGTTGCTACGGCCGCGTTTCCGGCCTTTCGTCGAAGATGAACTGCCCGGCCTGGCTGCCGGGAGCCTGTGCCTGACAGCCCATCCGGACAGCGCCCTGCCTTGCCCCTGCAACGTTGCCGGCCCGGTGGTGCTGGCCATCGGGCCTGAAGGGGGCTTCATCCCCTTTGAGGTTGACTTGCTCTCCCGCCAGGGATTCCACCCGATCCACCTGGGACTTCGCCCCCTGCGGGTCGAAACGGCCGTGCCGGCCGTACTCGGCCGCCTGCTACACCCCTGATCTCCGGTTAACCGGCAGCACTCCTAGTGAAAGGGCCGGCTTTTCAGCCGGCCCTTTCACTGTTCAAATCATGACGGGAGCGCCGTTCGCAACGGTCGCAGGGCACAAAAATCGGCGTGGTCGGCAGGGTCGAGGAAGATGCCGCCACGATGCAACAGCATGATCTCCCCGGCAAATTCAGTGGCCCAACCACCAGGGACATTCCTGCCATGAACGCATTCGATCTGCAGTGCACACCCCCTCAGCAGCGGCGCATGCACGGAACGTGCAGGGGAAAAATCCGCGTCGGCATCAATCGGGACAGGAGAACATGCCGCGGCTTTTGCTATCAGTTCGGTCAACGCCGGAAGCATCGGGTTGGCGGGGATGTTGACCGCAAAGTCAAAACCTCCGGGCTGGCCATTGCGACCAGGCACCTGCCCGGGACAGCCCCCCCGCAATTCGGGAGGCTGGCCATCGATGACCGCCAGCCACGACGCGAGCACGGCAACGGGGCCGTCAGGCCCATACCAGGTGACTAAACCGACCGGCGAACCGTTGATCGGCAGCCACCCTTCGCTACGAGACATCATTGACAGCATCCACTGGGTAACATACCGCCAAATTAGCGGGAAAATTTGACGGGCGCAATCCCTTTCTCCAGCGAATTCTTGACATGGACAATGAACTTTACTAAAAATATATCAACAGAAAACACGGAGGGTTTACAGTGAAATTGTCGACAAAAAGCCGTTATGGGCTGCGCGCCATTTTTGACATGGCCTATCATGCCGGAACCCTGCCGGCTCAGATCAAGGATATCAGCCGCCGCCAGAACATCTCGCCGCGCTACCTCGAACAGATTTTCCAGGATCTGAAGAAGGGCGGCCTGCTCAAAAGCCGCCGCGGACCCCAGGGCGGCTACACCCTGGCCCGCAAACCCCACGAAATCAGCGTTATGGATGTCATCCATGCGACCGAGGGGGAGATGGCCCTGGTCGACTGTATCAAAACCGCGAAGCGGGGGAAAAAGGGGTGCGAGTTCGACAATCAGTGCATCACCCAGCAGGTCTGGGCGGAAGCCAGCCGTAAGCTTAATGAATATCTCGGCAGCATAACCATCAAGGATCTGTGCGACAAAGGGCGTGAAATGGGCCTGGAGAAAGAACTCGATCATCGTTTCATGTACTTCATCTGAGCAGCCACCGGCCAAGGAATATTATCCGCCACCATGTCAATCGACAGCAAACTGCAGCAGTTGCAAGACCTCCTCGCGGAGTTGGGATCGGCACTGGTTGCCTTTTCGGGCGGCGTCGATTCGACCTTTCTGCTCTGGGCGGCGCGTCAGGCTCTCGGCCCGGAGAAAGTCGTCGCCCTGACCGCCACCTCGCCGACCTACCCCGAACATGAATTCGCCGAAAGCACGCGCCTGGCCCGGCAGCTGGGGATCCGCCAGGTCGTCATCGACAGCAACGAATTGGAGATCCCCGGATTTGCCGACAACCCGCCACGCCGCTGCTACCATTGCAAGCATGAACTGTTTGGCCTGTGCGTGGCCAAGGCCAGGGACCTGGGACTGGCTGCGGTCCTTGACGGCGCCAACCTCGACGACCTGTCGGATTTCCGCCCCGGACACGAAGCCGCCATTGAACTGGGCATCCGCTCCCCCCTGCTCGAAGTCGGCCTGACCAAGGACGAGATCCGCGAATTGAGCCGCCGTGCCGGCCTGCCCACCGCCGACAAACAGCCGTTTGCCTGTCTGGCATCGCGCTTTCCCTATGGCACGCAGATCACCGCCGAGCGTCTGCATCAGGTCGATCAGTGCGAGAGCTTTTTGCGCGAACGCGGTTTCGGTACATTCCGGGTTCGTTATCATGACGAAACGGCACGCATCGAAATTGACCCCGGCGAGATGTCGCGCCTGCTCGAACCGGAACTTCGCCGCGCCCTGGTTGCTGCCTGCAAGGCCGCCGGATTTACCTATGTCGCCCTTGATCTCGAAGGATACCGTTCCGGCAGCATGAACGCCGGAATTACCAGCGCACCCCACCCCTGACCCATGCTTCGCACCATCGGACTGCTCTTCGTCACCGTCGGGCTGCTGACTGGCCAGACGGTCGTTGCCGCCGAGATCCCGGCATCGCTGACCGGCACCGTCAATTGGGTCTATGACGCCGACACCTTTGATGTCGCTCCACACGGCAAGGTGCGACTGCTCGGCGTCGACGCCCCGGAAAAGGCAAATTCCGACCGCGACCGGAACTTCACCGGACTCGGCATCGCCCAAAAACGGCTGCGATCAATCCACGGCGCCGGACTGGCCTGGGGCCTCCACAATGTCAAAGGCCGTCAGGTCACCCTGACCTTCGACAATACCCGGCGAGACCGTCATGGCCGGCTGCTGGCTTACGTCCACCTGCCCGACGGGCGACTGCTCAACCGCGTGCTCCTTGAAGAAGGTCTGGTTATCGTCTATCGCCGCTTCCCCATCGATTTAAAGCAGGACTTTCTCGCCGCCGAAGCCAGGGCAAAAAATCGTGGCGTCGGTCTCTGGGCTCGTTAGCACTCCCTCCCGGGCCTTTCGTTACCAATATGAGTATCAAACAGAGTAACGCTCTGAGTATTCTGTGTACTCCACCTCTCGCGTGACGAGCGGCATCCACACCCGGCATCGCTTAAAACTCCCTAACAATATCAGCTTCTTACAAAATAAACCCGACGAAATCAGGATCGGCACGTAACTTGCCATTACTCCCGTGAGCTATCAATCCAAGGGGCAACGATGCCCCGTCACTCAGGGAGGAGCCCATGACCATGAAACTGGACGAAAAACTCGAACCGATTTACCAGGATGTCCTCAAACGCAACCCCGGCGAAACCGAGTTCCACCAAGCGGTGCTCGAAGTGCTCGAATCCCTCGGACCGGTCGTGGTCAAGCATCCCGAGTACCTGGAGCGCAAGATCATCGAGCGCATCTGCGAACCGGAGCGCCAGATCATCTTCCGCGTGCCCTGGCAGGACGACAAGGGCCAGGTGCACATCAACCGCGGCTTCCGCGTCGAGTTCAACTCGGCCCTCGGCCCCTACAAGGGCGGCCTGCGCTTCCACCCCTCGGTTTACCTGGGGATCATCAAGTTCCTCGGTTTCGAGCAGATCTTCAAGAACTCCCTGACCGGCCTGCCGATCGGCGGCGGCAAGGGCGGCTCCGACTTCGATCCCAAGGGGAAATCGGATGACGAGATCATGCGCTTCTGCCAGAGCTTCATGACTGAACTCTATCGCCACCTCGGCGAGCACACCGACGTCCCGGCCGGCGACATCGGCGTGGGCGGGCGCGAAATCGGCTACATGTTCGGTCAGTACAAGCGCATCGTCAACCGCTGGGAGGCGGGCATGCTCACCGGCAAGGGCCTCAAGTGGGGCGGCTCGCTGGTGCGCACCGAGGCCACCGGCTACGGCGCCACCTTCTTCATCGACGAAGCCCTCAAGGTTCGCAAGGACTCCTTCAAAGGCAAGACCTGCCTGGTTTCCGGCTCGGGGAACGTCGCCATCTACACCATCGAGAAGATCCACCAGCTCGGCGGCAAGTGCGTGGCCTGTTCCGACTCCGGCGGCGTCATCTACCATGAGAAGGGTCTCGACCTCGACCTGATCAAGCAGCTCAAGGAAGTCGAGCGCCGGCGCATCGAGGATTACGTCAAGTATCACAAGGATGCCGTCTACAAGAAAAACGGCAACATCTGGGAGATCCCCTGCCAGGTGGCGATGCCTTCGGCGACCCAGAACGAGATCAACGGCAAGGACGCCGCGCTGCTGGTCAAAAACGGCTGCATCGCGGTCGGCGAGGGCGCCAACATGCCGACCACGCCGGAAGGTGTCAAAGTTTTCCTCGACGCCAAAACCGCCTACGGTCCGGGCAAAGCGGCCAACGCCGGCGGCGTGGCCACCTCGGCGCTGGAAATGCAGCAGAACGCCCAGCGCGACTCCTGGACCTTCGAGTTCACCGAGCAGAAACTGGCGGCGATCATGTCCAACATCCACAACCTCTGCTATGAAACCTCAGCGGAGTACGGCGCTCCGGGCAACTACGTGCTCGGTGCCAACATCGCCGGCTTCATCAAGGTCGCCGACGCGATGGTTGCGCATGGTCTTGTGTAAGAACTGAGAATTATACCGGCAACAGCGAAAGGCCCGGCAGCAATGCCGGGCCTTCTGCTGTTCATAAAGACATACTTATAATTGCATTATCATGCAATATCAATACTATATCTTATTGGCGGGCAGACGCTTGCTGACTGAAATCTGCCCCCCATTAGGGATAACAGCGTCAACATGTTACTTTCCCTGTGAAGTTTCAGAAAAGATTTGAATGATCGTCCTGCACGCTGAAAGAATTTCTTCTTTAGTGTCAGCAAGATACTCACTCATTTCAGCGTCTAATTTGTGCAAATAATCATCCGCAAAATGTTGTCGCGCATCACCTAGAGGATAATGATCAGTTTCCGAATCGACGGCGCGAAACAACAGGAACAATTCGCTTTCTGGTTGCCCAATAGAGTGCCTCAAGGAGCAGACCTTACGAACCCCTTCGATAAGATGTAAATTCCCATCGATCATCGAAGATGCAATTGTTATTAATTCGGAACGTTTTGCCGATTGATAATCTTGTGAATTTTGCATCAGTCGGCTCCATTAATCTTGGTTTTATGCTCGACACGTTGCCCAGACGTTATGCTTTCGACCCAATGGGTTTCAAATTTGGCGCCATCAGGAGCAGTGTAAGACGAACTTGATTTCTTTACCCAATCAGAAGGACCTCCTCCATACTGTTCAGAAACACGCGTAGCATCTCGAAATGGCTTTGGTCCACCAGCTCCCGCAATAATTCTGCCGGCACCTCTCATTTGAGATTCACTTGCAAGAGATTTTTTCAATTTGAGCGCATCAACTGCGCTATTTGCAGTGTTATCTGTAATATTCGCTACTTTTGCAACTTTCCCAACTTTGCTCAATCCTGCCGGCACATAAGGAATGGCGAGCGCAGCCGTATCGGCCGCCAATCCAACCTTATCGCCCGTCGCGATATCGTAAACGATATTTCCGATGTCCCAGATAGTATCGATCGGGATTCGACCGTCAAGGTCGACGTTGCGGTAGCTGTTGTTCAGGGAGTAGCTGTAGCGGTTGTGCCGTTGGGGGTTTTTCAAGATTTTCGCGTTGACCTGCCCGGTCTGCGGAGAAACCGCCCGTACCGGGTCCGGCGCCAGAAAGCGGCCAATCTTGGCGTAGTGGTAGCGGGCTCCGAAGTAGTCGAGATTGCTCTCCTCGTCCCGCTCCTTGCCCACGAACTTGCGGTCGTTGGCCGTGCCGGATTCCGAATACACCTCGCCGAACGGCAGGTAGTCGGCCTCCCACGCCTTGACGCCATACTGGTTAGTGATGGCTAGCGGCGTGCCGGCCGGGTCGGTGTGGTAGTAGTAGACGGTTTCGGCCAAGGCGGACTGGGTGGCGAGGAGGCAGAAGGCGAGAAGAATGCCAATCAGATATTGGACAAATTTATTCATCGGAACTCCTCTACCCCAGGCACACCATCAGGGGCGGCAGTGTCAGGTGAATACTATCTCTGTACAGTTTTTGTGTACTCTGGACAAACTACTTTACTTCCAAGAAATATTCAGCATATTCAAAATCTAAATCACCTTCAATATAATCCCTTAATTCGCAATACTCATTTTCTCCAATTTTATAACAATCAAGCACATTATCATCACTCGTTATGTTAAATATCTTGCGCAGTTCTTCAAGTGATATTTTGGCAAGCCGTATCTCTGTTAGAAATTTATCACCATTTATTTCATAGCCGCGAACGACTCTCTCTATTTCATTGGCAGAATTGTTCATTATGGTTCGACTTTCCTTGATTTATTTGGTTTTTTCGTTTGTTCACCCGTTTTTGGATTGTATTCGCCTAAGTGCTTTCCCTTTTTGTTGTATTTTTCAAGAGTACCATGCTGCCTGTCCCACTCATAAATATTTCCATCATTGTCTTTCCACCGCTTCCGGAGACCACCTCCACCCTGAACGGGGGTCTTGGGCTTTGTAGGGCTTAGGTCTGGAATCCCTTCAATTTCTTTCGGGGGTGGTTGATCTTTCCCGATGTTCGTTTTTGATGCGGGCAAATCTTTATTTTTAGTGCCGTTGCTTTCATTAAACGCCCTATATGTATCGTTTGCAGCCTTAACACTCAGCAATGAAATAAGAGCCGGCAATCCCCACTCAACTATTGGTAGCAATGCCAATTGGGCAAATTCTCCATCCTTATCCACGTATTTGTAGGGGTTGTTCAGCGAATACGCATAAACATTGCCACGCTGGGGATCTGCCAGCACCTGGCCATTGATCCTCCCGGTGTTGACATCCACCGCCCGCACCGGGTCCGGTGCCAGGAACCGCCCGATCTTGGCGTAGTGGTAACGCGCGCCGAAGTAATCGAGATTGCTCTCCTCGTCTCGCTCCTTGCCCACGAACTTGCGGTCGTTGGCCACTCCGGTTTCCGTGTACACCTCGCCGAACGGCAGATAGTCGGCCTCCCAGATCTTGACGCCATACTGGTTAGTGATGGCCAGCGGCGTGCCGGCCGGGTCGGTGTGGTAGTAGTAGACGGTTTCGGCCAGGGCGGGTTGGGCGGCGAGGAGACAGAGGGAAAAAACGAGCCATGCCGTTACAGAAACTAATTTGTGCATAGACTTTCCTAAATAATAGGAAGAAGCTTCGTATTCCACACTAAGAGTTGCGGTGTTTGACTGACAAGGCAACCCCGTCTCATCTGAGCAAATTATCTATAATAGCTCTTATTTAAGACACTAAAATCTGATAGATTGACATTATATTTATATTCATCTGCCCCAAGTAGGTACAATTCATTGTTCGTTGTTTCACAGCCTACAAATTGCACGTAATTAAACCCATCACGAACATTGAGGCGATGAATAAACTTTCCTGATTTATCAACGATAATAACGTTACATTTATCTTTGTAAGTAAATTCGTTAAACATGAATATAAGACAAATATTATTGTCACCTGGAAGAATGCATGCCCATAACAATTCACATTCAACAATGAGTTCGTTCCCATTTAATATTATATGGTCACTACCTCTTTTCCATTTGAAATCTTTCAACATAATTACCGCCCCAATTTCTTCGTGTTAGAATAAACAATTCTGGCTTTATCGGCAGCATTTAGAATTTCTAACTGAACTCCGCCGCCAGGATGACCGTAGCCCTGCGGCCCCGCAACACTTCTCTGTAACACAACCCCTTCTGGGACATGTGCATCAGACACCTTTGTGGCCGAACTCCATTCGGGCTTCGTTGCCAACTGGCTGCGAACATAACCTTGATTTGGTATTGGCGTTTCTGAAAGGAACCCCCCTGCGGGTGAACCATCACCATGCGCTCTCCCGCGAGGCAAATCCATTCCACCACGCCCTACCCTGAACGATACAAGCTCACCGCCCTCTGTGTGAGGAGACGAAACTCCTGGTTTTGGCGCAGGCAGAAGCTGTCTCGGATTAGTGATTGGCCTAACAACTTTATAGCCCCCGCCCCCGCCTCCCCCTGCATAGAGACCAATCTGGCCATCATTTGGCGTATATAGCGGACTGCGACCGTCAGGATCGACAACACTATACGGATTGTTCAGCGAATACGCATAAACATTGCCTCCTTGGGGGTCTGCCAGCACCTGGGCATTGATCCTCCCGGTGTTGACATCCACCGCCCGCACCGGGTCCGGCGCCAGGAACCGCCCTATCTTGGCGTAGTGGTAGCGCGCCCCGAAGTAGTCGAGTTGACTTTCCTCGTCCCGCTCCTTCCCCACGAACTTCCGGTCGTTGACCGCACCGGTTTCCATATATACCTCGCCGAACGGCAGGTAATCGGCTTCCCACACCTTGATACCTTTACTATCGGTCATCGCCAGCGGCGTGCCGACCGGGTCGGTGTGGTAGTAGTAGACGGTTTCGGCCAGAGCGGGTTGGGTGGCGAGGAGGCAGAGGAGAGCAATCCCCGAGATCGTTTTGAGTAATTTGATAGCCATCGCTTCAGGCCCGTTCTGTTCAGGCGAGGTTTGTCGCTTAGCTCCACACATCTTCTTTGTCAGCATCTATAACTTTCCCGATCTCAACAAAGTGAATATCGTCTTTGAGCAAGTCGGGTAACGGTTCGTTACATGAAGGACACCGCGGAAGCATACCGAAACGAAAACGACCGCCATTGACGCATGGTTTCAGAGCGTCTTCCACACGTATTTTTTCCTCTGGGGATAGCGACCAAGGATGTTTATCACCAACGATTGCTGTGTATCTAGTGTTATAAGGATCAAACTCAAGGATTGCCGAACAAGTGTCGCAATAAAGAAAAGCACGATTGCTGAACCCCGCATGATACTGATATTTTTGTGATATTTTTGCAACGTGTCCACAGGTTGAACATTTTATTTTCATTTTTCACCTCTCGGCCTACCGAGCGGGCGGCTGAATTTGCTCGGGTCAATCTGAACGGGTTTATTTAGCTGAAATTGCATAGCACCGCCTGAGGTTCTTGAGCCATTTGCGGGGACACGAAGATTCGAGGCTGGGACTTGAAATTCAAGAAAATGTTCACCTCTTCCAGGCTGAATCTCCAATATTTTTTCAATTTGTACATGACCTGCCTTTGCAGGCATTTCCCCCGGCAGCGTTACCCAAGTGTCTGCACGCAACGTGCCGCTGTTTGTAATCCCTTCACGGCCCGTAGCGTTGGTGTAAGTTCGCACAGTAATTAAATTATCCGCTCCTTTTGCTGCTTTCCCAATTTTGCTCAATCCCGCCGGTACATAAGGAATGGCGAGCGCAGCCGTATCGGCCGCCAGGCCAACTTTGTCACCCGTAACGATATCGTAAACGATATTTCCGATGTCCCAGATTGTATCCATCGGGAAGCGGCCATCGGCATCGACGTTGCGGTAGTTGTTGTTCAAGGAATAGCTGTAGAGATTGTGACGCTGAGGATTCTGAAGAAGTTGCGCATTGAACTGGCCGGTCCGAGGGGCCACCGCCCGCACCGGATCAACCGCCAGGAAGCGGCCGATCTTGGCATAGTGATATCTCGCCCCGAAGTAGTCGAGCTGGCTCTCCTCGTCCCGCTCCTTGCCCACGAACTTGCGGTCGTTGGCCACCCCGGTTTCCGTGTACACCTCGCCGAACGGCAGATAGTCGGCCTCCCACGTCTTGACGCCGTACTGGTTGGTAATGGCCAGCGGCGTGCCGGCCGGATCGGTGTGGTAATAGTAGACGGTCTCGGCCAGGGCGGGCTGGGTGGCGAGGAGGCTGAGGAATCCAGCAACCCACACTATCGATTTGAGCAGCAGGTGCGGCATCTATTGAGGTGGTCCGTTCAAGTGGCAGTGTCGGGTGAATGCTGCTTCAAGCACCATATGTGTAAACTCACGAATATACATGAAATGTTCCGAAGCGGAGACCGCCTGTTTTTATTAATTCTTTGGCTAACAGTTTTATATGCGAGTCGGTACTATAATTATTTATTCTGTTACAATACTTATCCATATCATCAATACTGATTAACTCGAGACCATAATCATTAATCGCGTTAATAATTTGATTCTTAAAATCATCTTCGCCATTGGCGCTCGCAAGAATATTTACATAAGCACCAACTACGTCTTCACCGAGCAAGCCAGGCTTATGTCTGTCTTTTACATTAACCATAGATATCCATATGGCATTATTTGTACTATTAAAATTCATGATGAGTGCCCCCGGGAGCTTTTTCCCCAGTTTTATCTGTAGGGTGGTAATGTTTATTGCCCTGAGTTGGGGTTGGATGTTTCACAGGAGAACCTTTCCCCTCTTGCCTTGCTGCATCCTTTGCCTGCTTTTCAGTTGAATGCTTCTTTATGTTTATTTGTGGCTTTCCACTTGGGCCAAGTTTATTCCCATATTTG
>JAMPXI010000096.1 GCA_023701265.1 Desulfuromonadales bacterium | reverse complement strand
GGCTTCGTCGGCGGTGACTTGGTGGCGGTGCTATATGGTGTCGGTGGCGCTGCACAAGCCGCGACCACCCCGCCCTTTGGGCACCCCCCCTGTTCCACAGGAGGGGCAAAGCCGTGTCCCCCTTGCGAAGCAGGGGGGATGGTGAGCGTAGCGAACCAGGGGGGTCGGGATTGCGAGAGGGACAATCCCCCTGCGGGGACAGTCCCCGCGCTGGTCCTCGACCTCGGTACCAACGCCGAGATCGCTTTGTGGACCGGTTCGCAGTGGCTGGTGACGTCGACGGCGGCCGGGCCGGCCTTCGAAGCGGGGAACATCGCCTGCGGCATGCCGTTGGCGCCGGGGGCGGTCACCGATGTGCAGCTTCGCGGTGACCGGCTCGAACTCGCGGTGGCTGGCGGCGGCAGTCCGACGGGGCTTTGCGGCAGCGGTCTGCTGGCACTGATCGTTGCCGCCCGCGGCGGCGATCTGCTCGATGCCGGCGGCCGAATCGTGGCGCCGGATGAGGTCGGCACCAATCTGGCCCGCTACCTGGTGGCGGATGGTAGTGGGTGGGCGCTTTGCTTCCACCGTGATGCCCGTGGCGAGTTGTGCCTGACCCAGGACGATGTGCGTCAGCTGCAGTTGGCCAAGGGCGCGGTACGTGCCGGAGTCGAAGTCCTGCTCGACCGGGCCGGCCTGACAGCCGTGAATATCGACACCGTGCTGATCACCGGCGCCTTCGGCGCGGCCCTTCCCGTAGCCGCGCTCAAGGGGATTGCCATGCTGCCGGAGGGCATGATAGATAAAGCCTTCTTTGTACCGAACGGGGTGCTTGACGGCCTGGCCACTTTCCTCGCCGACCCGGATGGCGCGGCAAAGCTGACGAAGTTGCTCGCCACGATCAAGCCGCTTCCCCTCTCCGGTACCCCGGCGTTTGAGAAGAGGTTCTTGGCTGCGCTGGAATTCTGAACACCTGGGAATACAGAATTCAGGAGTCAGAATTCAGAATAAAATCATTGCATACATGTATCTGCTTTCCCCGAAGGATTCTGACTTCTGAATCCTGACTACTGAATTCCAGGAGTTTCTTATTATGGCTATCATCAAGCGTGCTCTCATCAGCGTTTCCGACAAGACCGGCATCCTCGACTTTGCCAAGGAACTGGCTGGTTTCCAGGTCGAAATCCTTTCCACCGGCGGCACCGCCAAACTGCTGCGCGACGCTGGCCTGGCGGTCAAGGACGTCTCCGAGTTCACCGGCTTCCCCGAAATGCTCGACGGGCGGGTCAAGACCCTGCATCCGAAGGTCCATGGCGGCCTGCTCGGCATGCGCTCCAACCCTGAACACGTCGCCACCATGCAGGCCCACGGCATCGAGCCGATCGACATGGTCGTAGTTAACCTCTACCCCTTCGAGGCGACGGTGGCCAAGGCCGACTGCACCCTGGAGGATGCCATCGAGAACATCGATATCGGCGGGCCCACCATGCTCCGCAGCGCGGCCAAGAACAACGCCGATGTCACCGTGCTGGTTGATCCGTTGGACTACCGCGTGGTGCTCGATGAGATGAAAGCCAACGGCGGCGCCGTGGCCAAAGCCACCAATTTCCGCCTGGCGGTCAAGGTCTACCAGCACACCGCCGCCTACGACGGCGCCATCTCCAACTGGCTTGGCAAAAAGCTCGGCGAGGACGACGCGGTCTTCCCGCCGGTGCTGACCCTGCAGTATCGTAAGGCCCAGGGGATGCGCTACGGCGAGAACCCCCACCAGGGGGCGGCCTTCTACGTCGAGCGCGACGTGCGCGAGGCATCGATCGCCACCGCCCGCCAGTTGCAGGGGAAGGAACTCTCCTACAACAACATCGGTGACACCGATGCCGCCCTGGAGTGCGTCAAGCAGTTCACCGAGGGACCGGCCTGCGTCATCGTCAAGCACGCCAACCCCTGCGGCGTGGCGGTCGGCGCCACCCTCTTCGAAGCCTACGACCGTGCCTACAAGACCGACCCGGAATCAGCCTTCGGCGGGATCATCGCCGTCAACCGCGAACTGGATGCCGCCACTGCCCAGGCGATCTGCGACCGCCAGTTCGTCGAGGTCATCATTGCCCCCAAGATTTCCGCGGCCGCCAGCGAGATCGTCGCCTCCAAGAAGAACGTGCGCCTGCTCGAGTGCGGCCTCTGGCCGGAACAGCCGACGCCGCGCCTCGATCTGAAGCGGGTCAACGGCGGCATGCTGGCCCAGGACACCGACCTTGACCTCTACGCCGACCTCAAGGTGGTCAGCAAACGCCAGCCGACCGAGCAGGAAATGAAGGATCTGCTCTTTGCCTGGCGGGTGGCCAAGTTCGTCAAGTCCAATGCCATCGTCTATGGCAAGGGGAACATGACCATCGGCGTCGGCGCCGGGCAGATGAGTCGCGTCAACTCGGCGCGCATCGCCGCGATCAAGGCCGAGCACGCCGGCCTGGAGGTCAAGGGGGCGGCCATGGCCTCCGACGCCTTCTTCCCGTTCCGCGACGGTATCGACAACGCCGCCGCTGTCGGCATCACCGCCGTCATCCAGCCCGGTGGTTCCATGCGCGATGCCGAAGTGATCGCCGCCGCCGACGAGCACGACATGGCGATGGTGTTCACGGGGATGCGGCATTTCCGGCATTAATGGGCTTGTTACAGGCAAAGTTGTGAGATGAACTTTCCCGACGTCGAAAAAACTTGGTACTATGGCTTTTGGGTAAGCGTGGGCATTCTGTTTGCCCTGACTTATCTGCTGCTACCGATTACCGACCCGGATTTTTTCTGGCACCTGCACACCGGACAGTGGATTTGGGAACATCGTTCCCTGCCGACGACCGACCCGTTTGGCATGCTGGGCGGGGGGACTGTTGATGTGCGCCAGTATTTCATCCTGACTTCCTACTGGCTTGCCCAGCTTTTCTACTATTTTATCTATACATTTTTGGGTTGGGGTGGCTTCTTTGCCGTCAGGGCCATGTTCCTGTTGTTTCTGATCATGGCGTTGCTGGCAAGGGATCACGTCTGGCGCTTCGGTTATGCGGTTTTGACCGCTACCTATCTGATCATTCTCTTTGCCAGGTTCCCTGTCGAGCGGCCACAGTTCTTTTCGTTTCTGGCTTTCGCTGTCATGCTGGTCCTGCTTGACCGACTGGCTAAATCGGGCAATGCCCCGCTACCCCGCCATGTCGCCTGGGGGTTGCCTGCCTTGATGCTGCTCTGGGCGAATCTCCATGGCGGGATCATTCTCGGACAAATCCTTTGTGTCGCCCATTTGCTGAACAACGTATGGCTGCATTTCACCGGTAAGGGCAACGGAAAATTTCCCTTAGCAGGCAGTGCGGTTCTCGTTGTGGCGCTATTGTTCTCTTTTGTCAGCCCAAACGCCGCAACATATTTTGCAGCACATCAGGAATTTCATGATCCAAAATACAAAGTCTTTTATGATTTAACTACGGAATACCGGTCGATATCTGTCGCAATCCTTGAAAACAAAGCGTGGATTTACGGATTTTTCCCTGCGATTACGGTGTTGGCGTTGTTTTGGCTGCTGCGTGATGGTTTGAGAAAGAACCTGATGTACCTGGTTCTGGTGGCGTTGTTCAGTTTCTACGCATTCAAGCACGTGCGGTATCTCCCCTTCCTTGGTGCTCTGGTCCTCCCGTTTGCCGGCAATGCAGTGACGCTTATATCCAGGAAAGTTGCCGCGGTTTTTCTGGTGGCAACAGGTCTATTGTGCATTGTTGCCACATCTTCTCATTTTGAAAATATCAGAAAACTGGCTAACTACGGTCCTGTCTCCGGAGTGTATCCCAAAAATGCGGTTGAGTTTGTCAAACAGAAGGGTTTTCAGGGAAAGGTTCTTAACGATTTTTTTTGGGGGGGATACCTTGGTTGGGCGTTGGGGCCGGGGCACAACATTTTTGTAGATGGCCGAACCTTGGATGACGAAAGATTTAAAGATTATACGTTGATAACCCAGATGTTGGCTGTCGCTGAGCAGGGAGCGGAAAAGCATATCGACTATTATGGCAAGGGTAAAATCCTCGACCATTTTCTGCGTAAGTACAAAATTGACTACATGATTTTGCCTAAAATGAGAGGAGGGAAGCCGTTCTGGCTCGCCACCACGATTGCTTCCCATTCTGATTGGAAAATGGTTTATAACGATCCTCTGTCGGTGGTTTTCGTCAAACGGGACAGAGTGCCAGCACGCTGAATTTAATCGGGATTTCAAAATGAATATTTTGGTTATTGGTTCCGGCGGGCGCGAGCATGCCTTGGTCTGGAAAATCGCCCAGTCGCCACTGGTTTCGAAAATTTTCTGCGCCCCCGGCAACCCCGGCATCGGCCAACTGGCGGAGAATGTCGCTCTGAAGGTCGACGATCTCGATGGCCTGCTCGCCTTCGCCAGGGCGGAGGCGATCGATCTGACCGTGGTCGGGCCGGAACTGCCGCTGTCGCTGGGGATCGTCGACCGCTTCGAGGCGGCAGGACTGACCATCTTCGGCGCCCGCCAGAATGCGGCGATCATCGAGGCGAGCAAGGCATTTTCAAAAGACCTGATGAAGAAATACCACGTGCCGACCGCCTTCTACGAGGTCTTCACCGAGGTCGAACCAGCGCTCGCTTTCATCGCCAAACACGGGGCCCCGATCGTGGTCAAGGCCGATGGCCTGGCCGCCGGCAAGGGAGTGATTGTCGCCCGCACTGTCGCGGAGGCCAACGAGGCGGTGCGCGACATGCTCTCGGGCGGCGCCTTCGGTTCGGCCGGAGCACGGGTGGTCATCGAGGAGTTCCTCGAAGGGGAAGAAGCTTCGTTCCTGGCCTTCACCGACGGCAAAACCATTATCCCCCTGGCCAGCGCTCAGGATCACAAGCCGGTTTTCGATGATGACCAGGGCCCGAACACTGGCGGCATGGGCGCCTACTCGCCCGCCCCGGTGGTTACCCCGGCCGTCCACGAAAAAGCCATGGTCGAAGTCATGCGCCGCGCTGTCGACGGCATGGCAGCTGAAGGCCGTCCCTATCGGGGCGTACTTTACGCCGGGTTGATGATCAAGGACGGCGAGGTCAAGACCCTGGAGTTCAACGCCCGCTTCGGTGACCCCGAATGCCAGCCGCTGCTGATGCGTCTCAAGTCCGATCTGGTGCCGGTACTTCTCGCCTGCGCCCGTGGCGATCTTTCCGGTGTCGAACTGGAGTGGTATGATCAGGCGGCAGTCTGTGTGGTTATGGCATCCGGCGGCTACCCAGGTGACTTTACCAAGGGCTTCCCGATCGAAGGGCTTGATACTGCTGCGGCCATCGACGACCTGGTGGTCTTTCACGCCGGCACCGTCGAAAAGGATGGCCGGATCGTCAACAGCGGCGGACGCGTGCTCGGCGTCACCGGTCGTGGCCCGACGGTGGCTGCGGCAATCGCCAAGGCCTATCAGGGGGTTCATGCCATTGCCTGGGAAAAGGTCCACTTTCGCAGTGATATCGGGTCCAAGGCCTTGCGTTCATCGTGACCGGAGCAACGAATCGCGCCGGCCTGCTGCTGGTTATAGCCATCGAGGGCTGAGAATTCATGTCCCATCTCTCCGTTGTCATTCCCGTCTATAAGGCAGAAGGGTGTCTGCACGAACTCTATCGCCGGTTGCGTATCTCCCTGGAAACGATCACCTCTGATTTCGAAGTCATTCTTGTGGAAGACTGTGGTGGGGATCGTTCCTGGGAAATTATCTGCGAACTGGCAGCGATGGATGGGCGCGTCAGGGGGCTGCAATTCAGCCGCAACTTCGGTCAGCACTATGGGATTACTGCCGGGCTTGACCATGCTACCGGTGACTGGGTGGTGGTTATGGATTGCGACCTCCAGGACCGTCCGGAAGAAATTCCCCGACTTTATGCCAAGGCTATGGAGGGGTATGATGTCGTTCTGGCGCGTCGCGGCAGTCGGGAGGGCACTTTTGTAAGGAGGATAGGTTCCTGGTTTTTTTACGGGATGCTCAACTACTTTTCTGAAATCACTTATGATTCGGAGGTTGGGAATTTCCGGATCATCTCTCGTGCCGTCGTGAGGAATCTTGGATTAATGCGAGAGCACCTGCGCTTTTTTGGCGGGCTGGTTGATTGGATGGGATTCCCTACGGCAAGCGTGGATGTCCGACATGATGTCCGGTTTGACGGTAATAGCAGTTATACGGTCAGAAAACTTTTGAAACTGGCAAGTGACGCGATCACCTCTCACTCTGACAAGCCCTTGCGTCTTTCGATAAGATTTGGATTCTTAATGGCAACCTTATCGTTCTGTTACGGGTTTTATATCTGTTTAACCGCTTTGTTTAGAGGAACTGCCGTTTTGGGGTGGGCAAGCATAATGGTTTCAATGTACTTCCTTGGTGGAATCATTATATTTATCTTAGGAATTATAGGATTATACCTAGGCAAGACCTTTGAGCAGGTCAAGGGAAGGCCTCTTTATGTCGTGTATAAAACCACATTCAGTAAATCGTGCGAATGAGACTGATTTTATGGGGTATCTATCTGAAAGACAAATTGCCGCATTGGGATTCAAAAGTATTGGTAAGGGAGTTAAAATCAGTGACAGGGCGGCAATATATAACCATGATCAAATCGAAATAGGAGATTATTCGAGAATAGATGACTTTTGCGTTCTGTCTGGCAAGATTATAATTGGAAGAAATGTACATATAGCGATATTTTGTAATATTGCCGGCGGAAGCGAAGGTGCCAAATTTGATGATTTTTCAGGCCTTTCTTATGGGTGTCATGTTATTACGCAATCAGATGACTATACTGGTCGCACAATGACCAATCCAACCGTTCCTGGAAAATATAAAAAAGAGTGCAAGAAGCCTGTGTATATAGGTAGACATTGTATCGTCGGGACGAATTCTTTAATTCTTCCCGGTGTTACTTTGCAGGAAGGGACGTCGGTCGGCGCAATGTCCATGGTTACAAAAACAACGGATCCATGGTCTGTTTATTTCGGGATCCCGGCGAAACGACTGAAAGCCAGAAAGCAGGATTTGCTCGTTCTGGAAAAGCAGTATCTCGAAGAGGCGCCCTGAACTGCGATGAGTTACTATTATGTCGCAGCAACGATCATCCTGACGGTTTATGGACAGGTTGTCATCAAGTGGCAGGCCGGGAAGGTTGGTGTTCTCCTGACAGAGGACGGCGTCAGTTTCTCCTTGTTGTTGCGACTAGTTTTTAATCCGTGGGTGCTTTCAGGGCTTCTTGCCGCATTTTTTGCTTCTCTGAGTTGGATCGCGGCCATGACCAGGCTCCCTTTGAGCCATGCCTATCCGTTCATGAGCCTTGCATTTGTTCTGGTAATGTTTTTGAGTGCACTCTTCTTTCATGAACCTCTCACTTGGCCGAAAGTTGTCGGTATGACCTGCATTGTCACCGGGATCGTGATCGGCAGCCAGGGGTAGGATGATGATCCCCTTTAACAAGCCGTACATGACCGGCAAGGAGCTTTGGAATATCAGCCAGGCGCACCACCGCGGGATGTTGGCCGGGGATGGGTACTTCACGCGCCAGTGCCACTCGTGGTTGGAGAGCCGAACCGGCTGTCGCAAGGCGCTTCTGACCCATAGCTGTACCGCGGCACTGGAAATGGCCGCTATTCTTGCCGACATCCGTCCGGGCGACGAGATCATCATGCCGGCATATACCTTCGTTTCGACTGCCAACGCCTTTGTATTGCGTGGTGGAATTCCGGTTTTTGTCGATATCCGGCCAGATACCATGAATCTGGATGAATCCCTGATCGAGTCGGCAATCACGCCGAAAACAAGAGCAATCGTTCCGGTTCACTACGCCGGTATTGCCTGTGAAATGGACACGATCATGGCAATTGCCGATCAGCATGAGCTATTGGTCATTGAGGATGCCGCCCAAGGGATTATGGCGTCTTATAAAGATCTGCCTCTTGGCGCGATCGGCCATCTTGGCTGCCTGAGTTTCCATGAAACGAAAAACATTATTTCCGGCGAGGGTGGAGCGCTGTTGGTCAATGCCGAGCGCTTCGCCGAGCGTGCCGAAATCATCCGCGAGAAGGGGACGAATCGCAGCCAGTTCTTCCGCGGCATGGTCGACAAATACTCCTGGGTCGATCTGGGTTCCTCTTATCTCCCTGGCGAGCTGATTGCTGCGTTTCTTGCCGCGCAGATGGATGAGGCGGAGGCGATTACCCGGGACCGCCGGGCCTTGTGGGAGAGGTATCACACGGCCTTCGCCCCGCTTGAGCAGGCAGGATGGGTGAGGCGCCCGCTTGTCCCGGCCCCGTGTCAGCACAATGCTCACATGTACTATCTGCTGGTAAAGGATCTTGCTGAACGCACCGCCCTGATCTCCCACCTTGAGTCCAAAGGCGTGCATGCGGTTTTTCACTATGTGCCGCTGCATTCATCCCCGGCCGGTCAACGTTACGGGCGGAGTTGCGGTGAACTGCCGGTCACGGTTGCCCTGAGCGACCGGCTGGTGCGGTTGCCGTTGTGGGTGGGCCTGGATGCGGACCGTGGGCTCGAAAAAGTGATCGATGCCGTCGAAAGTTTTTTTAATAAGTGATGAATGGGCGATACTCACCCCGACTAGGACGAAGACGTTGACTTGCTCAACTAAAATCTGCGGAGAAAAGACCATGTCCAACCAACCCCTCGTTTCCATCCTGATGGGCAGCGATAACGATTACGAGGTGATGGTCGAAGCGGCCAGGGCCCTCGACCAGTTCGGCATCCCTTTCGAGATGACCGTCTCCAGCGCCCATCGCACCCCGGAGCGTACCGCCGGCATCGTCCGCAGCGCCCGCGAGCGCGGCGTCAAGGTGATCATTGCCGGCGCCGGGGCGGCCGCCCATCTGGCCGGGGTGGTGGCGGCCGAAACCACCCTGCCGGTCATTGCCGTGCCGATCGACAGTACCTCGCTGCATGGTCTCGATGCCCTGCTCGCCATGGTGCAGATGCCCGCAGGCATCCCGGTGGCGACCGTGGCGATCGGCAAGGCCGGGGCGCGCAACGCCGGGATTCTCGCCGCGCAGATCATCGCCCTCGGCGACGCCGACCTGACCCGAAAACTGGTTGAATTCAAGGCCGAGATGGCCGTCGGCGTCGAGGCCAAGGCCAAGGCGTTGAAGAAGCGCCTGGAAGAAGATTTTCCGCGTTAACCTTGACACCCGCAAAACACCCACATTACACTGCATAAGTTAACATCCGGGGGGCAGGTGCGCAGGGGCGCACGCCGCCCCCTCTTTTACAGGAGATCGCCTTGAGCAAAGAACACAACTTAATCGACAGCGTCTGGGACTTTTTCTGCTCCTTGAAACTGGCGATCATGACCTTGATCCTGCTGGCCGGCACCTCGATCATCGGCACCGTCATCGAGCAGGGGATGACGCCGGAGGAAATGGCCGCCAAGACCGGCTGGAGCCTCGACACCCTCAAATTCCTCGACAAGTCGATCAACGCCTTCGACATGTACCACTCCTGGTGGTTCCTGTCGTTGATGGGGCTCTTCGCCGTCAACTTGATCTGCTGTTCGATCAAGCGCTTCCCGTTTGTCTGGAAGACCGTGCGCGAGCCGCGACTGGTGGCGGACGACGGCTTTTTCCGCTCCCTGAGCAACGTCGAAGAGGCGGTGGTCGCCAAGGGGACGCTCGACGGCGTCCGCGATCAGGTGGTGACCCTGCTGAAAAACCGTTTCGGCGCCCCGGTTGTCACCGAGCAGGATGGCAAGATCCATCTCTACGCCGAAAAGGGGGCGATCTCCCGCTTCGGCGTCTATATCACCCACAGTTCGATCCTGATCATCTTCATCGGTGCGATGATCGGCAACGTCTGGGGATACAAGGCCTACGTCAACATCGTCGAAGGCAGTGCCATCGACCAGGTCTGGCCGCGCGGCGGCAAGGAGCCGATCCCCCTGGGCTTCTCGGTGCGCTGTGACAACTTCGACGTAGAGTTCTATGACGGCGGGCAGCGTCCCAAGGAGTTCAGCAGCGACCTGGTGGTCCTGCAGAACGGCCATGAAGTGCTCAAGAAGAAGATCGAGGTCAACGACCCGCTGAGCTATAACGGCATCACCTTCTACCAGTCGAGCTACGGCCCGGCCGGCGATGCGGCCTTCCGCTTCCGGGTGAAGCAGCGTTCCACCGGGCAGACGATTGATGCGACCGCCCGCCAGGGCGAGCATGTGCCGCTCCCCGGGGGGGCATCGTTTGCCGTCACCAACTCCACCCAGAGCTACGACCGCTTCGGACCCGCCGTGCAGATGCACGTCAACACCCCGGACGGTCAGCACGGCAACCCGTTCATCGTGCTGCAGAACTTCCCCGAGTTCGACGCCCAGCGCGGCGATGAGTACATCTTCTCGCTGGTCAGCATGGAACAGGGTTACTACACCGGCCTGCAGGTCGCCAAGGATCCCGG
>JAMPXI010000005.1 GCA_023701265.1 Desulfuromonadales bacterium | reverse complement strand
GACCGATCCGCCACGCCTCGCGGGCATCGATCATCTCGCCGGTGAAGACCAGTTCCTTGGCCCGCCCCTTGCCAACCAGGCGTGCCAACCGCTGAGTTCCGGCGAAGCCGGGGATGATTCCCAACTTGACCTCAGGCTGACCGAGCCTGGCGGTCTCTGCAGCAATCCGCAAGTCGCAGGCCATGGCCAGTTCACAGCCACCACCCAGAGCGTAGCCGTTGATGACGGCAATGACCGGTTTGGGGAAGGTTTCGATCCGTTCGTAGAGCCGCTGAGCCTGGAGGGCAAAGGCACGTGCCCCTTCCACTGTCAGACTGTCGAGATAGCGAATGTCGCCGCCGGCGACGAAGGCTTTCTCCCCGGCGCCGGTCAGGAGCACCACGCGCACGGCTTCGTCGGTCTCAAGACCGGCCAGCATCTGCTCGAGCGCCTGGAAGGTCGCCACGGTCAGGGCGTTGAGCGCCTGGGGGTTATTGATCGTGATCAGGGCGATGCCGTCGCCTTTTTCCAGCAGCAGGGTTCCTTCAGACATGACCTCCTCCTTCTCTGAATTGGTGTTTCAGCATACCGCACTCCGCCCCTGAGGGCGACCGTTTGCATTAAAAAACCCCCGCAAAAATAGCAGGGGTAGAAAAACTTTTACATCAAGGCCGATCAAAAATGCCCAGGTGCAAGGCGCCCTTTAAAATTGCTCCCCTTCCCACATCTTGGGGTCGAACTGGATGGCCTTGTTGCGGCCGGTCTCCTTGGCCTTGTAGAGAGCCACGTCCGCATATTTGATGCACTGCCAGAACCCTTCGCTGTCGTTCGGGAATTCGCTCACTCCGAGGCTCAGGGTCTTTTTCAGGACGCCGCTCGGAATTTTGAACTTGTTCTCATCGAAGCTTGCGCGAATTTTTTCAGCGACGATAATGGCATCGCCCGGATTGATATCGGTGAGCAGGATGAAGAACTCCTCGCCGCCGAAACGCAGGACGATATCGGCGTCACGCACCCCCTTGAGGATCAGCTGCGCGGTATCCTTGAGGACGACATCGCCGACATCGTGACCGTGCTGATCGTTGACCTGCTTGAAATAGTCGAGATCGCACATGATCATGCCAAGGCACTTCTTCCGCCGCAACGTCCCGGAAATGATATGGTTGGCATGATCCTGCAGGAAACGGCGGTTGTACAGGCCGGTCAACGGATCCTTGAGGGCTGATTCGCGCAACGTGTTCATCAGGCGCTTGGCCTCGATGACCGACAGCGATTGCTTCAGGTAGGCCTCGGCCTTGAAGATCTTCTCATGGATCATCTCGATCCGCGCCTGATCCCCTTGCGGGTCGTCAAACAGGAACTGCACCACGCCGCCGGCGCGGCCAGCGATCATCATCGGGATGCAGATGTGCACCTTGCCGGTTTCCTGCTTGAACTGCTTGCAGACCTGGAGATAGGCCAGCGAGGAGATCTCGTGCCCGGTCTTCTTGGCTCGGCACAGTTCGCAATTAGTCAGGATATCGGCACTACAGGCCAACGCCTTGGCATCAAGCGCCAGCGGATAGACCGGCACCATGTCGCGTTGGTTCTCACTGATCTCGTAGATCACAAAATCCTCGAGCCCCAGTTCACCGCGGAACACCTCGCCAAGGCGGGCATAAACATCCTCGAGGTTCGTATCCTCCTCGATCACCTTTTTGAACATGGTCATTGAGTAGACCGTGTCCATCAGGCCGTTGAATTCCTGCGAGAGCTGACCGATCTCATCACGCGAAGTGATCTGAATCTTGTTGGTCAGATCGACGTCCCCGGTCCCCACCGAATGAATCTGCTCGATGATCTCCCCGATCGGCTTGGCCAGGGCCTGAGAGATCCAGCGCGTGAAGATTCCCAGCAGGATCACCGCCACCAGCAGTACGGCGATAATGGTCAGAACGGTCGTCCGGATAATCTCCGAGATCGTGTCCGCCGACTTATGGTAGAGGTCCGAAAGTTTTGAAGAGAAGTTGCTGGAGAGCTGACTGGCACCGTGGATTTTCGTTTCCAGGTCGTCAAACTTTCCCGCGAGAACTACGCCGTTTTCCGCAGTCCCATCCAGAACCTGCAACTTGTGCTGGGAAAAAGCGCTGTACGACTGGTCGATCTGGTCGATCAGGGTGTTCAGTTCACGCACATAGGCGACCCCTTCCGGATTGCCGGTCAGCGAGGTGGTATGCAGGGTTTCCAGCAGCGTGCCGGAATCGTGCGAATAGTCGTTGACTTCTCCGCCCACGGCAAGCGCCGTGCTGAATTCGCGCACATCGCGCAGTCGCTTGGTCGAAAGATCCTGCAGGAGCGTTACCGTCACCTTTTCGTTGGCCTTGACGATGTTGGAGGCATCGATGGTCATCGCCTGCAGGTTGCGGATGATCTTCTGCACCACCTTGTCCTGGGGGACGGCATGGTTGACGATCTGATTGTAACGGGTGCTGATCCCCCACATTCCGATCACCGTCAACCCGGCCATCACCATGAACCAGAAGAGCACACCGATGCCAAACAGATGGAACTTCTTTTTGATCGGCAGGTCGATGAAGGTGATCAGGCGAATCAGACGACAAGTGATGGTTTTGCAATCATCCATGATGGCCTCGACGGAGCGGGGATGAAACGACTCTTAGAAATCAGTTATTTTTATCAGGGACATCATTCAACTGTCAAGAAAAACGGCCGGCCCCGAAAAGGGACAGGCCGTCGAATGATGCTGTTGTCGGAAAAACGTCAGAGCAGGGCTCTGACCGCCGCCAGCGCCGCCGCATAGTCCGGCTCGTTGGTCACTTCCGGGACAAGCTGCAGATAGCTGACTCGATCCTTGACATCGATGACGAGCACAGCGCGGGCCATCAGCTTCAGCTCCTTGATCAGCAGCCCGTAATTGAGGGCAAAGGAGCGCTCCTGGTAGTCGGAGAGAGTCTGCACCCGGTCGATGCCGGCATTGCCGCACCAGCGCTTCTGGGCAAACGGCAGATCGAGGCTGATGGTGTAGACCAGCACGTTGTCCGGCAGCTTCGCCGCATCCTGGTTGAAGGTACGGGTCATGGTGTCGCAAACCGGGGTATCGAGGGACGGAACCGTGGTGATCAACCGGATCTTGCCGGCGCTGCTGGCCAGCGTTACCGGCTGGAGGGTGTTGTCGACCACGCGGAAATCGGGGGCGGCCTCACCGGGCTTGACCGGCAGTCCCACCAGGGTCATCGGATTTCCTTTGAACGTGACGGCACCTTGTCTTTCCTGGCTCATGAGATCTTCTCCAAGGGGGGTGATTGAGCGACCGGGGACGCTCTTTTTCGCGCTGTAACGGCCTTGCTCTAGTCAATCACGGCGACCGGGGTTGTCAAGAGATCCGGTTATCTTTTCGAGAGATCAGCAGACCATCCCGCAGCGGCGGCAGCCGGGGCTGCAGACCGCTCCTGGCGTTGCGGTCAGGGCATCCTGGTACTCGCGCCGAAGATAGTCCCGCCGCACCCCCTGGGCGATGATCTCCCAAGGGAACAGTTCGTCCGCCCCACGTTCACGGTGGAGATAAAAAGTCGCGTCGAGGCCGACCTCGCGGCAGGCCGCCTTGAGACTCCTGCCGGCAGCGAGCAGCGGCAGGAGCTGTCCGCAACGGCGATCGCCCCGGGCCAACAGCCCCTGCAACTCGGCGCTGCGCAGCGACTCGCACTGCAGATCGACATTGGCCAGCGGTCTGATCATCTTCTGCAGCAGGCGATACTTCTTTTCGAGCCGGCTTACCGGCTCCATCGGCGCCCACTGCAGCGGCGTCCACGGTTTGGGGACGAACGGGTTGACCGACAGGACCAGACGGCCGAGCCGGCCACGTGCCCGCCCGACCTCTTCCCAGACCTGCCTGATCTTTCCGGTCAACTCGCCGATGGCCGCCACGTCTTCATCTGTCTCTCCCGGCAGCCCGACCATGAAGTAGAGCTTGAGGTTCGGGACGCCCCCGTCAGCAATCATCCGGACTGCAGCCAGGATTTGCGCCTGGTCGATCCCCTTGTTGACCACGTCGCGCATGCGCTGACTGCCAGCTTCAGGGGCCAGTGCCAGGGTCTTGTGCCCGGAGCGTGCCAGTACCGCGATCTGCTGCGGTGAAATGGCATCGATGCGCACACTGGAAACCGATATTTCGCCACCGGCATCGAGGATGGCGGCACCGATCTTGGCAAGGTCGCCGTAGTCGCTGACCGCGGCCGCCACCAGACCGACCCTGCCGGGGCCGTCCTCGGCGGCGAAGAGCATCCGCTGCAGATGTTCCGGCGAATGCTCGCGAAACGGCCGGTAGATGAACCCCGCGGCGCAGAAGCGACAGGCGCGCGGACAGCCGCGCGACACCTCGACCAACTGCATGCCGCCAAATTCAGTTTCGGGGGTGGCCACGCAGGTATGGGCCTGAAAACCATCCAGCGCTGCCAGCCACTGCCGTTCGACCCGCTCCGGCGCACCCCGCAAAGGCGTCATTGCCTGCAAGGCCCCGTCAGCGAAATAATTGACCCGGTACCGGGACGGGACATAGATTCCCGGCAGGGCAGCCAGATCCTCCAGTAAACTTGCCCGCTCCTGGCTGCCGGCCTGATGGATCGCGTCAAGCAGAGGGGTGAGCAGTGCCTCGGCCTCCCCCACGGCGAACAGGTCCATGATCTCAGCCAGGGGTTCGGGATTGAGAAAAGCGCAGACTCCGCCGCACAGCACCAGCGGCTGGCGAGCATCACGCGCCGCTTGCCAAAGTGGCAACTGCCCCAATTCAAACAGGGTCGGCAGATTGAGATAGTCGTTCTCGAAGGAGATGGAGAAGGCGACCAGGTCGAAGTCAGCCAACGGGCGCTGGGTTTCGAGGGAGACCAGCGGGAAACCGGTGCGCTGATGTTCGGCGAGATCCTCGGGATCAGGCAGGAAAAAACGCTCGCAAAGCGTGTCGCTGCGGCTGTTGAGCAGTTGGTAGACAGCCTGCACCCCGAGGTTGCTCATCCCCTGGTGGTAGGTATTGGGATAGACCAGCGCCACGCTCAGCCGCCCCCCCCAGGGGTTGGCAGCCAGGCCGGTTTCGGCGGCGAGACGCTGGCGGTATTTGTCGATCAGGCGATGGGACATTCAGCTATGGTTTTCGCATGAAGATGATTGGTTTCAAACAATGGCCAGGATCATACCAAACAGAAAACAATTAACCATTTTAAATGTTTAGAGCAAGCCCTGCACGTAACCAGGGGACTCAAGCACTATATAATCACGCATAAACGCAAGAATAGCCAAGGAAATCCCGATCACTACCGGATGAGTGAAATAACGGTGCCACCGGGTGGGCCAAAAGGAACGTGCTGTCGTTAAAGCCCGTCGGTAACGGCCACCCTGCCATTGCCGAGTAGTTGAGCTGATTTTTCATGATGAAAAAATTCTTACCAAAGATATAATTGTTAGTGATTTCAAAATGTTGGCTCAAATATTGCAACTTTACCGTGGTGACTCGTAAAATTCTTGCTCTGACCAGCGAGCCGGACCAACAAAGCTTATGGCTGATGGACTTCTTCTTCCATGGCCGGCCCATAGGTCGCGTTTCGCTTTTTGACTAAACCTGTACGCGATTTCACCTTTTCCCGGGGGGGAGCAGGAGGTGGCAATGGCAACAACACGGGTTTTATTCGTCGCACTTCTTTTCGCACTTCTGGCATACCTGATTCCCGACACCATCACGGCAGAAACCGCTGTTCACACCTTCGACTGCAAGAACTGCCATATTCCGAGCCTGTCGGTTGAACAGCTCGGCGGCGGCAACGTCTGCCTCTCCTGCCATGACGACACGCTGAACATGGCGTTGGGTGACGGCACGACCGGTTCGACCAATTCCGCCTTCAACAATATCGATGCGAGCAATGCCATGGGCTACAACCCCGGCGCGCTTGCCGGCAGCGGGCAGACCTCGCACAACTGGGGCGCTCCCGATGCGCAGCCCCGCGCCGGCGCAGTGGCGCCGTCCCGCACGCTTCACCCGCAATTCTACAGCCGTTTCGGGTCGTCCCAGGGGAAAGTCACCTGTTCCCGCTGCCACAATCCGCATGCCGACCGCACCAACCCCCAACTCCTGGTCACCGGCCCGGGCTCTGCCCAGCAGATGTGCCTGGCGTGCCACGTCACCTGGAATCAGGGGTCCGGCATGACCAACGTGACCCATCCGGTCAACATCGACTATACCGCCGCGGCGGCAGCCCACCCCGGCAGGTATGCGGCGGCCCCGCCGGAGGATGACGGCGATCTCGGCACCGATGGCCGGATCAGTCTGTTCGGCGGCAAGCTTCTCTGCGGCAGCTGCCACCAGACGCACTTCGCCGATTCCAACGCAATCACGGCGGATATTCCGGAAAATTTTGCCACCCTGTCCTCGGGCGGCGGCGACGGCAAGCTGCTGCGCGTGGATGGTGCCGGGCGCGCCGACAAATCGGCACTCTGTCGAACCTGCCATACCTATCAGGCACACGGCGACGCATCCGGAGAAAAAGCCGGCTGCATGGTCTGCCACAGCGGGCACTCCTATGACCCGGTGGCACCCAACTACTACATGCTGCGCAAGAACGCCACGACCACCACCTATGGCGCGGTGAGCGGACTCGATTACAGCTCCGCCGGCGTACTGGACGCAAACCAGAAGTTCACTTACTGGAACGATCAGATGGATGGGGTGGCTGCCGGATATTGCGAAAAGTGTCATGGCGACGCCAGGACGATCGGTGATGGCGCCGGCAGGTATCACGTGGCCGCGGCGATCTGCACCGAATGCCACTTGCACTCGCAGGGAGACGGCACCTTCGTCGCAGGCTGCACGACCTGCCACGGCGTGCCGCCCGGCACTGCCACTCTAGGTGGCCCGAACGGCCTGGTCAACATGCCAGGGACAACCGGATCGTCGATGGCCGGGGCCCACAACGCGCATTCGGTGGGTAAGCCATACCCGTGCAGCACCTGCCATCTCAACAGCGTCGGCAGCGGCGCCAAACACATCAGCATCGCGCCGCAGACGGTAACCCTTGGCTTCTCCCTGTTCAACGGGGCGTATGTCGGGGGCACCTACAACGGCCAGGCCGCGGTCGCCTACGACACCAGCCAGGCCACCACCACGGTGAGCCGCGACGGCACCAGGACGTGCGTGAACATCTACTGCCACGGCGGGACCATGGCAAGCAACGGCGGGACCGACACGACGCCGGTCTGGAACGATGCCAGCACCGGCACCTGCGGCAAATGCCACGGCGCGACGTCCACCAGCCCGCCGCAATCGGGCAGTCACCGGACCCATGTCATGAACGACACCTGGTGGTATGCGCCCAATACGGAATCGCCATTCAATAATTATATTTACGGCCGCAACCTGGCGTGTTTCACCTGCCACAACAACGCTGCCGCCGCCCATGTCGACGGCAAGACCGAGTGGTCCTTCGATACCACGGTGCGCCCCTGGCTGGCCGGAGCCCGGTACAAAGGGGGGATGAGCGGCGCAGCAGCCCCGGTTCCCGGCATCTATGGCCAGTGCTCCAACCTTTATTGTCACAGCATTGTTCAGACCAGCACGGGCGGAGCCCTGACCGGCCAGGCCGGAGAATACAAGACCCCGACCTGGGGAACCCGGCTCGAAGGAAACTGCGGCTCCTGCCATTACGCCGACCAGGGTCATTCGTTCTGGGCCGGACGAGGGATGAGTTTCACCGAGATCAGTTCGGGGAGCCATCCCAAGCACTTGACCTACCTGACCACCGCGGTGGGCGGCGGGAGCAACGGACCGAGTCGTTGCGGGGCCTGTCACAATTACGCCGGCTCCGACGACCTGGCCGGCTGTGCTTCGCTATGCCACAACCAGGGCAGTCTGCACGTCAACCACCAGATCGACGTCAAGTTCCCGCCGACCAAGTACGGCGCCAGCGCCGCCTATTCCGGCACCCCCGGCCCCGGAGACGGCTACGGCACCTGCGCCAACGTCAACTGCCACGGCGCGGCCGCCCCGGTGTGGGGTGTGACTGAGGTCTGCGGCGGCTGCCATACTGTTGTCCAGGGAAACCGGGCGGCCATCACCGGCCAGTTTGCCGGCAACTCCCACCACGTCCAGGGGACGAGCCTGACCGGTCAGCACTGCTATCAATGCCACTGGGAGGCGAACGGTGACGGCACGGTCAACCAGACCTATCACGGCGGCACCTCGGCCGCCCTGATCGACCTGGTGGTCTATGGAACAGCTGCGCGTCCGACCAGCTACACCGGTGGGGCAACCGCCATCCAATACAAGACCGACGGCAGCCGCGGCGAGATTACCAAGCTCAACAGTCACTGCCTTGGCTGCCACAGCGATGCAAACGATGCCGCCACGCCGTTCGGTGACGGCAAGACCCCGAAACAGTATGCCTGGGACGGCACCAGCGTCGCCAGACGCTACAGCCAGGCCGGCACCACGCCGTGGGGGAAATACGGCGGCGCCAACGTCACGCCAAAGAACGCCCAAAGCAAAGCCTACTCGGCCCACGGCAATGCGACGGCTAATCAGGGCGGCTGGGATCTGGGAGAAACCTGGTCGAATACCCGGATAGGGACGGTCAACGTCGCCTGCTACGACTGCCACAATTCCCACGGCTCGAATGTGGCCGGCAAAACCACCAGTTACGCAAGCGCCACGGTCAACGGCGGTCTGCTCAAGGACACTCAGGCCAGCAAGGGAGGCTACACGGCGACGTACAAGCCGGTCGCCGGCGGCACCGTGGGAACGAGCAACGTCCGGAATGCCGGGGCCAGTCTTTGCTTCGATTGCCATCTGAATGCCGCCAGTTCGGAATCGAAGCCCTGGGGATATCAGTCGACCTTCGGTGCCGCCCAACCGATCCTCGGCTACTACGATACGCCCGACCTTGCTCCGGGGAACGCCGGTGCGGAGCAGCGCTATCCCTACAAGGCCATTCCAGCATACAAAGGCGGGCACTTCGGCGCGTCATCGCCCCTGCAATCTCCCGCCATGGCCAGCATCAACGGCCTATGCACCCCGTGCCACGACCCGCACGGCGTCAGCCCGAGCCTCGGCGCCAGCCAGCAGTACGGGGTGCCCTTGCTGAAAGGGACCTGGCTGACCTCCCCCTACAAGGAGGATGTCGCCCCCGATAGCAACAATACCGGGTTATCCGTAGGGGAATTCCTGCATATCGACCAGAACACCTTTGGCAACTACTGGGATCTGAACACCCTGGTCGCCGGCATCACCCAGACCGACACCCAGTTTGCCGGCCTGTGCCTCAACTGTCATCCCAAAACCAGCCTTACCGGGACCACTCATGCCTGGAACAGCAAGGACCGCGTGCACGAAGCGGTCAAGGGATGGAAGACCGCCAACGGCAACTTCAAGCACAACTACTCCTGCTCGAAGTGCCACACGCCGCACATCGGCTCGTCGCTGCCGCGCCTGATGGTGACCAACTGCCTCGATCCCACGCACAAAGGACGCACAGGCGGGATCCCCTACCCTGCCACCTCCGGCTCCGGCGACGGGGGGAGCGGCAGGATCCCGGGCAGCAACGCCTGCCACGAGGGAAATACCGGGGCCGGAACCAACCAGCGTTGGAATCAGGTGACCCCGTGGTATGGGGAAACAGCCACCCTGGCGATTACCTCGGGACCGACAACAGGCCAGAGCAGTGACTATTGGTCGGGAAATCGCGCCTTTGTGACTTGGGACACCAACATCGCCAGCAACAGCTTCGTTGATTATGGACCGACGGCCGCCTATGGCCTGACCGCTACTGACGGCACCTGGGTAAACACACACAATGTGGGTGTTTCCGTGGGATCCTGGCCTACCGGACTCCCCAACCACAGCACCTTCAACTACCGGGTCCGTTCGACAAGCGTCAAGGGTCAGCAGGTTGCATCGGGCGACCGAACGGCATATCTCAATCTGCCGCCGAACCCGGTGTCGTCGGTGATATCACCATCCCCCTATTCATCTCCGGCCTGCCCGACGGCATGCTCACTCACTTTCTCTTGGAATCCCACCACGGATCCAGACGGCGGACCAATTCAGTACCTGGTGGAAGTCGACAACGACTCCAGCTACGGCAGCATCGATGCAACGTCCGGCTGGATTTCCGCCACCAGCGTCACCCTCGGCCCGTTGGCGTCCAATACCTACTGGTACTGGCGGGTCAAGGCGCGGGATACAAACCACCCCGAAGTGGTCTCTACTTCTTACCCGTATTACTGGTTCAGAACCGCGCAACCCACGCCCACCACGCCGACGAACCTGTCGACGCCGGCGAATCCGACCTGCACGGGCAGTTGTTCGGTCGACCTCTCCTGGACCGCCTCGAGCAACGGCGGCCCCGGACCGTTCCAGTACTATGTGCAGATAGATGACGACCCGGCCTTTGCCACTCCCAACGCAACCCTTGCTTGGGTTTCTGGCACAGTTACCGGCTCAACCGTAACCGTGCCGTCCGGCACCCTGGCCACTGCCAAGACCTGGTACTGGCGGGTCAAGGCGCGCGATGCCAACGCGACCACTCCGGAATCGGCATATTCATCCAGGGCCTCCTTCCTTATCTACGAGGCAAGCACCACCCCTGGTGTCCCAACACCAAAGGACGAAGCGAACCTTTACTGCACGGGAAGCTGCCTGGTCAATCTGGCCTGGTTCCCGGGGGTCAACAACCCCAACTACGGTGCGGTCGAGTACGAACTCCAGATCGACGACGACCCCGGCTTCGGCAGCGTCGATGCAAATGCTCCCTGGACGATCGCTACCGACGCGAACGTCACACTCAACGTCAGCCTTCCTACGGTCGACAAGACCTGGTACTTCAGGGTTCGCTCCCGGTACCAGGCGCATACAGCGGTGCCATCAGATTGGTCGCCGGCCAAATCGTTCCACCTCATCTATCCGACCCCCAGCAAACCAAGCGGCCTTGCCGCGCCGGCGGACACGGTCTGCCCGGGCGGATGCTCGATCGCCCTCTCCTGGAGCCCCTCCACGAGCTACGGCGGCGGACCGTTCGATTACCAGGTGGAAGTCGATACCGTCACGGCATTCAACAGTATCAACAAGAAAGTCCTCACCTGGAATCCCGCGACAACAGCCTCAGTCGCGTTCGGCGTTGCCGATGTCGGCAAGACCTGGTACTGGCGGGTCCAGGCGCGCGATATCAGCAATGTTGCCGCACTGTCCTCCTGGTCGAATACCGCATCGTTCCGGACCCTGACAGTGTCCCCGCCTGCGGCGCCGACAATCATCTCCCACGGCAGCTTCGACAGCGGCTGCGCCGATACCCCTGTGACCGTGAGTTGGAATCCGGTCACCAGCCCGGATGGCGATTCTGTCCAATATTACGTCCATACCGACAGCTTCGGCGACTCCGGCTGGCTGCCGGCGGGAACCACCAGTTGGAGCTTTACGATGTATGCCGGTTGGGGTGTTACCTGGCAGGTCATGGCACGTGACGCGGTGCACCAGGATGCCAGCTCAACCTGGTCGGCAGCCGAATACTTCTACGATGTCGGCTCCGGCTGCTGGACAAGCAGTTGTCCCCTGGTCTTCGGCTGGACCGGCGACAGCTACAGTTACATGACCGACCTTGCAGGGCCGATCCTTGCCTTGCGGCCGACAGCAGCCGACAGGGCGGTCACCCAGTATCACCCCGAACTCGCCGCCGTTAACGGACTGGTGCCGGGCAGCGACGGTCAGTTCCACGTCAAGATCCGCGAGTCCCTGCCGGAGATCACCTATCTCGACACGGCAACCCTGCTGGCGGTCGATGCTCCGGAAGGCTACGAAGTTCACACCTCCTGGGGCGAGGCCACCTACGTCTACGGCTATGTCAACCCGTTCAAGATTTACACGGCCAAGGACGCCCTTGCCCCCGTCTCCGCCTACGACCGCAACGGCAACGATGCCCTCGCGGCGATGCTCAGCGTCGACAATACCCCGGCCCATCTGGAGCCCTTCGACGCCGGCTTCTACTATACGGTCGACTTCGGTCCTGTCGAGCATCCGGAGTTTGCCAAACTGCTGATCGACGGCTGGACACTGTTCGGCTCCGAATCGTTGCCCGCCACCCAGTTGGTCGCTCCGGCCATTCATGTGGTCGACCAGACCGGCAACTGGGTCAAGGTCAAGTCGTTCGGCACCCCGACCGGCGATCTCAAGACCATGGTCGTCGACCTGGCGAACGTCTTCCTAAGCAATGATCACCGTATCCGGATCTATACCGGGATGCGGCCGAAGTCACGCTGGCTGATCGACCGGATCCGCCTCGATCAATCGGCGCCGGTCGATGTCAATGTACTGGAGTTGCCGGCGATGACCGCCGACCTGCAATTCGCCGGCAACGCCATCCATGCGATGAGCAATCTGAGCAGCCGGATTGTCGCCACGGATGCCACCCTCCCGGTCAATCCGGAATATCCGAGCTACGGGAAGTTCACACGTTACGGTGATGTGACCCCGCTCCTGTCGAGCAGTGACGACAAATTCGTGATCATGCGGGAAGGGGACAAGGTTGATGTGAGCTTCCCTGTGCCGGATCAGCCGCAGTCAGGTTTCGCGCGAAGCTTCTTCGTCAAGTCGGACCTGTATTACAAGTCGCTGCGAGTGACCAACACCGTTGAACCGCTGCCATTCCATGGCATGAGCAGCTTCCCGTACCCGGCGACCGAGTCGTACCCGGAGGATGCGGACCATCAGCAGTACCTTCAGGAGTACAACACCCGCACTTATTCACCATAACCGGCATCTGCCCAGACACGGCTCAACCAAAAGAAAGCGCCTCCCGGCCGATGGCCAGGAGGCGCTTTACTGAATCTACCCTCAAGAAAACGCTGGCACAGCCCCCCGCCGCTGCAGGTAAGCTGAGCGATCAACCTCCTCACCTTGGTGAGGAGGTTGATCGGTTTTGATATGGGGCAGTCCTAACAGGCACAAAAAACAGTTAACGATTACAGATATTTGGCTCATAAATTGCATTTCTTTAATTTCCGAGAGGGTGGGGTTTTCGGGTTTGCGTGCAAGCCCGTCTTTAGCATTGGCTCGGCGACTGTCGGGCCGATGTCTTGATACTATGCACTATCCACATCCGCCCCGCGTTATGACCGAGCATTTAACGTGATTACGCCTCCAAGTTGAGGCCAGGGGGAGATTATGGCTAGACCTTGGGGCTTACTCGTCCGATCGATCCTTATTGTTATTACTCTTCTGGCATGCCTGATCCCCGATTCTCTCATCGCAGAAACCGCCGTTCACACCTTCGACTGCAAGAATTGCCACATCCCGAGCCTGTCGGTCGAACAGCTCGGCGGAGGCAACGTCTGCCTCTCCTGTCATGACGATACGCTGAATCTGGCGCTGGGCGACAGCTCGACCGGTTCGACCAATACCGCCTTCAGCCTGCTCGATGCGAGCAACGCCAGCGGCTACAACCCCGGCTTCATTCCCGGCAAGGGGCAGACCTCTCACAATTGGGGCGCTCCCGACACGCAACCCAGCGTCGGCGCGTCGGCGCCTTCCCGGACGCTTTACCCGCAATTCTACAGCCGCTTCGGCTCGTCCCAGGGGAAAGTCACCTGTTCACGCTGCCACAACCCGCATGCCGACCGCACCAACCCCCAGCTTCTGATCATGGGTCCAGGGTCTGCCCAACAGATGTGCCTGGCCTGTCACGTTACCTGGAATCAAGGCTCCGGCATGTCCAATCTGACCCATCCGGTCAACATCGACTACACCGCCTCGGCAGCGGCCCATCCCGGCAAATATGCGACGGCGCCATCCGAGGACGATGGAGACCTCCATAATGCTGATCAGATCAGCCTGTTCAACGGCAAGATCCTCTGCGGCAGCTGCCACCAGGTACACTTTGCCGATTCCGACGCAAACACGGCGGACATCCCGGCGAACTTCGCCGCCCTGTCGTCGAACGGCGGCGACGGTTTCATCCTGCGCGCGAACGGTCCCAAGCGCGCCGACAAATCGGGTTTATGCAAGACCTGCCATACCTATCAGGCACATGGCGACGCGTCCGGGGAAAAAGTCGGCTGCATGGTCTGCCACGGTGGCCATGCCAGTGACTCCGCGCTGCCGAATTACTTTATGCTGCGCAAGGATGCCGTGACCACGACCTACGGCGCGACCGAGGGACTTGACTACAGCTCTCCATCGGTCCTTGATGGCGGCCTGAAGTACACGTTCTGGAACGACCGCAACGACGGTTCGGCCGATGGCTACTGTGAAAAATGTCATGGCGACGCCAAGACCATCGGAATTGGGGCGGGAGAATATCACACGGCCACGGCCGTCTGTACCGACTGCCACAGCCACGGACAGACGGGAGGAGCCTTTGCCGCGAGTTGCAACGCCTGTCATGGGATGCCGCCCGTGGCAGGCACGACCGGGCCGGGCGGACTGGTCGGCTCTCCGGGGCCAACCGGCTCGACCAGCCCCGGAGCGCATGCCGTGCACGCGACCACCAAGCAGTACCCCTGCGGCTCCTGCCATGCCAACAGTGTCGGCAGCGGGTCGACCCACAACGACGGCGAGCCGCAAAGCATCACCCTCGGTTTTTCCCTGTTTGGCGACACCTACCGGGGTGGAACCTACAACGGCCAAAGCGGCGTGTCCTACGATGCCAGCCAGGCCAACACGACGGTCACGACCACCGGCGCCAAGACCTGTACTAATGTCTATTGCCATGGCGGCACCATGGCCGCCAACGGCGGAACCAATCTCAATCCGACTTGGGATAATCCCACCACCGGCACCTGCGGTAAATGCCATGGCGCGACAGCTACCAACCCACCGCTGCGGGGCAGCCATCGTACCCATGTCATGAGTGACACCTGGTATTATGATACCCGAAGCAACCCACCCAACCCCTATATCTACGGGCAAAATCTGGCATGCACCACCTGCCACAGCACGAATGCGGCCGCCCATGTGAACGGCCAGGCCGACTGGTCATTCAATGTGTCGGGAGATCCCCGCCTGACGGGGGCGACGTATAAAGACTCTTCGGCCGGGGTATCGGCGACCGTCCCCGGAGTCTACGGCCAGTGCGCCAACCTCTATTGCCACAGTATTGCCCAGACCAGTACCGGCGGCCCATTGACCGGACTCCCCGGAGAATACCAAACCCCGACCTGGGGAGCACTCGCTGAAGGGACCTGCGGCAGTTGCCACAATGCCGATCAAGGACACGCCTGGTTTGCCAACCGGGGCAGTTACGGGAATTGGGCCCCTTACATCACTTCCGGAAGCCACGCCAAACATCTGCAGTCGCTGGCAGGCCCGGACCCGGTCGGCATGGGCGAGTGTGCCGTCTGTCATAATTATGTCGGTTCCGATAGTCTTAACGGCTGTGCATCGGTCTGTCATAACAGGGACATCCTGCACGTCAACCACGAGATCGATGTCTTGTTCCCGCCAACGCTATACGGCGCAACTGCAGCCTACGATGGGACAAAAGCTCCCGGTGATGGCTACGGGGCCTGCGCCGCCACCTACTGCCATGGCAACTATCCGGGAAGCGGCAGGAACGCCACCCCTTCGTGGGGAGACGCCGGCACGGCGGCCTGCGGCTCCTGTCACGGGGGCTCCAATAGCGACTACCCGGTCAGCGGCAGCCACCGCACCCATGCCATCGCAGGTGGCTACAACATTGCCTGCGCCGCTTGCCACAGCGGAACCGTCTCCGGTACCGGCCCCTACACCATGACCGGCCAGGCGAAGCATGCCAATGGCAAAATCGACTGGGCCTTCAATACCTTGGACTCAAGGCTCAGGGGCGGCGCGGAAATTTACAATGTTGCAACAGGAAGCGCGCCGCCATCCGACGGGACAACGCCTCGGGCCTACAGCTCATGCACGTACATCTATTGCCATTCGAATGCCCAACCCGACGGCGGCGTTGGCAACCCAGACGACTATGCCTCACCGGTTTGGGGTGTCAGCAGCACCGGTCTCGGCTGCGGCGCTTGTCACCAGAGCGGGATTCACGGGGATGAAGGGCCGGTCATCAGTAGCGGCAGCCACGCTGCTCACCTGGCGGGCAACACCTCGGGGGTGATCAAGTGCATGACCTGTCACCGCTATGACAGCACCCTCAGTGGCGCTACAAACGGCTGCAAAAACTGTCACCCCGGACATACTCCCGTGTTTCTCCCTCCGCCCAGGACTCTCTTCGACAACCATGTCAATGGCAGGGTGACCATTAATATTGATCCGATTTTCGGTTCTTCCAGCAGTTATAACGGCACCCCCGCACCCGGCGACGGCTACGGCACCTGTGCCAACATCTCCTGCCATGGCTCCGGCACGCCCCAATGGGGCGGCACGGTGGCCTGCGGCGACTGCCATGCGCTGCCGCCCGCCAGCGGAGCCCATCTTGCCCATACGAATGGAACCGGTGCGGCTTACGGCAGCGACAGCAATCTTTCCACGCCGACGTCGCAAGGGTTCAACTGCGGCAACTGCCACGCCCTGGACGGCTCAAAGCATGGCAACGGTGTCGTCGAAATAGAGCTGTACAACGCCGCGGCCACCGGATTCAAACAGAACAACCCGGCAGATGCAGGACGGACCGGCACCGGCACCGCAACGGTCTGTAGCAACATCTACTGCCACAGCTCCGGCCAGGTCGCCACTGTCAGGACCTATGCCTCAACCCCACAGTGGGGCGGAACGTTTAGCGGCAACCGCTGCGCCGGCTGCCATGGCGACCCGCCGGCCTACGCCAACGGTGGCGTCGGCAGCGCCAGCGCCAACAGTCACTATGCCAGCCAGCTAAGCTGGGACCGTCCCGTGGAAGGTGGCCACCTGGTCGGCCTGCACTTCGACAACATCAAAAAGATCCCGCCCGATGGACCGGGCGGCCTTTACTCCAAAGGAGGTGGGATCGGATCCGGTGCTGGTCACGGTGATCCGGCCACCTCCACCACCATCAGCTGCCCGACCTGCCATGCCGCGACGGTCACCGTAGCCGGCCAGTATTCGGCCCAGGGAACCGGGTTTGCCTGTACGCCCTGCCACACCAACCCCGTCGCCGGCAGCATCGCGAACCGGGCGAACCACGTGAACGGCACACGCGACGTGGCGTTCATGTCCGGCACCTTCCGCACCCGGGCCCAGCTGAAGCCTGCCGCGGACTTCGCGGTTTGGCCTGATCCTGAACCTGAGCCTGGCCCGTTCACGAACGTCATCGAGCCCCTGGGCTGGACGCGCAACAACGGCTACAAGACGGCAAACAACTCGCACGACAGTGTTCCGTTCAGCGGCACCTACAATGCTGCGGCCAAGAGCTGCACGACGGTTTGTCATCTGAGCCAGCCGGCTACGTGGGGCGATACGAGCAAGGGTTGCTTCGCTTGCCATGCGGATCTGTGAGGGGGACGCCATGACAACCGTCAATGAAAAGTTCAGTGGGATGGGAGCAAAAATGGGCAACTTCGGAGCAAAATGCGCAGTAACGGTGCTGCTCCTCCTCGTGACGGCGCTTTTGCCCTGGCCGGCACAGGCCGGCACCTCCGGCAAAGTCTATAACCTTTCCCTCGACATCGGCACTCTCGACAACCGCCCGCTCTACTACATCACCTCGTTCCCCACCACCTTCAAATTCAAGGCAAAGGTCATGGACCAGCTCGGCGCACCGGTGACCGGGCTCACCAGCAGTCAGCTGGTCGTCCATTCAGCGAAAAACGTCATGACCGGTGCGGCCTGGACCGCCGGGACGGAATATACCATCGGCACCTTCTCCGATTTCGGGGACGGCGTTTATGAATGGATAGCAACCCTGAATCCCGGAGCCCTGGCAACCAACGAGGTGGGCCAGTTCGAGGTGCGGGTGACCGGTACCGCCGCAACGGACAACCAGTGGCTGGCCAACACCATCTTCGTCAAGAACGGCACCTACAGCTCCACCGACGTCAAATACGTCGAGGTCCAGCCGTACATGGGAGCCGGCACCGGGGAGCTGAAGATGGGTACGCCCGACTTCCCCTTCCAGGTGAAATTCTACGGCCCCAGTGGCCCGGTCTATCTCGGGGAAATCAAGAACACCACGACTCCCTCGGGGGTAATTGTTCTCAGCATTGCCAATTGGACCCAGAGTTCCGGGAGTATTCCCGCAGGCTACAGCGTCGAGGGCTACCACGACTATTCAGGCGGTTATACCTACTACTTCTTCCTGAAAGGCAACGCCTCATACTTCTACGGGCTTTTAGATGGAGGCAGGGAATACATCACGATTTCAGCCAAGGTCGGGAACTACGACCTGCTGATCCCCATGGGACTGACCGCGAAGGTGGCCAACGGAACCGGTTCGCTGCCGGTGCCGACTTTCAGCGCGCCCTTCCTGTATCCAGTCACCACGGTGCAGAATTACCGCCAGGGAACTCCCGATATCACCATCCCCCCCGGCGCAGGCGCCACCTTGGGCAACATGATTCTGCCCTCGACCAATACCGGCACGGACACCTTCCAGGGAGTGACCCTGGACCTGGGTGCGGGGGGAGGCGCAGCAATCAGCCGGATCGACATCACCGACGGTGCTGGCACCACGATCTACGGGAGCGTGACCGGTCCATCCTCCGACAGCCCAGTGGTGTCGTTCACCCCCGCCATCACCATATCGACCACAACAGGCTTCTACTACGTCCGGATCACGCCGAAAACCCACGCCGACATGCCGCCGCCCTCAGGAGGGAGCCAACTGGTCCCCGCCGGCGTTATCGCCATCGATCACACGACGAGCAACCCCATCACCATCACCGAGTGGGGTGTCCCGGATCTGACGATCGACAATCTTTCTCCCGCCAATCCCGCCTGGGCTATGATTACCCCCGGTAATGGCCAGGCTAGCCTCACCTGGACAAACCCCGGCGATGCCGATTACAGCCAGGCCGTCGTCCTCAGGAGCACCTCACCGGTTGCCGATACCCCGGTTGAGGGGGCAAGTTACGTGGCGGGCGGCGTCCTCGGCGCCAGCACGATCGTCTGCGTGGTGGCCAAGCCGGGGACGAGTTGCACCGATATCGGGTTGACCAACGGGACCGGCTACTACTACCGGATTTTCGCCAGGGACACGAACGGCAACTATTCGGCAGGCGGCAGCGGTTCCGGCCCCCACATCCTCGGCGACCAGACCACTCCGGAAAGCTGCGCTGCGGCCTGTACCAGTCCGACCGCTATTGACGTGACCATGCCCTACGGCAATGACGCCAACGGCAACAACACCTACACGGTGGATTACCGGCTTTCCGGTGCAGCCGGCTGGAGCAACTGGGTGACGGCCGCCCCCCATGCCGCCTCGCCCTTCGTCACCACCGTCAGCGGACTAAGCCAGGGAGAGACCTACGATATCCGCTGTGCCTTCATCGACACCGATGCGGTCGAAGCAGTGAATCCCCAGACGGTCACCGGCATCGTCATGCTGGACAACCGCACCAGCACCGGCACAGCGACGGCCTCGACAGACGGGACCACAGCCATTGCCGTCACCATGCCCTATACCGATGATTACAACACCAACAACACCTATACGATCGACTACCAGCTTTCCGGCGACTCCGGCTGGACCAACTGGGTCAGCGAAGCCACCCATGCCGCCTCGCCGGCCAGCCTGACCATCACCGGCCTGCAGCAGGGGAGCACCTACAATGTCCGGCTCACCTACGTTGACGGCGACGGCATCAATGGCGTCAATCCGCAGTTCATTGGCATAACCTTGCCGGACAACCGGATAGAAGCCGGAATCGCCTTAGCCGAACCAATGAACTCGGCGACCATCAAGGTCACTGCGCCCTTTGCCAAGGACGTCAACGGCAACGGCACCATTACGGTGGAGTACATGGACGTCAACGGGCCCGAATGGCTGGTCGCGGCCAGCGATGTTCCACTGACCGTATCGCCCCGGGTGATCACCGTTGGCGGCCTCATGCCGCTTTCCAACTACAATATCAGGGTGACCTATCTGGACCCGGATGGCGTCATCGGGACGGCGATACAGGAATTTTACTGGATCGCCACGCCGGCGAGCAAACTCATGCACAACAGCCTCAATGCCAACAACAAGGGTTACTGGGCGGCAAACGGCGGCTGGGGGGTGACGGGTGGACAGTATGGCGAGTTCACCTGCATGACCTGCCACGAGCAGCGATCCCCTAACGCGGCGGGGATCAAACCGTTCATTACGCTCAACCCTCTCCCTGAGACCATCAGCCCCGACAGCAACTTCGGCGGTCCGGTGCGCTTCGACGGCGCCAACACTTACGGCTTCGGATTGGGTGATGACAGCGTGGCAAGGCCAGAGCCTCCACCGATCAACCGGATCTGCGAAGTCTGCCACACCCTCACCGAGGGGGGCCCCCCATACCAAGTTAAAACCCCGGAGCATCGGAAGATACAACCTGAACCGGGCAGCCATAACCCTCCGGACTGCACCGGTTGCCATCGTCACGACAACGGCTTTGCCTCTCCCTGGGCCAACCCTGGCCCGTAGCCGCTGCTGCCGGAAACCTCTTTCACAACAAAAACGCCTCCAGGTTCATTCCCTGGAGGCGTTTCATCATCTTGTTACTTAGATCGAGAAGGTTTTCCCAGGCCTTCGGTCAGTCCACCCGCCGCCGCAGGAACGCCGGAATATCGTACTCTTCGCCTTCGGCCAGGCCGGTGCGCTGGGCGCGGGCGGGCTTGGCTCCGTCGCGGTTGCGGATGTAGGCCGGCACGTCCATGTCCCCCTGATTGACGGGGCCGGTGCCGGCAATAGCGGCCAGGGTCGGGCGAGTGGTCTCCCTGTGCCCTTGCCGGCGCTTGTCGAAGGCGTCGCCGAAACCGGTGGCGATCGCGGTCACCTTGATCCGCTCGCCGAGCGATTCGTCGATCACCAGGCCGATGAAGATATTGGCGTCCTCGTGGACCTTCTCATGGATGATCCTGGCAACTTCCTGATAGTCGTCCATCGTCATGCTCGAGGAACCGGTGACGTTGACCAACACCCCCTTGGCGCCGGAGATGTCGATATCCTCGAGGAGGGGGCTGCAGATCGCCTGGCGGGCGGCTTCGACCGCGCGGTTCTCCCCTTCGGCAATGCCGATCCCCATCATCGCCATGCCGCGCTCGCTCATCGCCGCCTTGACGTCGGCGAAGTCGACGTTGATCATGCCGTGGGTGGTGATCAGGTCGGAGATTCCCTGCACCGCCTGGCGCAGCACATCGTCCGACGGTTTGAAGGCATCGAGGATGCCGGTTTTTTTGCCGGCCAGGCCGCTCAATCTGTCGTTGGGGATCAGGATCAGCGAGTCGACCACCTTCTTCAACTCTTCAACCCCCTGCTCCGCCTGTTTCTGGCGTTTTCCTCCCTCGAAGGCAAACGGCTTGGTCGCGATTGCCACGGTGAGGGCCCCGAGTTCACGGGCCACGTCCGCGATAACCGGCGCGGCACCGGTACCGGTGCCGCCGCCCAGACCGACGGCGAGAAACACCATGTCGGCACCCTGCAGCAGATCGGCGATCCGACCGCGATCTTCTTCGGCCGCCTCGCGCCCGACTTCCGGGTTGGCACCGGCACCGAGCCCCTTGGTCAACCGGCCGCCGAGTTGAACCCGCACCGGGGCCTTGCTTGCTTTGAGCGCCTGGGCATCGGTGTTGGCGACAATGAATTCGACCCCCTCGACTTCTGCCTGAATCATGGTATTGACCGCATTACTGCCGCCGCCGCCGACACCGACCACCTTGATCCTGGCCGTTTGTTCTACGCTGTCATCGAATTCGAACGTCATCTCACCCTCCAACCGGGTTGCCACTGCCTGCTCGGCCGCCACGAAAAAAAATCTCGAAACACAATATCTTGTGGCCGCCTTTACGTCAAGACGCTATATGCACAAATTTCACGTGATGTAAAAAAACCTCGAGAGATCAATCGGATGCCTAAAAGAATTCTCCAAACCATTCTTTCATGCGCCGGACCACCTTGTCGAAAATGTTCTCCTGGCCAATGGCGAAGTTGCTGCTCTGCAGATTGCGACTGCCATATTTCACCAGGCCGACGCCGGTCGCGTAGACCGGTGAATTGACCACGTCGGCCAGGCCGCCGATCCCCTGCGGCACACCGCGCCGCACCGGTAGGTTGAAGATCTGCTCGGCCAACTCCGGCATCCCCGAGAGGATCGCTGAACCGCCGGTCAGCACCAGCCCGGAGCTGATGCGGTTTTCATAGCCGCTCTTGATCAACTCGCGATTGACCAGGGTGAAGATCTCTTCGACGCGCGGCTCGAGGATCTCGGCCAGCAACTGGCGAGACAGCACGCGCGGCTCGCGGCCGCCGACCGATGGGACCTCGATGGTTTCGTCCTTGCCGACCATGGAGGTCAGGCAGCATCCCCACTTCTGCTTGATCCGCTCGGCTTCCTGAGAGGGGGTGCGCAGACCGACGGCAATGTCGTTGGTCAGGTGATTGCCACCCAGTGACAGCACTGAGGTATGTTTGATGGCACCGTCGACGAAGATGGCGATATCGGTGGTGCCGCCACCGATGTCGACCAGCGCCACGCCGAGCTCCTTTTCGTCCTGGGTCAGCACCGCCTCCGCCGAGGCCAGTTGTTCGAGGACGATGTCGCCGACGGCCACTCCGGCCTTGTTGCAGCTCTTGATGATGTTCTGCGCACTGGCCACCGCGCCGGTGACGATGTGCACCCGCACCTCCAGGCGCACGCCGTTCATGCCAAGCGGCTCCTTGATGCCGTCCTGATCGTCGACGATGAACTCCTGCGGCAGGATGTGAATCACCTCGCGGTCCATCGGGATGGCGATCGCCTTGGCGGCGTCAATAACCCGTCTAATGTCCTCGGAGGTCACCTCGCGGCTCTTGATGGCGATCACCCCCTGCGAGTTGATGCCATTGATGTGCCCGCCCGCAATCCCGGCAAAGACCGAGTTGATCTCGCAGCCGGCCATCAGCTCGGCCTCCTGGATCGCTTTGCGGATCGCCGTCACGGTGCCTTCGATGTTGATCACCACCCCCTTGCGCATGCCGCGCGACGGGCTGGTGCCGATGCCGACGATGTCGAGACCGCCTTCGGTCATGGTCCCGACGATGGCGCAGATCTTGGTGGTGCCGATATCAAGACCGACGATCAGGTTCTCACCCTTCTTGCTCATGACACTCCCTTTCTTCCCTGCTTCTCATTGCGACCGGCTGCGTATTTCGGGTCGACCTTGACGATCACCCGGTCGGCCACATTCAGATCGATGTAGTGAAGCGCGGTCAGACGCGGCTCCAGTTCAGTGTAGATCCGCTCGAGCCGGTCAAGCTTGGAGTCGAAGTCGTCTCGCCCGAACCGAACCGGCACACCGTGCTGACGGGTGTGTACCACCAGCCCGTCCTCGAGATCAATCTGGATTTCGGAGACATCGGCAAGATTGAACTGCTGACGCGCCTCCAGCCGCTCGGCCAGCACCAGTGCCTGGCGTAGCCACGCTTGCCCTTCGTCCGGACGGTCGAGCAGGTACTGGCGGTCGATCCCGGTGATGATCGGGTAATCGAGGCTGTCGCCGCCGTCGAGCAGCTTGAAGACTTCGCCGGTGCCGCTGACGTAATAGAGGTAATCGAGTTGGATCACCGCGCGCGGCTGGTGCTCGGTCACCTTGATGACAATTTCGTCGGGGAGCGAGCGCACCACCTCGGCCCGGGCGATCCAGGGATTCTCCTCGATTTTCCGCCCGATCAGGTTGAGGTCGAGATCAAAGATGCCAACGCCGAGACGGACGTCGGAGGCACCGGCGATCTCCTGCTCGGAAACCCTTGTCTGGGCAATGACGCGGACGTTGCGAACCGTGAAATAGTCCGATTCCCGCAGCAACTGGAGGCCGAGCATGGCCCCGGCCAAGACCAGCGTGGCACTTCCGGCGAACAGGGAAACGCGCAGCAAACGGTGCAACAGCTTGCGCCAGTCGCGCGGTTGCTTCTCCTGCTTGCGCTTGTTCAGCTTGACCTTCGGCGGCTTGTGCCCTTTCAGGTTGTGTTTGAAATCGTTCATCGCCGCGCCCCCCGCGCTCCCCTACTTGTCCAGCCCGGCATCCGCGAGGATGCGCAGTACCAGTTCGTCAAAGGGAATGCCAGCCGCGCCGGCTGCCTTTGGCAGCAGGCTGGTCTCGGTCATCCCAGGGATGGTGTTGACTTCAAGACAGAACAGCTCCTCGCCGCGCACCATGAAATCGACCCGCGCCGCGCCACGGCAGCCCAGGGCCCGACAGGCGGTCACGGCCGCCACCTGCAGATTGCAGATGACCCCTTCCGGCAGCGGCGCCGGCAGCAGGTATTCGGTCTGTCCCGGCGTGTATTTCGACTGGTAGTCGTAAAAGCCCCCCTTCGGCACCACCTGGATGACCGGCAGGGGCTGGTCGCCAAGCACGCCGACGGTCACTTCGGAGCCGGCGATGAACTCTTCGACCAGCACCAGGTCGTCATGGCGCAGGGCCTCGTCGAGACCGGCACGCAGTCCTTGCGCGTCGCGGACGATGCTCACGCCGATGGTTGAGCCTTCCCGGGCCGGCTTGGCCACCAGCGGAAAAGTCTTCTGCCCGGCGATGAAAGCTTCCCGGTCATTGCCGTTGCGGTAAACGGCAAAGGCCGGGGTGCCCACCCCATGATGCAGCAAAACCTGCTTGGTGACCAGCTTGTTCATCGCCACGCTGGAGGCCAGCACGCCGCTGCCAGTATACGGGATTTGCAGCAGTTCCAAAAGCCCCTGCACGGTACCGTCTTCCCCGTAGCGGCCATGCAGGGCGATGAAAGCCACCTGCGCACCGAGTTCAAGCAGGCGGGCCGGCAGATCACGGCCGGCATCGAGGCCGACGGCGTCCAACCCCCGCCCCTGCAGAGCCCGCAGCACCGCGTTGCCGGTACGCAGCGAGATTTCTCGCTCGGCCGAAAGTCCGCCCATCAGGACGACGATCCGCTTCCTCTGCCAATGTTCCGCTTGACTCATGCTTCCTCGCTCACCGGGCGAGCCGCGGCCGGCTCGCCGACGATTTTGACTTCGGCTTCCAACTGAACCCCGGTTTGGCGCTCGACATCGGCGCGGATCGTCTCAATCAGCGTTTCGATGTCCGCGGCCATGGCCCGGCCGGTATTGACGATGAAATTGGCGTGCCGCTCACTGACCTTGGCCCCGCCGACGCCGCGCCCTTGCCAGCCGCAGCCGGCAATCAGTTCCCAGGCTTTTTGCCCCGGCGGGTTCCTGAACACCGACCCGGCACTCGGCCCGCCCACGGCATGAGCCTGACGGCGATGGCTCATGCGCTCCGCGTAGGTAGCCTGCAGCATTTCCGGATCGCCGCCGCTCAGGTGCAGCCTTACGGCGGTGACGATGGCGCCGGGTTCCAGGCTCGCCTGCCGATAACCGAAAGCAAAGGCCGCCGCCGGACGCCAGGAGAACGTCTCGCCACTCAGAATTTCCACCTCTTCAACCACCCTGCCGAACTCCTGGCTGCCGGCGCCGGCGTTCATGACCAGCGCGCCGCCGACGGTACCGGGGATTCCGGCCAGTTCCTCCAGCCCGCCCAGGCCGGCGGCCACCAGCTGCTTGACCAAACCGTTGAGCCGCACCCCGGCTTCCGCCTCGACCCGGCCGTCCGTGCCGATGCGGACCGTAGTGAACTCATGCAGGTCAAGGACCACCCCCTGGAACCCGCCGTCGCGCACCAGCAGGTTGCTGCCGCCGCCCAGAACCAGCCACGGACAGCCGGCCGCGTCGAGCAGCCGGACCGCCTTGACCAGGTCGACATGGTTGGCCGGCCGGAACAGTGCCGCGGCCGGCCCGCCGACCTGCCAGGAGGTATGCCGCCAGAGCGGCTCGTCACGGAGCAGATGACCCCGGCAACGATGCATCAGATCGTCAAGCAACGCCTGGTCCACCGGTTTCAGACCCCTTCAGACCGGCAAGGAATTCCTCACCGACCTGCCAGATATTGCCGGCGCCAAGGGTGATCACCATATCTCCCGGCTGCACCGTCTCGCGCAGGTGCGCCAACACCGCCGGCCGGTCGGCGGCATAGACGCATGAGCGGTGGCCGTGGCCGCTGATCCCCTTGGCCAGATCGGCTGCCGAAACTCCCGGGATCGGATCCTCGCCGGCCGCGTAGACCTCCATCACCACCAGGTGATCGGCCTGGTAAAAGGCCGTGACGAATTCGTCGAACAAAGCCTGGGTCCGGGTGTAACGGTGCGGCTGGAAGATGGCGACCACCCGTCTCTGCCAGCCGGCGCGGGCGGCCGCCAGGGTCGCCTTGACCTCGGCCGGATGATGGCCGTAATCATCGACAACCATGACGTCGCCGACTTCTCCCTTGATCTGGAAGCGTCGCCCCACCCCGCCGAAATCCTTGAAACCATCGGCAATCGCCGCAAACGGCAGATCGAGTTCCATCCCCACCGCCACGGCCGCCAGGGCATTGAGGACGTTGTGCCGTCCCGGCATGCGGAAGCCGAGCCGCCCCAGTTCCTGGCCGCGGTAGTGGACGGCGAAGCTGGTGCGGTCTGCCGTGTGTTCGATGGCCGAGGCGGAAAAGTCCGCCTGGCTGTTGATCCCGTAGGTGGTCATGCGCTTGCGCACCAGCGGGATGAGCGCCTGGATGTTCGGATCGTCGAGGCATAGCACCGCCAGCCCGTAGAACGGCACCTTGTTGATGAAGTCAATGAAGGTATCGCGGATCTGATCGAGGTCGCGGTAGTAGTCGAGATGGTCGGCATCGATATTGGTGACCACGGCGATAGTCGGCGACAATTTAAGGAACGAACCGTCCGATTCGTCGGCCTCGGCCACCAGGTAGTTCCCCTGGCCAAGCTTGGCGTTGGACTCGAACAGGTCAAGCCGGCCGCCGATCACCACGGTCGGATCGATGCCGCCATGAGTCAGGATCGTCGCCACCATGCTGGTGGTGGTGGTCTTGCCGTGAGTGCCGGCGATGGCGATCCCGTACTTCATGCGCATCAGTTCGGCCAGCATCTCGGCGCGCGGGATGACCGGGACCAGCCGGCGGTGCGCTTCGAGAACTTCGGGGTTGTCGGCGCGGACGGCCGTCGAGGTGACCACCACGTCGACCTCGGTGAGATTCTCCTTGCGATGGCCGTAGATAATCGTACCACCAAGACCGATCAGGCGCCGGGTGATCTCGCTCTCCTTCAGGTCGGAGCCGGACACCTGGTAACCGAGATTTAGCAGTACCTCGGCGATGCCGCTCATGCCGATGCCGCCGATGCCGATGAAGTGAATTTTGCGGATCTTTCCAAACATGGAGCTTCTCCTCAGGCCGCCTGGGCCACGGCCCGGCATTCGGCGAGCAGCCGCGCGGCGGCTCGCCGTTGCGCCAGACTGCGCGCCGTCGCGCTCATACTCTCGAGGCGGCCCCGGTCATTGAGCAGGCCGTCGATCAGGGTGCCAAGCTCCTCGGCTCTCAGGTCGCGCTCCTCGATCATGATGGCTGCCCCCTTGGAGGCCAGCGCCGCGGCGTTTGCCGCCTGGTGATTGTTGGCGGCAAACGGGTACGGGATCAGCACCGCCGGTCGGCCGCAGGCGGTCAACTCCGCCAGAGTGGTCGCCCCGGCGCGACACACCACCAGCGTGCTGCGGGCATAGACTGCCGCCATGTCGGTGATGAACGGTTCAACTTCGACCTCCGCCCAGCCGGCCGCCCGGTATCCCTCGCGCACGGTATCGGCCTCGTTGGTGCCGGTCTGATGCACGATGCGCAGCCGGCCGCGCCAGCGCTCCAACTGCGGCAGGGCCGCGACGATAGCCCGGTTGATCGCCCGGGCACCGTGACTGCCGCCGAATACCAGCAGCAATGGCGGCCCATCCGGCAGCGGCGGACAATTTTCCATTGCCGCCCGCACCGGGTTGCCGGTCAGCACGGTGGGCACATGCCGGAACTCTCTGCGCGCCTCGGGGAACGACAGGCAGATGCGCCTGGCCCAACGGCCGAGCAGTCGGTTGGCCAGCCCCGGCCAGGCGTTCTGCTCATGGATCAGGTACGGCACTCCGACGAACTTCGCCGCCAACAACACCGGCACCGACGCGTAGCCCCCTACGCCGACGACCACGTCGGGGCGGAATTCCCTGATGATCTTGCGTGACTGTACCAGACTTTTCACCAGCCCGCCCAGAGCCCTGAGCCGAGCGCCGAGGCTTAACCCGACCCAGCCGCTCATCGGGATGGTGCGCAGCGGCCAGCCGAGTTCGGGGAGCAGACGATATTCCAGTCCGCGTTCGGTCCCCACAAAGAGGACTTCGGCAATCGGCTCCTCGCTGCGCAGCTGCTCGGCCAGCGCTACGGCCGGGAAGAGGTGTCCGCCGGTTCCCCCGCCGGCCAGCAGCATCCTCATCGCACTTCTCCCGGGTTCTTGCTGGAGACGTTGAGAATGATGCCGACGGCCATCAGGGTGGCCATCAGGCTCGACCCTCCGTAGGAGAGGAAGGGGAGCGCCAGCCCCTTGGTCGGCACCAGGCCCATGACCACCGCCATGTTGACGAAAGCCTCAATGCCAATCAGCAGGGTCATGCCGAAGGCCAGGTAGCTGCCGAAGTTGTCGGGGGCGCTGGTGGCCGCCTTGAAGCCCCGCAGCACCAGGAGCAGGAACATGGCGGCAATGACGATCACCCCGGCAAAGCCGAGTTCCTCACCGATCACCGAAAAGATAAAATCGGTATGGGCCTCGGGGAGGTAAAAGAGCTTCTGCTTGCTTTCGCCGAGGCCGTTGCCCAGCGTCCCACCCGAACCGAAGGCGATCCAGCTCTGGATGATCTGGAAGCCGGTATTGCTCGGGTCCTCCCACGGGTTGAGAAACGCCAGGATTCGGCGACGGCGATAGTCGACGTTCATCACCATGAAGTAGAGGAACGGCAGGGCCAGGATCCCCAGACCGGCGATATAGATCGGGCGGGTACCGGCGACGAACATCATGGCCATCGCCACCACGCAGAGGGTCAGGGCGCTCCCCAGATCGGGCTGCAGCAGCATCAGCAGCAGGAGGATGGAGAGCACGACCATATAGGGGAGGAAGCCGAGCTTGAAGCTCTTCATCTTATCCTGCTTGCGCGCCAGGGAGTGGGCCATGAAGACGATCAGCCCGAGCTTGGCAAATTCCGCGGGTTGCACGGAAAAGCCGGCGAGCCGGATCCAGCGTTTGGCGCCGCCGACCTTGGCACCGATGCCTGGTATCAGCACCAGTACCAGCAGGAGCAGGCAGGCAAAGAGGATCGGCACCGCCAGCTTGCGCAGATACAGATAGTTGAAGTGCATCAGCCCGGCCATCAGCGTGAAGCCGATCAAGGCATACAAACCTTGCCGCTTGAGGAAGTAGAGGCTGTCGCCGTGCTCGCGCACCGCCATGATCGACGACGAGGAGAAGACCATGACCACACCGAGGCAGGTCAGCACCACGGCCAGCAGCAGCAGCGTGTGATCGGCCCCCTGCCTAACTTCCATGGCACCCCTCCTCCGCTCCGGTCAGAGCCCGCACCGCCCCGGCGAACACCCGGCCGCGCTCCTCGTAGCTTTTGAACATGTCGAAGCTCGAACAGCCGGGCGACAGCAGTACCGTGCCTCCCGCCGGGGTCAGTTCAGCGGCGATCGCAACCGCTTCGACCATGCTGCCGGCAAGATGGATAGCGGTCAGCCCACTGAAGGCTGCGGCCATGCGCGCCGCTGCCTCGCCGATCAGGACCAGGTTGTCGACCTTGGCGGCGATCGGCTCAACCAGAGGCTCCAGGTCGCCGTGCTTGTCCTTGCCGCCGGCAATCAGGGTCACCGGGGCTTCCAGGCCGGCCAGGCTCTTGACCACGCTGCCGACGTTGGTTCCCTTCGAATCGTCATACCAGCGCACGTCTTTGACCGTTGCCACCAGTTCCATGCGATGCGGCAGGCCGCGAAAAGCGGTCGCCGCCGCCCAGGCGGTCGCTGGCGGGCACCCTTCGACCAGCGGTGGGATCAGGGCGGCCAGGACGTTCTCCAGATTGTGCTGGCCACGGATTTGCAGCTCCATTGCCGGAAAGCGCTCCTCCCGTCCGGCCCAGCGCCAGATCAGTTCGTTGCCGCCCAGGCTCATCCCCTCATCCAACAGGCGATTGCCACTGAACAGGATGCGGCGGGCCGCTGTGCTCTGGGCAGCAGCGAGCACCCGCGCATCATCGGCATTGAGCACCGCCCAGTCGTCGGCCGTCTGGTTTTCGAAGACCCGGGCCTTGGCGGCCTGGTAGCTGGCCATGTCGGGATAGCGGTCGAGATGGTCCTCGGTGATATTTAGCAGCACCGCCCAGTGCGGCCGAAACTGCTTGATGGTTTCGAGCTGGAACGATGACAGTTCGACCACCAGCCAATCCCACGTTCCGCCGACCGCCTCGATCAGCGGGGTACCGAGATTGCCGCCGACAAAGGTCTGCTTCCCCCATGCCCGGAAAGCCTCGCCCATGACCGTGGTGACCGTCGATTTGCCGTTGGTACCGGCAATCGCCGCCAGCGGCTGCGGCAACTCGCGCCAGGCGATTTCGATCTCACCCAGCACCGGCACCCCCTTGGCGAAAGCCTTGGCAATGACGGGCACCTCCGGCGGCACGCCGGGGCTGAGGGCGATCAGGTCGGCCGCGGTGAACAGCGCCTCGGTATGCCCCCCCAGGTCGAGTTGGATACCGTTCGCCGCCAGCGGGGCCAATGACGCAAGCGCATCGGCCGGGCGGCGGTCGGAGAGCACGACCGATGCGCCGCGGGCCATGAAGTAGCGAGCCAGCCCGATCCCGGACCGTCCCGCCCCCACCACGACCACCCGTTTATGTTGATAGCCGGTCATCATCTAGCGCAGCTTCAGGGTGGACAGCCCGATCAGGGCGAGAATGATGCTGATGATCCAGAAGCGCACGATGATTTTCGGCTCCGGCCACCCCTTCAACTCGAAATGATGATGGATTGGCGCCATCCGGAAAATCCGCTTGCCGTAGAGGCGGAACGAGGTGACCTGGGCAATCACCGAGAGCGCTTCCATGACGAAGATGCCGCCGACAATCACCAGGACAATTTCCTGCTTGGTGATGACGGCAATGGTACCGATCGCGCCGCCCAGCGCCAGGCTGCCGACATCGCCCATGAACACCTGGGCAGGATAGCTGTTGAACCAGAGAAAACCGAGTCCTGCGCCGACCATCGCCCCGCACAGGATCGCCAGCTCGCCAGCCCCGGGGATGCCGGTGATCTGCAGATAGTTGGCCAGGTTGGCATGTCCGGCCAGGTAGGCAAAGAGCAGATAGGTACCGGCGGCGATGATCACCGGGCCGATCGCCAGACCGTCGAGGCCGTCGGTCAGGTTGACGGCGTTGCTCGCGCCGACGATGACCAGCATGGCAAACGGCACGTAGACCCAGCCAAGATCGGGACGCAGTGCCTTGAAGAACGGCACCGTCAGGGTGGTTTGGAAACCGGGATAACTATACAGGATCAGGCCGACGCCGAAAGCGATCAGCAGTTGCCAGAACATTTTCTGTCGCGCCGACAGCCCATCGCTGTTCTTCTTGCGGACCTTGAGAAGATCGTCGGTGAAGCCGATGATCCCGTAGCCGACGATCACCAACAGGGTCAGCCAGACGTAAAGGTTGGTGAGGTCGGCCCAGAGCAGGGTGGGGATCACGATCGCGGTCAGGATCAGCGCCCCGCCCATGGTCGGCGTCCCCTCCTTCTTGAAATGCGACTCCGGGCCGAGCTTGCGGATGCTTTGCCCCATCTGCAGCTGCTGCAGCTTGCCGATCATCCACGGCCCGAGCAGGAAGCTGATCACCAGGGCGGTGATGGTCGCATAGATCGTGCGGAAGGTGATGTACTTGAATACGTACAGCACCGAGAACTTGGTGTGTAAAGGGTAGAGCAGATGATAGAGCATATCGGTCCGTCCTCAGTGCGCCCGGGCCGGTTCGGCCCCGCTCAGCCGTGCGCTGACCCGCTCCATGCGCATGCCGCGGGAGCCCTTGATCAACAGACGATCGCCCGGCTGCAGGATTGGGCGCAGCCGTTCGAGCAGTTCTTCGACCGTGTCCGCAGAGACAATCCGTTCGCCGGGAAGACCATGCTCGGCGGCACCAACGGCGATCTCCCTGGCCAGTTCGCCGAGGGTAAACAGCCAGTCGGCCCGTTCGGCAACCAGCATGCCGAGCTCATGGTGCAGGTCGTGTGCCGCCTGGCCGAGTTCGAGCATGTCGCCGAGCACCGCGATCCTCCGCCCCGGACGGCCGAGATCGTACAGGGCATCCAGGGCCGCCCTCATCGACAGCGGGTTGGCATTGTAACTGTCTTCGAGGATCAGCAGATCGCCGGGGCATTCGACCAGTTCCATTCTGCCCGGGCACGGTTTGAACTCGGCCAGCCCCGCAGCGATGGTGGCGGGCGGCACCTCGAGCACCCAGGCCGCGGCCGCCGCGGCCAGTGCATTCTGGACATTGTGCCGTCCCGGCAGGGGCAACTGCACGGGAACCTGGGCATCGGGCAGGTGCAGGGTGAAGCCGACCACCCCCTCGGTCACGACGATATCCGCCGCCCGCACCTGCGCCTCGGGGTCCATGCCGAACAGCAGACGACGGACGCCATTGGCCAGCGGCAGCTGGCAGATCTGCGGATCGTCGGCATTGATGACGGCAGTGCCGCCGGCCGGCAGATGGATGAACAGTTCCCCCTTGGCCCGCGCCACGCCGGAAATCCCGCCAAGTTGCTGGAGGTGACCGGCTCCAACATTGGTGATAATGCCGATCTTGGGGGCGGCAATCTGCGCCAGCCGGGCAATTTCGCCGCGAGCGCTCATTCCCATTTCGATGACCGCCCATTGATGTTCCGGCTGGAAGCCGAAGAGGGTCAGCGGGACCCCGACCAGGTTGTTGAAATTCCCGGCCGACTTCAGCCCCGGACCGGTTCGTGCGAAAATCGCCGCCAGCATCTCCTTGGTCGTGGTCTTGCCGGAGGTCCCGGTAATGCCGACCACCGGGCCGGCAAAGCGCTGGCGCACGGCCTGGGCCAGATCACCGAGGGCCTGCAGGGTGTCGCGCACCTGCACCACCGGGATGTTCAGGCCGACCACCACCTCTTCGCTGAGGCTGGCCGCTGCACCGTGACGTACGGCCTGCGCCAGGTAATCGTGGCCATCGAAGCGTTCGCCGCGCAGCGGGATGAACAGGTCGCCCGCCTGCAGCGTCCGGCTGTCGGTAGAGAATCCGTGAATGGCAACATCGACGCCGTTATACAGAATCTGGCCACCGGTCACGGCCGCCACGGTGCGCACGTCAAAGCTGATCATGCGTCGCCCCCTGCCGCGAAAGCATTGCGCAACTCCTCGCGATCATCAAAGTGGATGCGCGTGGTGCCAAGAATCTGGTAATCCTCGTGACCCTTGCCGGCCACCAGCAGGATATCGTCCTTGCGCAGCAGACTCACGGCAAAGCGGATCGCTTCGCGCCGGTCGGGGATCACCACGTAACCGCGGCCGCAGCTGGCCGCCGCTTCCTCCCGCGTCCATTCCCGTACATGGACCGCGGCAACCCCGCCGCGGATCTGGGCGATGATCTGCAGCGGATCCTCGGTACGGGGATTGTCTGAGGTCACCACCGCGACGTCGGAGCGACGCGCCGTCACCTCGCCCATAACCGGGCGCTTGCGCGGATCACGGTCGCCGCCGCAGCCGAACACGGTAATGATCCGCGCGGGATTGAGCGCCTGCAGCGCCTGCAGGACCCGGTCAAGCGCGTCACCGGTATGCGCATAATCGACCAGTGCCACCGCCCCGCGTTGATTGTCGACCCGTTCCAGACGTCCCGGCACGGCCGCGGCCCGGGCCAGCCCGCGTTCGATGGCCGGCGTCGGCAGATCGAGAGCGACCGCGCCGCCGATGGCACCGAGCAGGTTCTCGACGTTGAACTCGCCCAACAGCGGGCTGTCCAGGTTGACCGGCCCGATTGGTGTGGCGATCCGGCCATGAATGCCATCCAGCGTGACCGCCAGTTGTTCGGGACGGACCATGGCCTGCGAAGCACGTCCGCAGGTCAGCGCGTCCGGCAGCATTGCCGCCAGGCGGGCTCCGCAAGCGTCATCGATATTGACGACCGCCCGGCCGCCGTTCAACGGCAGCAACTCATTGAAGAGACGCAGCTTGCTGGCAAAGTAGTTGTCCATGTCACCATGATAGTCGAGGTGTTCCGGGGTCAGGTTGGTGAACACCCCCACCTGGAAACGGATCCCATCGGCACGATACTGGTCGAGGGCATGCGAGGAGACTTCCATGACCAGGGAACGGGCTCCGGCCGCGCGGAATCGCGCGACCTGCTCGAGGAGTTCAAGCGCTTCGGGCGTGGTGTGCGGCGCGGCCTGGCTGAATTGACCGAAACGATAGTTGACCGTGCCGACCACCGCCGGCGCACGGCCGGCCTCGGCCAGGATCGCTTCGAGCAGATAGGTCGTGGTGGTCTTGCCGTTGGTGCCGGTCACACCGATCACCGCCATCTCCCGGGTCGGATCCCCGTAGAAGATTTGTGCCATGGCCGCCATGGCGCGCCGCGAGTTGTCCACCTGGATAACCGTTGCGTCGAACTTTTTCTCCGGCAGTTCCTCGACCACCAGCACCGCGGCCCCGCGCGCGACGGCATCGTCAAGGAAACGGTGACCGTCCTGCGCCTGGCCGCGCCAGGCAAAAAAGGCCTCGCCAGGCTGTACCCGGCGGGAGTCATAGCGCAATCCGGTGACATCGACGTCGAGCGGACCGAGCTGTCGAAGGACCGGTACATGCTGGAGCAGTTCGACGAGATGCACGCTCATTGTTTCGACTCGCTGATACTGGCGGTCTCGATCTGTCCGGGCGGGGCGAGGCGTACCCAGACCGACGCACCGTAGGGGATTGGCGCCCCCGGGGCGGGGTATTGGTCGATGACCCGGCCATGGCCGCGCAGACTTATATTGATCCCACGGGACTGCATGATTTCTATCACCTGACGGTAGCTCATCCCCTTGAAATCCGGCATCTGCGGGCCCATCGGGACGACAGGCGCATCGCTGCTCGTTGCAATCACATCTTCAATTTTATCGGGATGCGGCCGCTCGGCCGGCGCATCCGCCGATTCGGCCTCCGCAGCCTTCTTGGCATCCTTTGCGGCAACCTCCTGCTCTTTCTTGGCCTGGGCGAGGATTTCTTCCATCGACGGCAGCCTCTCGCCGGGGGAAAGCGGCTCGGTCGGCGCAACCTTCAGATACTGCAGCGCCTGTGTCGATATGCGCGCGAAGACCGGCGCGGCCACCAGTCCGCCGTAAACTTGCCCGCGCGGCTCGTCGATCATGACCACGACCACCATGCGTGGATTTTCGGCCGGGACAAAACCGACGAACGAGGCAATGCGCTTGTCCGCAGAGTAGCCGCCGGTGACCGGATCGACCTTCTGGGCGGTACCGGTCTTGCCGGCAACGCGGTAGCCGGGAACCCGCGCCTTGGTCCCCGTCCCGCCATCCTCGGCGGTCACGGTTTCCATCATCCGCGCCACCCGGGCAGCCACCTCGGGCTTCACCACCTGCCGCACGACCTTCGGCTGCCGCTCTTCGATCACCTGTCCTTCGCTGTCGGTCACCTTCTCGACCAGATAGGGCTCCATCAGGTAGCCGCCGTTGGCGATTGCACCAGTCGCCGTCGCCAGCTGCAGCGGCGTGATACTCACCCCCTGGCCGAAGGAAATGGTGGCCAGGTCGATCTCGAACCAGCGACTCGGATCGCGCAGAATGCCGTTTTCCTCGCCGGGAAGGTCCAGCCCGCTTTTCATGCCGAAGCCGAAATCGCGCAGATAGCTGTGCAGCCGTTTGCGCTCCAGCATCTTGCCGATCTTGGCCGAACCGATATTGGAACTGACCTTGAGAACTTCCTCGGCGGTCAGGATGCCATGCGGATGACTGTCATGAATAGTTCGTCCGCCGATCCGCCAGGAACCATTCTCGCAGTGGATCAGCTGATTTGGCGTAACCACGCCCTCATTGAGCGCCGAGGCCATCACGAACACCTTCATGGTCGAACCCGGCTCGAAGGTATCGCTGATCGCCCGGTTGCGCCAATCCTGGGGCTTGTAGCGGGAAAAAGCGTTCGGGTTGTAGTCGGGTTGGTTGGCCATGGCCAGGATCCGGCCACTGTCCGGCTCGAGGACGATCACCGCCCCGGCCCTCGCGTTGAACTCCTTGACCCCCGCGGCCAGTTCCCGCTCGGCGATATATTGCAGATTTTCGTCGATGGTCAAGTGCAGGTCGTGCCCGCGCGTCGCCCCTTCAACCACCGGCGCGCCAGAACCGATGCCGCGGCCGAGCGCGTCGCGCTCCATGACCAGATAACCGCCACGGCCCAACAGCTTCTTGTCGTAGACCGCCTCGATCCCCGCCAGACCCTTGGGGTCGAGCCCGGTAAAGCCGATCACCTGCGCCCCGATCGTCGAATTCGGATAAAACCGCTGATGTTCCTTGATGGTGCCGACGGCATCCAGTTTGAGATTGCGGACCCGCTGGCTCAGCGCCGGCGGGACCTGCCGCTTGAGCCAGACGAACCCTTTTTCGCCGTTCAGCTTGGCGCGCACCGTGGCCAGCGGCAAGTCGAGGACCGGCGCCAGCAGGCGTGCAGCGTGGTCGCGGTTTTCAAGCTTGCGCGGCTCGGCATAGATCGAGTCGACCTCCATGCTGAGGGCCAGCGCTTCACCGGTCCGGTCGAAAATCGTCCCCCGCTGAGGGATCAGCGGAATGCTTTTCTGATGTTGACGCTCCGCGCGCTCGACCCAATCGCGTTCCTGCAGAACCTGGAGGCTGAAGGCCCGCCAGCCGACCAGGGCAAAGGCTACGATGAAGGCCAGCCCCAGCAGGCGGATGCGGAGGGTGACGCCGCGCTCCAGGTTTGCCATTGTCCTAATCGACCGTGTTCACCTGTGCGGCGGTCGGGAAACGCAGTCCAAGATCCTTGAGCGCCACCTGCTCAAGCCGCTGCGGCGTGCCGAGCGTTGCCACCTCCAAGCGCAGTTCCACGGTCTCCTGGCTGGCTTTGCGCACCGCGCCTTCCAGGCTGGAGATCTCGTATTCCATACCGGTGGCCTGGACCCGGCACCACACGAAGAGCACCGACAGGACACTCAGCAGCGCGATGAACCCGAACGTCGGCAGCAGGCGCGGCCGGCTCAGGGCGAATCCGTTGATTTTCGGCAATGCGCCAATGGTTGTTTCGGTCATGCTCGCCTCCTAAACAGCCAGCTTCTCGACTGCCCGCAGCACAGCGCTGCGGGCACGAGGGTTGGCAATGGTTTCAGCCTCGGCGGGGCGTACCCCGCGCGGGGTCAGGATTTTGATTTCCGCCTTCCGGCCGCAGACACAGACCGGCAGACGCGGGGGGCAACTGCACGGGTTGGCGGCTGTCCGAAACCCCTGCTTGACCAGTCGGTCTTCCAGTGAATGAAAACTGATGACCGCCAGGCGGCCGCCGGGACGCAAACTGCGCAAGGCCGCCGCCAGACCTGTCTCCAGTGCCTCGAGCTCGCCATTGACGGCGATGCGCAGCGCCTGGAATACGCGGGTCGCCGGATGGATTCGCTGCGGCACATACCCTCCCGGGACCGCACGACAGACCAGTTCGGCCAACTGGCGGGTGGTAAGCAGCGGCGCCCCGCCCCGGACGCGCACGATTTCGCGGGCGATTCGGCCGGCCCAGCGCTCTTCGCCGTACTCGCGAAAAATCCGCTTCAACTCCTCGGCATCGGCACGGGCAAGAAGGTCGGCGGCGCTTGCCGGCTGGGCGGGGTCCATGCGCATGTCCAGCGGCCCGTCCTCCCGAAAAGAGAAACCCCGCTCCGGAGTATCCAGCTGATGGGAGGAAACGCCGAGATCAAGCAAAATCCCATCAACGAGATCGACGCCCATGGTTGCGAGTTGACGATCAAGCTCGGCGAAGCTGCCGTGGCAGAGAGTCACCCGCTCGCCGAAGTTTGCCAACATCGCGGCGGCCGCGGCCAAGGCGGCCGGGTCGCGATCGAAACCGATCAGTCGCCCATCCGGAGCGCTTGCCTCCAGAATCAGGCGGGCATGCCCGCCGCCGCCGACCGTGCCGTCAAGATAGATGCCGCCCGGTTGCGGAGCGAGCAGCTCGAGCACCTCCCCGGGCATCACCGAAAGGTGCCGGAAGGCCTCCGCCGCCAAGGCTCAGAGCCCCAGCTCGAGGCGACGCTGACGGGTCTGGGCCAGGCGCTGCTCGGCCTCGGCCAGAATCGCCGCGTACTTGGCCTTGTTCCAGATCTGGATTGAACGGTCGGTGCCGACGATGACCACGTCACGTTCGCCATCGGTATCAAGCTGGCAATTTTCCCGCAGGGATTGAGGAATCTGGATGCGCCCCTGCTTGTCGAACGGGCAGTGGGTCGCGGGCGTGACCGTGGCAAAATAGAGGGCTTCGCGGAACTCATCGTCGTAGGGGAGAGCGGCAAAATTCTGCATGAACCTTGCCCACTCGGCGACCGGGTAGGCAACGATGCCGCCCCGGTCCTGGGTTACCACCAGGGCATCGTCACCGTTAAGCAGTTCACGGAAACGCGCCGGGATACTGGCTCGCCCCTTGGCGTCGATCGAGTTGTAATAGACACCCTGGAAACCCATTTTGGCCCTCTTTGGCCGCAAAATACACTATTCACCACCACTTGGGCAAAATATAGCGGCGAGCCACCGGGGTGTCAAGAAAAATTCTTATTTTTCGGGGGTTAAAGAGAAAAGACAGGGAGACCGCCAACAGGCAGCCGACTACTTCACGGGAACTTCCGGCAACTCCACCTCGATCTCGTCGATACGCCGATCAGCCATGCTGCGCACGATAAAACGCACCCCTTCAGCCTCGCAGACATCGCCCTCGACCGGGATTCTCCCCAGGGCATTCATCAGGAAGCCGGCCAAGGTCGTGACATGTTCCTCGGAAAGCCCGAGAGCGAAGCGGAGATTGACGGCCCGCAGAGTGGCGCTGCCGTCGACCAGGAAGCGGTTAGGCCCCAACGGCCGGATCAAGGCCTCCTCCTCATCGTACTCATCCTGGATTTCACCGACGATCACCTCGAAGATGTCTTCCAGCGTGACAATCCCCGCCACTCCGCCATATTCGTCGACCACCATGGCCAGATGCAGATGCCGTCGGCGAAAGGTTTGCAACAGGGCCTCGATCGGCTTGGCCTCGGGAACGAACAGCGGCGGCCGGGCCAACCGGCGCAGCGAGAACTCGCCTGGAGAATCAAGGCAGTCAAGGATTTCCTTGGTATGGATGACCCCCACCACCCGATCGAGGTCACCCTCATAAACCGGGAAGCGCGAGTGGTGGGTTACGGCAACAACCTTCAACACTTCGGCAAAGGAAGTATCGGCCTCGATGCCAACCACCTCGTTGCGCGGCACCATGACATCGCGCACCCTGATCTCGCCGAGATCGAAGACACCGTGCAGCATCTTGCGCGTCCCCTTGGCCACCACCCCGGCATGTTCGCCGAATTCGATGAACGAGCGCAGTTCGTCCTCGGAGATCAGCGGACGCTGCTCCTCGCCTCGCAGACAGCGGTTCAGCAGGGAGGATGTCCCTGCCAGCGCCCAGGTGAACGGCTGCAGCAGCCACAAGATCAGGCGCATCGGGTGCAGGAGCAGAAAGGACATCTTTTCCGGGTAGCGGGCGGCATAGGTCTTCGGCCAGGCCTCGGTGAACACCACCAGCAGCGGCGTCAGGATCAGCACGATGAGCAGTTCGCCGCGCGGGCCGAATACAGAGAAAAACAGCGCCGTGGTGAACACCGAGGCGGCGATATTGGCCAGGTTGTTGCCGAGCAGGATGGCGCTGAGCAGCCGTTCCGGATGGGCCAGCAACGCCTGCAGCTGCAGCGCGGCGGGTTTCCCTTTCACCGCCAGATATCGGACCCGCAGCCGGTCGATGGACATCAGCGCCGTTTCGGCGGCGGAGAAGAATGCCGCCACCATGAACAGCAGCACAAGCCCTGCGATGTGCCACCAATGTTCCGCGCCAAGCTGCATTATTGTCCCTTGAAATTTCAGAAATCCTTGAAACAATAGGGATTGTACCGGAGAGTCGCCGCCTTGGCAATCGACTTGCCGGCAATTGCACCCCCTCCTTCGCTGTGCTATAAGATCTTGCCGTAAAGATCGTCCCATTCAAACCGGAGTCCCGCTCCATGGCTGATCTTTTCACCCACCAGCGCCACACCGACCTGTGCGCCGAAATCGACCGACACAACCGCCTCTATTACCAGTTCGATGCACCGGAGATCACGGACGCCGAATACGACGCCCTGTTCCGCGAACTGCTCGATCTCGAAGCGGTTCATCCCGAACTGGTGACAGCGGAGTCACCGAGCCAGCGGGTCGGATCGACCCCCCTAGAGAAGTTTGCACCGGTCCGTCACGCCCTGCCGATGCTCTCTCTGAAGAACGTCAAGAACGAAAGGGAATTCGAAGAGTTCGACAAGAGTATCCGCGGCACCTTCCTGGCCCAGACCGGCAACATCGAATATGCCTGCGAAATGAAGCTTGACGGCCTGGCCGTTGAACTGACCTACGAGCAGGGGCTGCTGGTCGCCGGCAGCACCCGCGGCGATGGGCTGGCCGGCGAGAACATCCTCGACAACCTGCGGACCATTGCCGGCATTCCACAGCGGCTTGCCGCCCCCTGCCCGCGATTGGTCGATGTGCGTGGCGAAGTCTATATAGAACTCGCCGCCTTTCAGAAGCTGAACCACCACCAGGAGGCCGCCGGCGCGCGGCCCTTCGCCAATCCCCGCAACGCCGCCGCCGGCAGCCTGCGCCAGCTCGACACTGCGATCACTGCCGCCCGTCCGCTGAAACTGTTCTGCTACGGGGTCGGACGACTCGAGGGCACGACGCCTTCCAGCCATCTCGAACTGCTGCAACAGATGCAGCAATGGGGGCTACCGGTCAATCTGACCGGCACGGCTACCGCCCGAGACGCCGCCGAAGTCCTGGGCTACTACCGTCAACTTCTGGAGCGGCGCGACGCCCTCCCCTTCGAGATTGACGGCGCCGTGGTGAAGGTCAACGACCTGGCCCTGCAGCGGGAACTCGGCGAAGTCAGCCGCTCGCCGCGCTGGGCGGTCGCTTTCAAGTTCCCGCCGCGCCAGGCGGAAACCGTGGTCGAAGGGATTGCCCTGCAGGTCGGCCGCACCGGCGCCATCACCCCGGTCGCCCACCTGCGGCCGGTCGAGGTCAGTGGCGTGATGGTCGCGCGGGCAAGTCTGCACAACTGGGACGAGATCAGCCGCCTCGACGTGCGCATCGGCGACCATGTCATTGTCGAACGCGCCGGCGACGTCATCCCCGACGTGGTCAAGGTGCTGGTCGAGAGGCGTAACGGCACCGAACAGGCGGTCCCGCTGCCGGAGAGCTGCCCCGAATGCGGCGGCAGCGTCCGCAAGGCCGGCACCGAGGTGGTGCCGCGCTGCGGCAATCAACAGTGCCCCGCGCAGGCGTTGCAGCGATTAAAGCACTTCGTCTCCCGCAATGCCATGGACATCGAGGGGCTCGGCGAAAAGCAGCTGATGCAGTTGCTCGAGCGTGGCCGCATCGAGGATGTCGCCGACATTTACAGGCTTGGCAACGACGACCTGTTCGCCCTGGAACGGATGGGCGAGGTGCTGGCCGGCAAGCTGCTGCAGGCGATCGACGCCAGCCGCACGCAACCGCTGTCGCGCCTGCTCTTTGCACTCGGCATCCGCCATGTCGGCGAACACACCGCAAAGATCCTCGCCAAGCGCTTCCCCACGCTTGATGAACTGGCCGGAGCCGGCCACGAGCAGCTCAAGCTGATTCCCGAGGTCGGCGAAAAGGTGGCGGATGCCCTGGTCGACTACTTCGCCGACCCGGCCAACCTGTTGCTCCTCGAGAAGCTGAGGCAATTCGGGGTCGCCCCGACCCCGGAAGCGACGGTCCTGCAGGAAGGACCGCTGAGCGGGCTGACCTTCGTGATTACCGGCACACTGACCCGGATGGGGCGTAGCGACGCGGAAGCTCTGGTCGAGCAGCTTGGCGGGCGGGCCGCCGGCTCGGTGAGCAAAAAGACCGACTATCTGGTAGCCGGCAGCAATGCCGGCAGCAAACTGGAACGGGCCCGGCAACTCGGCATCAAGGTGCTCGACGAAGCGGCGTTTCTACAGATGACCGGGAGGGAATAGCTTTATGATAGCGCGTGCACGGGTGCGGGTAACCGGCCGGGTCCAGGGGGTCTTCTACCGTCAATCGACCGTGGAAATGGCGAGACAGCTCGGACTTGATGGCTGGGTGCGCAACCTGCCGGACGGCAGCGTCGAGGCGTTGTTCGAAGGGGAGAAGACGGCGGTTGATCAGGCCATCGCTTGGTGCCGGCAGGGACCGCCGCGAGCAGCGGTCGATGAGGTAACGGTCGAGTGGCTGGACGGGCCGATGGAGTGTTCCGACTTTGCGACCCGCCACTAACCTTCGCGGGAACGTGCCAGCAGCCGCTCGATCGTATCAAGCACTTCCCGCGCCAGAAACGGCTTGGTCAGAAAACCCTGCGCCCCGACCCGTTGGCCGGTCGCCAGATCGCCTTCGGCGCCGCGGGCAGTGAGAAAGACCACGGGGATATCAGCAGTCTCCGCTTGTCCCTTAAGATATTGGCAGACCTTGAAGCCGTCGATTTCCGGCATCATCACATCGAGCAGGATCAGATCGGGCTGTTCCTGGCGCGCCATGGCCATCCCCTGCTGACCGTTCTCAGCATAGAGCAGTTCATACCCCTTCAGCTTGAGGATCGCCTCCAACAGCCGCAATACCGTGCGATGATCATCAATCAGCAGGATTTTCGCCTTCGCCGTCATGCCGACTCCTTCTCCCCCTTGCTCTGATCGATCTCCAGACTGATCCGGTAAACATCACTGCGCGGCACCCCGAAATCCTTGGCCACCAGTTTGACCGCTTCCTTGCGCGACAGCCGCTGGGTGACCAGCAGGTCGCGTAACACCACCGCCAGATCGCGCGGCGGCGCCGCGGCAGCATACGGCGGCAGGATCAGCACCAACTCGCCGCGCACCCGTGCCGCACCGAAATGCTCCAGCGCCTGATTTACCGTACCACGGAACAGTTCCTCGTGCAGCTTGGTTAGCTCGCGCGCCACCACCAGCGGCCGCTCCGCTCCCCAGACGGCGGCAATCGCGGCAAGGGCCGCCAGCAGCCGATGCGGGGTTTCGTAGCAAACCACGGTACGCGGCTCGTTGCATATTGCGCGCAGAGCCGCTTCGCGCGCGGCCGCCCGGGTCGGCAGGAATCCTTCGAAAACGAAGCGGTCAGTCGGTTCGCCGGCGGCGCTGAGGGCCGCCAGCAGGGCCGATGCCCCCGGTATCGGCGTCACCGTCACCCCCGCCAGGTGGCAGGCCCGCACCAGGCGGTAGCCCGGATCGGCGATCGCCGGCGTACCGGCATCACTGATCAGGGCAATGCTCTCTCCCGCCAGCAGGCGGCTGATCAACGTATCCTGACGCTGCTGCTCGTTGTGTTCGTGACAGGAGATCAGCGGCGTGTGGATGCCGAAGTGATTGAGCAGCTTGCGACTGTGCCGGGTATCCTCGGCGGCGATCAGGGCAACCTCGCGCAGGATGCGCAAAGCACGGGCGGTGATGTCCTCGAGATTGCCGATCGGCGTGGCGACGACGTAAAGGATACCGGGCATATTTTTCACAAGAAACAGTTGTAGTTAGGTTTTGTAGGGGCGCATGGCATGCGCCCAGGGCGGACGCCGTCCGCCCCTACGAATCCCCGTCAAGATCCGCCAGCCACATCGCGACGCTGGCATCGCTCGGCATGCGCCAGTCGCCGCGCGGCGAGAGCGCCACGCTGCCGACCTTCGGTCCGTCCGGCAGACAGGAGCGCTTGAACTGCTGGGTGAAAAACCGCTGCAGGAACAGCTTCAGCCAGCGCCGCAGCTCCTCTCGGGAATAGTCGTCGCCGAAGGCCTGCGCAGCCAGCTGCAGCACCTTGCGCGGGGCGAAGTGGCAGCGCACCACATGATAGAGGAAAAAGTCATGCAGCTCATAGGGGCCGACCTGTGCCTCGGTCTCCTGGCTGATGGTGCCGTCAGGGCGTGGCGGGAGCAGTTCGGGGGAGACCGGGGTGGCGCAGATGTCGTGCAGCACCGCCGCCGTCTTGTCCTGGAATTCGGCTTCGGCGCACCAGTTGATCAGGTAGCGCACCAACGTTTTCGGCACGGCCGCGTTGACCGCATACATCGACATATGATCGCCGTTGTAGGTGCACCAGCCAAGGGCCAGTTCGGAGAGGTCGCCGGTGCCGATCACCAACCCGCCCACCTGGTTGGCAACATCCATCAGGATCTGGGTGCGCTCGCGCGCCTGGGCGTTCTCGAAGGTGATGTCATGCTGCATCGGGTCGTGGTCGATGTCGCGAAAATGCTGAATGACCGCCGCATCGATGGCGATGGTGCGCAAGGTGACACCGAGGTCCCCGGCCAGCACCTCGGCATTGCCGCGGGTACGGGCGGTCGTGCCGAAACCGGGCATGGTCACCGCATTGATCCCGGAACGCGGCAATCCCAACCGGTCAAACGCCTTGACCGCAACCAGCAGAGCCAGGGTCGAATCGAGCCCGCCGGAGATGCCGAGCACCACCTGGCGGCTGCCAGTGTGGCGCAACCGGGTCATCAGCCCGGTGGTCTGAATGGCGAAGATCTCCCGGCAGCGGGCATCACGCTCCCCGGCCTGGGCCGGCACGAACGGTGTGCGCGGCACCGGACGCTGGAACCTCGCCGCAGGGGTGTCGCCCACGGCAATCGGCACCTGCCGATAGCGGCGCTGCGGCCGACTGGCCGTGAAGCTGCTCTGGCGCAGGCGCTCGCCGGCCAGCCGCTCGAGATCGATATCGGCGATGGCCAGGGTCGCATCGAAGCAGAAACGCTCCGTTTCGGCGAGCACTTGGCCGTATTCGGCAACCAGGGAGTGGCCGGAGAAGACCAGATCGGTACTCGATTCGCCGGGGCCGGCCGAGGCATAGAGATAGGCGGCCAGGCAGCGGGCCGACTGCGCCTCGACCAGGGCACGGCGGTAAGCACATTTGCCGAGGATCTCCGGACTGGCCGAGAGGTTGGCCAAGAGCGTCGCCCCGGCCACGGCCAGGTCGCCGCTCGGCGGGCTGGCCACCCAGGCATCCTCGCAGACCTCGATACCGAGGACGCATTCCGGAAAGTCGACGGCGGGGAAGAGCAGGTCGGTGCCGAACGGCACGTTCAAGCCACCAAGCAGGAGGTGATCGGCAGTCGTCTCGGCGGCGGTGGCAAACCAGCGCTGCTCGTAGAATTCCTGGCTGTTGGGAAGGAAGGTCTTAGGGACGATGCCGCACACCTGGCCGCCGCTCAGCACCACGGCCGCGTTGAACAGGCGCCCCCCCTGGCGCAGTGGTGCGCCGACCACCAGGGCAATGCCGAGTCGCGCACTGACCGCGGCCAGACGCAACAACCCGACTTCGGTCTGCGCCAACAGCAACTGCTGGCCGAACAGGTCGCCGCAGCTGTAGCCGGTGACGGCCAGTTCAGGGAAGACCGCCAGACGCACGCCTTGCGCCGCGGCTTGCGCCGCGGCCGCTTCGATGGCGATGACATTGAAACCGACGTCGGCGACCTTCAGTTCAGGGGTGACGGCGGCAACCCGCAACAGCCCCAAACTCCGCAATGAGACGGACACCCTGACCTCCTCGGACCACAAATCAGATGATTGATTGTACGGTGTTAATCACGAAAAGGCAAACAAACGCAAAGGCTTAGACACCGAAGGCATTGGCAATATGAGAGATGACCGGCTCACCTTTGCCGGCGAGGACCGAAATCACATCGAAGCGCGGCTGCAGATCGGGGTAACGGGCGGTTGCCAGATACCATTGTGCGGCCCGCAGGATCTGGCGCTGCTTGTGCGCACCGACCGCCTCGGCCGGGGCACCGAAAGCCATGCTGCGCCTGGTTTTGACCTCGACAATGAGCAGGTGCCGGCGGTCACGGGCGATGATGTCAAGCTCTCCGACCGGGGTGCGGTGATTGCGCGCGAGAATCGTGAAACCGCGCTGCTCGAGATAGCGGGCGGCCAGTTCCTCCCCTTGTTTGCCGAGGCTCAGCCGTGCCTGGGTCACGGGCAGTGCTCGCGCACCCCGCCGAAGGTACGGCGGTGACAGGGGGACGGACCAAGGGCGGCGATCGCGGCGCGGTGGGCGGCGCTGCCATACCCCTTGTGACCGGCAAAACCGTAGCCGGGATGCAGACGGTCGAGGGAACACATGATCCGGTCGCGCACCACCTTGGCAACCACCGAGGCGGCGGCAATCGAGAGGGAACGGGAATCGCCCTTGACCAGCGTCTGCTGCGGCAGGGCAAGCGGCACCGGCACGTTGCCGTCGATCAGCAGGAAATCGGGGGGAAGGTTGAGCCGTCCGACCGCCCGCTGCATGCCGAGCAGGGTGGCCTGGAGGATGTTGATCCGGTCGATCTCCTCGGCGCGGGCCACGCCGATGCCAACCGCCAGCGCCTGGGCGCGAATCAATGGGTAGAGCCGTTCACGGGCCTTTTCACTGAGCTGCTTGGAGTCGGTCAGGCCGGGAAGATCGAAAACTTCAGGGAGGATGACTGCGGCAGCGACCACCGGACCGGCCAACGGCCCGCGACCGGCTTCGTCAATCCCGGCCACGGCCCGGAAACCCCGGGCCTGCGCCTGGCGTTCGAAGTGCAGGGTGGAAAGGGGGATCGCGGCAAAGAGTTCGGATTGGGCAGTCATGGCGGGCATTATGCCACTGGTTCGAAGTCACGCCAAGCGGGATTGACCAGCCTGCCGATAGATGCCGCCAATAAAAAAGCCCCGGCACAGGCCGGGGCTTTGAATTCTTCTGCTGTCGAGAAAAATTACTTCTTGCGCAGCTCGCGGATACGGGCGGCTTTTCCCTGCAGGTTGCGCAGGTAGTAAAGCTTGGCGCGGCGCACGCGGCCAATGGTCAGCACTTCGATCTTCTCGACGGTCGGGGCATGCAGCGGGAAAACGCGCTCGACACCGACGCCGTTGGAGACCTTGCGGACCATGAACGAAGAGCCGACGCCCTTGTTGTGGCGGGCGATGCAGACTCCCTGGAACAGCTGGATGCGCTGCTTGTCACCTTCAGTGATGCGCACATGGACCTTCAGGGTATCCCCTGCCTTGAACACAGGAATATCCTTGCGCATCTGCTCCATACCAATACGATCGACGATGTTCATCGTAGTTCCTCCTCAATTTCGGCGAATTGCCTAATTACAACAGTATGCGGCGCAAGTCAAGAAAAAATAGAAGCGGGCGGTGTCTGCCGTTGAAAGAAAAGTTCGGGGGACTTGACCCTGACCAACTTTGTGTCAGGTAGCGGGTGCGGCGATGCAAGCGGACAAACTGTCTGAGCGCAGTGAGTTTTTGTCCGCCAAATCGACGGGCCCGCTGCCTGACACCCCAGACTCATCACTTCTGTTCCCGCCGCAATTCCTCCAGCATTTTCAGATCGGCCTTGCCCAACTCCGCCCTCTCCAACAACTCGGGGCGACGTTGCAAAGTGCG
>JAMPXI010000095.1 GCA_023701265.1 Desulfuromonadales bacterium | reverse complement strand
TCTCGCGGTGCAGGCTGCCGGCGCAGAGGCGCTCCAGCGTTTCGGTCATCGCCTCGCGCCCCAGCACGGCCAGGCGATCGTGCAATTCGCCGGCGGTCTCTTCGGCGCCGATCATGGTTGTGCGCTTGACCAGCATGTCGCCGGTATCGAGGCCGACATCCATAACCATGGTCGTCACCCCGGTCTCGGTTTCGCCGTCGACGATCGCCTTGTTGATCGGTGCCGCGCCACGGTATTTCGGCAGGAGCGAGGCGTGGACGTTGATGCAACCGTAGCGCGGGATGTCGAGGACACTCTTGGGGAGGATCTGCCCGAAGGCGACCACCACGATCAGGTCGGGGGCGAGGGCACGCAGTTCCTCGACCACCTCGGGGAGGCGCAGCTTCAGCGGCTGATAGACGGGAATGCCATGAATTGCTGCCATTTGCTTGACGGGGGGGGGCGTGAGCTGCTTGCCGCGGCCGCTCGGCCGGTCGGGCTGGGTGTAGACGCCGACGACGGGGAGCCCGGCGGCGAACAGTCCTGCCAGTGTCGGCAGGGCGAACTCCGGAGTGCCCATGAACACGGTGCGGATGCTCGACGGATCGATCACAACTGCTCCTGACGCTGCTCCTGGATCTTCTGGTACCTCTTGCGGAACAGGCTGCGCTTGAGCGGAGAGAGGCGATCAACGAAAAGAATGCCGTCGAGATGGTCGATCTCGTGCTGGAAGCAGATCGCCCACAAACCAGCCGTTTCCACTTCGCGCACCGTGCCGTCGAGTTCCTGAAAACGCACCCGGACCTTCTCGCTGCGGACCACGTTGGCGTAGTACTCGGGGACCGACAGGCACCCCTCCTCTTCGCAACACTCCCCCTCGCGGGTGAGGATTTCCGGATTGACGGCGACCAGCGGCTGCCGGTCACCATCCTTGGGCGAGCAGTCGAGGACGATCAGGCGCCGGCTGACGCCGACCTGCGGTGCGGCCAGGCCGACCCCCGGGGCCGCGTACATGGTTTCCAGCATGTCGCTGGCCAGGTGGCGCAACTCGGCATTAAACTCGGTGATCCGCACGGCGGTCTGCTTCAGGACCGGGTCGGGGTAGTGGCGGATGCGCAGGATGGACATCCTCATGCTCCTGAAACGGACGGCCGGAAAGATCCGGCCGTCGCGATGATGCATATCAGCTTCTTGGTAAATGATAGGAGCAGAGCGGCGTGAAAGTCAACCTTTCCCCAGCCCAAGCGCTGCCCGCATCGCCTCGCCCATGCGGGTCGGGCTGTCGGCCACGATCACCCCGCATTCGCGCAGGGTGGCGATCTTGTCCTCGGCTTTGCCCTTGCCGCCGGTGACGATCGCCCCGGCATGCCCCATGCGCCGTCCGGGCGGCGCAGTCACCCCGGCGATGAAGGCGGCCACCGGTTTCTTCATGTTGGTCCTGACCCACTCGGCGGCCTCTTCCTCGGCGCTGCCGCCGATTTCGCCGATCATGAAGACCGCCTCGGTCTTGGGGTCCTCGTTGAACAGCTTGAGGCAGTCGATGAAGTTCAAGCCGATGATCGGGTCGCCGCCAATACCGACGCAGGTCGACTGCCCCAGCCCGGCGTCGGTCAACTGCTTGACCGCTTCGTAGGTGAGGGTGCCGCTGCGCGAGACCACGCCGATCTTCCCCTTCTTGTGGATATAGCCGGGCATGATCCCGACCTTGCTCTCCTCGGGGGTGATGATCCCCGGGCAGTTGGGGCCGACCAGGCGCATCGAATGCCCGGTCAGAATCCGCTTGACCGGCACCATGTCGCGCACCGGGATCCCCTCGGTGATGCAGACCGCCAGCTCCAGTCCGGCATCGGCGGCTTCGAGAATGGCGTCGGCCGCCGCTGGCGGGGGGACGAAAATCATCGAGACGTTGGCGCTGGTGAAGCGCACCGCCTCCTCGACAGTGTTGAACACCGGAATCCCTTCCACATGAATTCCCCCCTTGCCGGGGGTGACGCCGGCGACGATCTGGGTGCCGTACTCCCGGCATTTCTGCGCATGGAACAGGCCGCTGCGGCCGGTGATCCCCTGGACCAGGACTTTCGAATTTTTATTCAGCAGGATGGACATAGGACCCTCTCTGTAATGAACGGTTTGGTAGGGGCGCGGTCTCCGCGTCCCGGGCGGGGAAACCCCGTCCCTACCCCAACATTTTCACGATGCGTTGCGCGCCGTCGCCGAGGTTGTCGGCGCACTGGACGTTGAGTCCCGACGTCGTCAGCAGTTTTTTCCCCTCTTCGACCTGGCTGCCGTCCATGCGCACCACGATCGGCAGCGGGCAGTGCACCTCGTTGGCCGCCTCGATGACCCCCTGGGCGATGACGTCACAGCGCATGATCCCGCCGAAGATGTTGACGAAGATCCCCTTCACGTCGGGATCCTGGAGGATGATCTTGAAGGCCTCGGCGACCTTCTCGCGGCTGGCGCCGCCGCCGACGTCGAGGAAGTTGGCCGGTTTGCCGCCGCACTCGTTGAGGACGTCGAGGGTGGCCATCGCCAGGCCGGCGCCGTTGACCAGGCAGCCGATGGAGCCATCGAGCTTGATGTAGGCCAGGTCGTACTTGCCGGCGGTGATCTCCAGAGTGTCAAGCTGCGAGTAATCGACCATGTCCGGGTATTCGCGATGGCGGTAGATGGCGTTGTCGTCGAAGGACATCTTGGCGTCCATCGCCATCAGCCAGCCGGCCCGGGTGACCACCAGCGGGTTGATCTCGACCAGCGAGCAGTCCTTCTCCAGGCAGGCGCGATAGAGACTCAGAATCAACTGGACGCAGTCCTCGCAGAGACTGCCGGTCAATCCCAGGGCCAGGGCAATCTTGCGCGCCTGGTAGGAGCGCAGGCCGGTGAGCGGGTCGATATTGAGAACGTGGATCTTCTCCGGCGACTTCTGCGCCACCTCTTCGATCTCGACCCCGCCTTCGGCGGACGCAATCAGGCAGTAGCGACTGGTGGCGCGGTCGAGGGTGATCGACAGGTAGAACTCGCGGGCGATCTCCACCGCCTCCTCGACCAGGATGCGCCGCACCCGCAAGCCCTCGGGCCCGGTCTGGGGGGTGATCAGCTTGCGGGCAAAGAGCTCCTTGGCCAGTTCCTGGGCCTGCTCGGGGTGGTGGACCACCTTGACGCCGCCAGCCTTGCCGCGCCCGCCGGCGTAGATCTGGGCCTTGACCACACAGTGGCCGCCCATCATCTTGGCGGCGCGTTCCACCTGGTCGGCGGTCAGGCAAACCCGGCCGCGCGGCACCGCGATGTCGTAACCGCTGAGGATTTCCTTGGCCTGATACTCATGAATATTCATGACGGTATGTCTCCTTGTCAGACGGCTGTCCGGGGGTGCTCCCTCGGGGCAGATAAAACCTTGCGCGCAAATCACCGCTTGTCAACCAGACCCGAAAAATTTTTCCGGCCCGATGAGTGACTGCAAAGGTAGCGCGCCGCCTATTTTTTGTCTAACTAAAAATAGGCGGGAATATTTTTTACTAAAATTGAAATTTTCTACCAGATCAGGGATCGTGGTGATGATCGTGGTCGTGGTGATGATGATCATGCGGGTGATCACCGTGCGGGGGAACCAGGGGTCGCTGCTGCGCGGGGCGTCGGCGGGTGCCCTCGGGGGAGCAGACCGGGCAACCCTGCATGGAAAAAGGCTTTTCCAGGTGGCAGGTGGCGAGCAACGCTTCGTTGCTGAAGATCTCAAGGGTCGGGCCGTCGGCCATCACCGTCCCCTCGTGCAGGATAATCGTGCGTTCGCACAGCTCGAGGACCATGTCGAGGTCGTGACTGGTAATGATGCGGGTGTGATGGAAGTCTTGCAGCAGTGCCATCAGCTGCCGGCGGGCCCGCGGGTCGAGACCGCTGGTTGGCTCGTCAAGCACGAGGATTTCGGGGAGCATGGAGAGGACGGTGGCGATGGCCACGCGTTTCTTCTCGCCGCCGGAGAGATGGTAGGGAGGCTTGTTCCGCAATTCAAGAGCATCGACCCGCGCCAGGGCGTCCACGACCCGCTGCTCGATCACGGCGGTGTCCAGCCCTTGGTTGAGGGGCCCGAAAGCGACATCGTCGTAGACCGTCGGCATGAACAGCTGGTCGTCGGGATCCTGGAAGACCATCCCTACCGTGCGGCGGATTTCGGCCAGCGTTTCCTTGCTCAATTGATGATCGCCGATGCGGATGATGCCGGAGGTGGCGGTCAGGTAGCCGTTGAGATGTAATAGAAGTGTCGATTTTCCTGCACCGTTGGCACCGATGATCGCCACCGATTGGCCGTGATGAATACGGAACGAGACGTCGCGCAGGGCCACGGTGCCGTCGGGATAAACGTGGCGCAACTGCTTGACTTCGACGATGTGATGGCTCATGGCGAGTGTCCTGTACGGTTAGTTCCCGGTCAGCAGCAGCCCCAGAAACTGGGGAAAATTATACAGGCGCAGAGCGACAAACAGGGCACTCCAGCCGAGCAGAAAAAGGACTTCCCTGCCACCGAAGCGTCCCCGGCGGCGGGCATGCACCTCGCCGGTGAAACCACGGGCCAGCATCGCCATGTGGATCCGTTCGGCGCGCTCCCAGGTACGCAGCAGCAGATGACCCAACAGCGGGCCGAAGTGGCGCAGCCCCTGCCCGCGTTTGCCGCAGGAGCGCAGCTGGCGCGCCCGTGCCACCCGGCCGCCTTCATCGGTAAGGACGAAGATGTAGCGATAGAGAAAGAGCAGTTGCACGGCGAAGACGCGCGGCATCCCCAGCCGCTCCAAAGCTTCGCAAATCGCCGGGAAGCCTGTAATCGCCACCAGGGTGACAGCGGCCGCGACGGTGAGAATGGTCCGGACGATGATCGAGAGGCAGGAGAGCCAGCCACCCCAGATGTCAAGGGGGCCGAGCTGCAGGAGCACCTGGCGATCGAAGAGCGGATTGAACAGGCCGACCATCACGGCGAAGGGGATGACGACCATTACCTTGCGGGCGATGTAGCCGGTCGGCAGGTCGCCCAAGGCCAGCAGAGCCAGCGGATAGAGGCAGAAAGGGAGCATGGCGGCCACTTCGTAGCGGCCGAAGGAGACCACGCAGACGATGAAAACCAGGGTGGTCAGCACCTTGGCGCGCGGGTCGAGGCGGTGAACGGCACTCTCCTGCATGGCCAGCAGGTCGAGGCGCTTGAAATCGAGCAGGGAGCCGTCGATGGCGAGCATGAGTCGGGCTACGCCCTACGGGCGAAGCTTCTCAGGAGAACACCGGCCAGCAAGCAGGCGGCGAGGGTGGTTATGCCGCCAACCAGACCTGGCAGGCCGGTGTCGATCGGGCTGCTGCCGGTGGCGGCAAGTTTGCCGCTATCGTCTGGTTCCGTACGTTCGGTGTCGCTGGAGAAGATCGCCATTTTATCCTGGATGTCCGCGAGGGTGCTGTGAAGCGGATGCACGGGTGCCGGCAGTTCATCGGTGCCGGCCACTTTGCTGATGGCCCATTCCAGGCCGTCGGGTTGCGTCGAGGCGAACCAGGAGACCCCCCCGCCGAGTAACAGGGCGGCAAGGCTGAACCCGACCAGCATGCCGCGGATCGGGAACTTGCCCATGTGGCGCTCGGCCAGCGTACTCTCGATCAGTTCGGGACGGGCCCGGTAGACGAAGGCGACCACTGCCGCGGTGGCAAGCCCTTCGATAACGCCGATGGGCAGGTGAATCGGCTGCATGAGCAGAACGAAAGCCTTGAACGGCAGGGCCGAGATGCCCGAGGCCGTGGTCTCCAGCACCACGGCGAAAGCCGCCAGCTGCAGGCCGACCGTTGCCGCAATCAGGGCGGCCAGGATCATCCGCCCCTGACTGGGCCGGCGGCCGGCGAGCTTGCGGTAGAGCAGCGGATAGGCGATGAACACCTGGAAGAAACCTAAATTGAAGATGTTGCATCCCAGCGCCAGCAGGCCGCCGTCGGCGAAGAACAGTGCCTGGATGAACAGCACCGAGGCGATGGTCAGGAACGCCGCATGAGGGCCGAGCAGGATCGCCAGCAACAGGCCGCCGCCGAGATGGCCGCTGGAGCCGGTGGCCGGGATGGCGAAGTTGATCATCTGCGCGGCGAAGATGAAGGCGCCGAGCACCCCCATCAGCGGCACCTTGTGCTCTTCGAGGTCTTTGCGCACCTTGGCCGAGCACCAGGCGATGGTTCCGGCGGTGGCGGCACACATGGTGCCGCCGACGGCGGGGGAGAGCAGGGCGTCGGCCATGTGCATGTCGGGAACCTACTTCATGTCCCGGGACAGCACCCAGTAACTGGTGACCAGGGAAACGGGTTTTTCCGCGCCATCCCTTTGGATCGTCCAGTCGGCGTCCAGCGTGGCGGCAAAGCCCCACCAGCCGGCGCGCGGCATGGCGTAGTGAAAAACCCCGTTGGCATCGGCATGCACCTTCTGGATGCGGTAGGCGGGAGCCGGCGGGGCAATGGCGAGAGCTGCGGCGGGCGTCTCGCCGCTCCAGACGATCTCGACGACCACATAGGGTGCCGGGTCACCGTTGAGAAGCACCTGGCCGCTGAACAGGTTGCCGGTCCACAGTCCGTAGGGGCGAGACAGGGGGACGATCTCGCCCTCCAGGCCGACCGGCTCGTCCCACCCTTCCTCGAGACCGAAGGCGTTGACGCAAAGCTTGGCAAGATGAATGGTGAACTGATCGTCCGCCGCCTCCCAGCGCGGGGCGGATTCGGTGAAGAAGGTGTAGTCGCCGGGGCGCTTGATGGCAAACGGTGCCGCCCACGCGGTTGGGTTCTGTTCCTGGGTGGGCTTGAGGGTGGCGAGCAGTTCCGTCAGCTCGCCAAGATGCTCTACTCCGAAACGCTGCGGCTTTGCCATCGGCAAAACGCGGGGTTCCGCTGCATCATACAGCTCGACCCGCAAGGCAAGAGCCGGAGTTTCCCCTTGGCTGACAATGTCGTCCGAGGGGAAAATCAGACCGTGCGCAGCGAAGGCGGTGACGGGGAAGAACAGGAGCAGCAGGATCAGGAACGTGACGGGTCGCATCGGGCAAACCTTGTAACACAAGAACAATTTTCGTGTTACTATGGGGCGGGCCAAGAGAGAAGTCAAGCGCGATTTCTCACGAAATTCAGAAACGTGCTACGCAACAGGAGGAGACGAACGATGCCTTACGTCAATATCAAGATCACGCGGGAGGGAGCAACCGCCGCGCAGAAGGCGCAGCTGATCGCCGGGGTCACGGAACTGCTGCGTGACGTGCTCGGCAAGAATCCGGCAACCACGGTGGTGGTGATCGACGAGGTGGAGACCGATAGCTGGGGGATCGGCGGGGAGTCGATTACCGTGCGCCGGCAGCAGGGACGCTGATGTCTGCTTGATGCGAGAGCGGGGCAAGCTGGCGCTGCGGATCGGTGCGTTGGGCGACGGTCTGCAGCCAGTCGGCCAGCTCAGCCAGGCGCAGCGGTGTTTCGAAATAGCGGCAGCCGAGAGCTTCGGCCCGGAGCCGGTCGCTGTCGGACCAGGGAAGGCAGAGCAGGGCCACGTTGGCGACCATCCCCCGGCACCCGCCGCGCACCCGTCGTTCGATCAGCTCGATCCCCTTCACTTTTGACAGCTGTTGGCCGAGAATGACGGCATCGGCACAGGGCTGCTGCCGGGAGCAGGCTTGATCGGCGGCATGGAAGTGCGGACAGCTCTCGGCCGCCGGAGAGCGGACCACCTCATGGCCCAACTCTTCCAGAAACAGTTCGAGCGAGCCGCAAATGGCATCTTTAGGCTCAATTAGGAAAACACGCAGGCGCAAGGCTGAAATCTCCCTTATGGCGCCATAAATACCACGGGTGGTCTAATAAATATCTCACAAAATACCAGGATTGCAGGATGGTTGCAAAAAAAAGCCGGGGCAGCTCTGCCCCGGCGGTATCCTGCGCTTGGCAATGTCTGCCGATCAGCCGCCAATCCGCTCGAAAATTCCCGCCGCGCCCATGCCGCCGCCGACGCACATGGTGACCATGCCGTACCGCTTGCCGCGTCGCTGCAGTTCATGCAGAAGGGTGGCGGTCAGTTTGGCGCCGCTGGCTCCGAGCGGATGTCCCAGGGCAATCGCCCCGCCGTTGACATTGATGCGTGCCGGGTCGAGACCGAGTTCCCCGATCACCGCCAGGGCCTGACCGGCAAAGGCCTCGTTCAGTTCGATCAGGTCGAGTTGCTCCTGCATCAGTCCGGCCCGCCTGAGCGCCGCCGGGACCGCCGTCACCGGTCCGATCCCCATGATCTCGGGGGCCACCCCTGTCGTCGCAAGGGCCATGAAGCGCGCCAGCGGTGACCGCCCGCATTTCTGCAGAAAGGCATCCGAGACCACCAGCACGGCCGCGGCGCCGTCGGTCATCTGTGAGCTGTTGCCGGCGGTGACGGTGCCGTCAACCTTGAACGCCGGTTTGAGTTTCCCCAACGCTGCGACCGTCGTGTCGGGGCGCACCCCCTCGTCGGCATCGATCGTCACCATGTTGGAAACCGGCCGGCCGGTTTCCAGCGTCACCTGCTCAGCCTCAATCGGAATGATCTCGGCGGCAAAGTGCCCGGCCGTTTGCGCCGCGGCCGCCTTGCGGTGGCTCTCTGCGGCGAAGGCGTCCTGGGTCGCGCGGTCGATGGCGTACTTGGCGGCGAGGATTTCGGCAGTGATCCCCATGCCGGCGTAGACTTCCGGCCAGGCGCCGACCAGAGCGGGATTGGCACGGAAGGCGTGGCCGGCCATCGGTACCATGGTCATCGATTCGGTGCCGCCGGCGACGACGCAGTCCGCGCCCCCGGCAATGATCCGTTCGGCGGCGCTGGCGATGGCCTGCAGCCCGGAAGCGCAGAAGCGGTTGACGGTCTGGGCCGGCACGGTGACCGGCAGACCGGCCTTGAGCGCGGCAATCCGCGCCACGTTCATCCCCTGTTCGGCTTCGGGGAAGGCGCAGCCGAGGATGACATCGTCGACCAGCGCCGGGTCGGTAGCGGTGCGTTCGAGCAGCGCCCGGATCACCGCCGCGGCCAGATCATCCGGGCGGGTATGGCGGAAGGCGCCGCGGTGGGCCTTCCCCCCGGGGGTGCGGCAGGCGTCGAGGATGTAGGCGATTGGCATGGTTGACTCCTCTCGCAGTTAAGAATCAGTTCCGCAGCGGCTTCCCCGTTTTGAGCAGGTGGCCGATCCGTTCCAGTGTCTTTGCTTCGCCGCACAGGGAGAGGAACCCCTCGCGTTCGAGATCGAGCAGATACTGTTCGGTGACCGGGGTGCCGGCCGGGACGTCGCCGCCGCAGAGGATGTCGGCGACCTTGCCGGCGATCAGCCGCTCGTAGGGGGTGATCTGTCCCCCCTGCGCCAGATTCCACAGCGAGCTCTTGAGACTGGCGGCCAGGCTTCGCCCCGGGGCCGGGATGACGGCCGGCCGGGCCGGGCGGTAGGTTGGTGCCAGCGCCAGGGCAAAGGCCTTGGCGGCGCCGAGTTGGCCGTCGAGATCCATGCACACCCGGTCCCCTTCGCGCAACAGCCCCATTACGAACAACTCGTCGGCGCAGGTCGATACCTTGGCCAGGCCGATGGTGCGGAATGCCCGGAGAATGAATGGGCCGACATCGGCTTCGGCGGCAGTTGCCGTCTGCACGGCGCGCAGCGCCAGTTCCTTGGTGCCGCCGCCGGCGGGGAGCAGTCCGGCACCAATCTCCACCAGCCCCATGTAGGTTTCGGCATGGGCGAGGGCCGCGGTGGCGTGCATGGTGAACTCGCAGCCACCGCCGAGCGTCAGGCCATACGGGGCGGCCACCACCGGCACCTGGGCGGTCTTCAGCGCCAAGGTGGCGTTCTGGAAGACGCGCACCATCTTCTCGATCTCGGCAAACTGCTTCATCTGCATGGCAAAGGCCAGCATCATCAGGTCGGCTCCAGCGGAGAACTGCGTTCCCTGGCTGCCGACCACCAGTGCCACCCCCTCATCCTCGGCACGGGCCAGCGCCTGCGGCAGCATCTGCAGGACGTCGGCGCCGATGGTGTTCATCTTGCCGTGGAATTCGAGGGCGAATACCCCGTCACCGATGTCGAGCAACGAGCAGGCCGGCTTGCTGATGACCACCCCGCGGCTTTTCCTGATGATGTCGAGCTTGATGACCCCCGGTGCGCTCGGTACCGGCTGATTGCTGCGCGCCTCCAGGTTGAACTGTTCCTCGGCCCCGTCGGCCAACCGGTAGAAAGCCGGTATGCCGCGCAGGCCCTCCGGTACGCTGATCCCGTCGCCCTCCGCCCGGGCGACGAACGTCTCGATCCCGATGGCGTCAAGCATCTCGAAGGGACCCAGTTCCCAACCGAAACCCCAGCGCATGGCGCGGTCAATGCCGACGATGTCGTCGCTGATTTCAGGAATGCGGTTGACTGCATAGAGCAGGGTGTCGCGCAGCGTCAGCCAGGCGAAGCGGGCGCCGGGATCGTCGCCGGCCAGCACCGCGCGCAGGCGCGCTGTGGCGTCGGGAGCCTGTTTGGCCGCGACCAGGCAGGGGAAGGCCGGTTTCTGCGGCAGCTGGTATTCCCCACTCTGCCAGTTCCAGGCGAGGATCTGCTTGCCGTCGGCACTCTTCTGTTTGAGATAGAAGCCGGCACCGCTCTTGTCGCCTAGCCTTCCGGCATCGATCAACGTCTGTAAAAACGCCGGTACCCGGTAGAGTTCGCGGGCTTCGTCGTGCGGCAGCAATTCAAAGGAATGCTGGGCGACGAAGGCCAGGGTGTCGAGACCGA
>JAMPXI010000094.1 GCA_023701265.1 Desulfuromonadales bacterium | reverse complement strand
CCGGTTGACGCCTGCGGACGTATGGACGAATCTTGCGGTTTCTCGCTGCAGCAACACAAAACCAGCAACAGAAACACGGGGAAAGCCGCGTTGATTTTCATGTACCGCTCCTCCCTTCAACAACAGAAAGAGGCTGCCCCCAAAATCTGGGAGCAGCCTCTCAACATCGATCGGTCCGTCTACTTCGGTGCCCACTGCATATAATAAACCGGCGTGATCAGCCTGGTATCCGGCGCGGCGTAGGTACCGACGCGGTTACTGGCACTGATCATCAGGGTCACCTTGCCGCTGGCATCGATCAAGGTGACGATACCGGACGGAATCCCTTCGCCGAGTTGCTTGATCCGGTCGGCCTTGAGGAGGATGGCGCCATCCTTGCTCGCCCTTATGTTCTCCGTGTTCGCTGTTTGTCCACTGTCCGAGGCATGGTTGAAAACCGCCTCGCCGGTCTGGTAGTCCAGATGATACAGGCGGGAGGTGCCGAGATTGCCGACCTCGCAGGGGTCGTCAATCACCAGCAGCGGCGAATAAGTCGTATAGTACGCCTGACCACCGAAGACAACCGGCGCGGAAAGAGATTTTTCCCCAGTATTTTCCAGCTTGATGTACCAGCCGAAGTTGGTCGCTGTCTCCAGGGCATTGATCACCTGCAGCGCCACCGCGGACGTCCCGTTCTGAAGGTCGTTGTCGGTAAGGTCGATCAAATGTGATTCGTTGACGTTGTCGGTCCGGGTGTCATCGGGATTGGTCGCGGCCGGCAGTTGATCGGAGGTCGAGTAGTTCTGACCGCGGTCGGTCAGTGAATAGACACGGTCCGCCACACTGAAATTCAACGGGTGTTCGCGATCTCCCGTGCCGAAATAGAGCACCGGGTTGCCATCCATGATCGTCACCGCCGGTTTGTAGAAGATCTTGCGGCCATTGCTGGTTTCGGAAGTGACCGAGTAGGCACCGGTCGTATCATTGAAGTCCCCGTCATAGCCGGGGTTGGAACTGAAGATGATATTCCCGGTCCACAGGTTGCCACCGTCCAGGTCGTAGGTATACGGATTGCCGTTGTCGTCAAAACGCCACATGCGGCCACCGGTATCGCCCGTGTAAATGCGGTCGACCAGGCCGTCGCCGTTCAGGTCCAGAACGGTCAGGTCGGAGGGGAATGAGTAGGTCATCTGGTTTGACTGTCCTGCCGCCGCGGTTGACGTACCGGTACCGTAGGTGAATTTCCACAGGAGGCCGCCGGTACCGGTGAGGTTCGGCTTCCTTTGATTGGGATAGCTCACCGGATCGCCCAGAGCATTCACGGTATCGAGGGTATAGGTTTCCATCTGTGCCACCTTGATGGCAAAGATGCCGCGGCCCCGCGGGTTGTAGGGTCCGGAGGTGCCTGCGGAGGTCTGCGTGCCGCTATCATTGGAAAGCAGGGTCGTATCCTTGGTATGGGTCGTATCGTCAGGGAAGGTCTGGGTATTCCCCCAGCGGAGATCCTCGTTCTGATCGTAACCGGCGCCGACAAAAGCGACGAGCCAGGAGACGCCGCTGGAATCCTTGAGCATGCCAAGACGCGGCTGGCTCCATGACTCGCCCAGCTCTTCATAACCGGAGGTATTGCTGGTAATCTCCCACAGCATGGTCGGGTTTGCCGGATTCGTCACGTCCAGCGCATAGTACGCCCCGCGCGGCACCTGCGTGCTCAGGTCGCCGTCGTCGTCCAGGGTATTGTTGCCCCCCCCTCGCCGCAGGCCGAACAGCAGGATGACCTTGTCGTCCTGGCTTGAGTTGATCACGCCGTCATTGAGTGTATCGTGGACATACAGGGTGGGAGCTCCGTCAACAAAAATGTTGTGCGAGATGTCCGGCAGGCTTTTCAGCCGATTCAGCAGCAGTGGCGGGACAAAACCCCACAGTTCCTTGCCGTCGCAGTCACGGAACGCATGCATCATGCCGTCGTTGCCGCCGACAAAAATCACCGAACTGTTATACGCCCCGCCGGCTCGCGGGCTCTCGGAACAGTAATTTTCGTCAGCATCGGCGTAATTTGAATAGTTGAAGACCAATGGCCGGGAATGGAGGACATCCCCCATCAGCCAGTCACGGGCGCCATAGCGGTTGCTGTCGTTATAGGCATCGAAACCGTAAAGCCAGTCGACCAGGCGGGTTCTCTCATCGGTTTCAGTGGAAAGCAGCCCGAAATTTACAGGAGCAATGTAGGTCGTGCTGTTGGTCCGCAGGGGGGTCTTGGTGCCGCTCAGATAGGTGAACAGACTCCGCGACCAGTAAGTCTCTCCGGAATAAAGGTTGGGGCGGGCCTTGAGGGAGCCGCCGATGCCGCCGGCATCGACAATCCCGCCGTCCCCTTCCGAAACCAGCCGGTAGGGATTTTCGGGGTCGGCTGAGAAGATCCTCTCGCCGAGGCTGGTCACCGTCGCCGAACCCCAGTAGGACTTGACGGCCGCGATGAAATCGCCGTTGACGTCGGTGGCATCATTGCCGCTGGCATCGGCCAGGGTATCGACCGAGCCGAACTTCACCTGGTACTTCTTGACGTTGCCATGCCAGGCCGCCTTGATCTGGGGCTTGAACAGTCCGAGATAGACCCGGTTGCTGCTGATGGTCCGGTTGGTGGAACTGGCCGGCACCACCGGGGCAACAAACGCGGAGTCCTTTTCGGCGACGATATTGTTGAAGATATCGTCGAAGGCATTGGCCAGATCACCGGCACTGCCGGCGAGGTACAAGTGGCTGCTGCCGCCGTCAACCGCCGTATCATCCAGCAGTGAATCGTATCCCTGGAAGGCCAGGATGGTGTAAATGGTAACACCCTTGGTGTCGTGCAGATACCCGGCAATGTCATCGAGGAAGTGCGTGCCCTGGCCGTAGGATCTCTCAAGGGTCGGGTCGGCCGCAAAATCGCCATCGTAGTCGCCCTGGTCGCCGATCGACAGATAACCGACACTGGCCGTGGTTTCCGCGTTCGGCAGGCCGTTGGTGATCATGATGATGTGGTTGTAATCGCAGTTGTCGACATTCGGATAAATGGCCGCCGCCGTGTCGATCGTCCGGGATTCATTGATGTACTCCGAGGTCCCCGGGTAATCCGCCATGAAATAATGGCCGGCATCAAAGAGTACTTCGGCGAGTGGACGTTGCGGCCCGGCCTTGATGGTCCGGGGGCCCTCGCCGCTGGCGATATCATAGGAATCCGGGTTGGCCTTGTTGGCCACCACCCCGGAATTCTCCCCCTTGGGCAGCAGGAAGAGAAACTTGTTCAGATTTGCCTCGAGTCGCAGATCCTGGACATGTGACGTACTGGTGGTGTCCGTGGGATGATCGATGATTATCCCCCCCTGGATGTTCGGATTGTAGACCATGACCCCGAAGTTGATGTTCACCCGCTGGCGGGTAATAATCCTTTCCAGGGCTTCGTAAAAGATCTCGCGCTGGGTTTCGTAGTCGGCGGCCGGCGGTGGCGGGCCCACATAGGTCGTCCCCGTGCTCCAGTTGGGAAGGCTGGCAATCGCTGCATCGGTCCTGCTTGCGTAGCTCGTAGCCCCCTTGGACCAGTAAAGCGTGTCGTTCCTGCCGGTATACGGTTCGGAACACTGGCCGTTATAGCCGCTTGAAGTGATGTTGCAGGCAGTGAGATTGTTGCCATTCACATAACTGCCTGCCGCAGGGACCACGTGCTCGCGCAGAGCGGTAAAAACCGCATATTTCCCGCCCGCGATGCCATGCACGACCTTTGCCGCCGTCGTTGTGCCCGTACCAGTGACGACATTACGGAAAATGAAGTTCAGATAATCCCCGGTGGCGTAGGTCCCCCCCCGACCGCTGGTGCTATCGCACGCCGCGTTGGTCAGACTCGGGAACCAGGCGTCGCCGATCCCGGTGTAGGTTCCGTATTTCGCCAGGTAAACCTGCAGGTTCTTGTATTCGGTCACGGACGTCCCGTCCGAGACCGTATAGGTTCTGGAGCCGACACAGCCGGCCGCGTTGCTGAGCAGGTAGGGTGTGGCGTTCCGCAGCGGCGTCCAGGTGCCGTTTACCGAGAACTGGTAGATCTCCTCGGGATTGAAAGGCGGAGTGGCGTCCGGGGTGTAGGCTTTCGCGGCATCCTTGCTGCAGGTCGCGGTCTGGTCCGTCGCCGTCCCCGTGCAGGTGAACGGCGTCGCGTAGGTACCGCTCCCGGCCGGGTTGAGCGAGGCCAGGCTGGTATCCAGGATGAAGAGGACGTTCGGACGCGCCCGCTGGTCGGATGAACCGACGTAGATGTTGGAGTCGCCGATATAATCATCCGGACCGGCAAAGCAATTGGCGGGGATCGCCCCGAGGGTAGCCAGCACGCCTGCCAGCAAAACCAGCATGGAACGGGTCTGCATGATCAACCTCCCCCGGAAGTCCGGAAAATGGTGTCGTCATCAAGTTTGAAAAGTCGGACAATGCTCGCATCGACATTGATCTTCTGCTCACGGCTGGACGGTCCTGCCTTGGCTTCGGCGGAAACGTGGTAGACATTGGCGCCGAACTCCGAACCGAAGTACGAAGCCATGGAACTGGGAAGGGACTTCGCACCCAGGTCGGTCACGAAACCGGAGATCAATTGGCCATCGGCCACGTTGACCGAATTGATGATCGCTTTATGGACAATGCCGCCGCTGGTGGTGCCAGTCATCAGGTTGATTGCGGCTCCGGATGGCGATATGTTGGTCAGGATCTCCCGGTTCATGGAGTACTCTACGGCCCGATCGGCCGTGTAGAACGCCTTGCGTACCGGCGTCAAGGTTCCTGAACCGGCAAGATCGCGGGTCGCGACATCCAGCACCACCGCACCGATAATGCTGAGGATGGCCAGGAAACCGATGGCAATGATCAGCGCCATGCCGCTTTCCCGCGTCCCTTTTCCCTTATGATCAGCTCGCATCCGCCGACCTCCCATTCCTTGTTCTAGAATACGTTGCGCAAGGTCACGCTGGATCGCACCTGGCGGGTTTTGACGTCACCCTGGTAGGCCTGGGTCTGTCCTACCAGCGTGAAGTCGACCTTGTTGACCCGTCCCGAAGTCGCCGAGTGCCCGTAGGCAAACGTGATGGAGTTGACCCCCCGGGCAAGAAACTGCTGGCTCGTGGCATTGACAGTGCGTTCCAGGCTGCCGCCGACCACGCGGTAGCGGATTGTCTGCGTTGGCGGCTGCTGGTCGTCAAGGACCCTGGCCACAATCGCTTCGACAAATTCGGCATTGGAAATCCCGTCCAATACGCCGGCATGGTTGACAGTGATCGTGCTTCCGGAAACCGCTGTCACCGTATAGACGTGATCCTGGGCATCGGTGGCATTCGCTTCATCGTAAGCCGCAAGTTCGATCATGTTGACCGCGTTGAATACCCGGATCAGAGAATTCACGGGGAAATAATCCACCATGTCGGCGTTGCTCAGCGTCAGCGTGACCGAGGTGGAGCCGTTGGCGGCACTCGCCACGCGGCCAACCCCCTCGACGACCGCGCGGCTTCGTATCGTCAGTTCAGTCGCCGATTCGTTGATGATGGGATCGTTGGCAACCAGAAAGCCTGCCATCAGCAAATCCTGGGTCATGCGATCCGCCGCCAGACGTAAGTTACTCTGCACGTCGGTCACGCGTGTCTGTATCGTGGTGGATTTGACTGTCGGGATGTAGAGACTCATGACGGCAAGCACGACCACGCTGAAAATGGCCATGACAAGGACCAATTCGACCAGGGACATCCCGCGAGCAGACGGTTGGTGGATATTCATGCAACGACTCCCTAAAAGGCCCGCTTGATCGTACTCATGGTGACCGTATTGAGGCCACTTCCAAAAACCGTTCTCACTTGCGAATTGGCAACATGCACGGTCACCTTGGTCACTCCGTTGAGTCCCTGGTGATTGGCATCGACATCATAGGTGACATTGAAGGTGCCGGCCCCGGTCACGGTGACCGCCCCGCCATTCCAGTCGGACCTGCCGTTCGCATCGGCATCGAGACGGGCATCGCTCTCTGCCCACGAGGTGACGTCCTCGAGAAACATCTGAGCCACGCCGGACGCGGCCATCAACCCTTCGCTATGGGCATTGGTCTTCAACGCCGTGATCTGCAGTTCGGCCAATCCCAGCAAACCGACAGACAGGATCACCACCGCAATCAGCATCTCCACCATCGAAAAACCTGCCTGGGATGACTTCCGTTGCCGCATCGTCGCCTCCATAAGATGTAGGCCGTTGTGCCCATCTTGATTCTGAGCAAATCCCATACCAAGCGCCTCACAACAACAACAGCACACAACCATGCGATATTGCGTGTAGAAATTCCTGTTTAGCACGCTTTTCCAGCAACTTCCATGCAAATCTTGCATGGATGGCGCGCAAATTGTTCACAAGCACGGATCGCGCTTCTAATTGTGCAACCCATACTCCTTGATCTTGTACAGCAGGTTGCGCAGGCTGATTTCCAATAGCTTTGCCGCCTGGGTGCGGTTGCCGCTGGTCGCGGCCAAAGCCCGACAGATGAAGTCGCGCTCGATTTCAGCCACCGCCCGCTTCAACGACAGGTCGGCTGGCGCCCCCGCAGCTGCCGGCTTCTGCGTCAGAACGATGTCGCTGGCATCGATCTTCTCCTCGCGACAGAGCACCAGGGTCTTCTCCAGGACGTTGACCAGCTCGCGCACGTTCCCCGGCCAGGTGTGCTTTTCCAACAGCTGCATCGCTGCCGCCGACAGCTGCGGCACCGGCCGGCCAAGGCGGGTCGCCAGGAGCGGCAGGTAGTGTCCGACCAAAGGAGCGATGTCCTCAACACGGCGGCGCAATGGCGGCAGTTCCAGAGTGACCACGGCCAACCGGTAGAAGAGATCCTCGCGAAAACGCCCCTGCGCGACCGCCTGGCGCAGATCCCGGGCGGTTGCCGCGACCACCCGGACATTGACCGGCTGCGCATGATTGTCGCCGACCCGGCGGATTTCTCCTTCCTGCAGGACGCGCAGCAGCTTTGGCTGCAGTTCCAGGGGGAGATCGCCGATTTCGTCGAGCAGCAGGGTGCCGCCGTTGGCCGCCCCGAACAGACCGATGCGCTCGCGGTCGGCACCGGTAAAGGCGCCGCGGGCATGGCCGAACAGTTCGCTCTCCAGCAGACCGGCCGGGATGGCACTGCAGTTTACCGCCAGGAACGCTTGATCACGCCGAGGGCTTTCGACATGCAGGGCGCGCGCAATCAACTCCTTGCCGGTGCCGGTTTCACCGGTCACCAGCACCGGCACCGATGTCGCAGCCGCCTTGCGTACCGTCTCCAGAAGCACATCCATGACTGCGCTGCAATGGACGATGGCCGCCGTCCCCTGCGGCCGCCCGCTGCGGCGGAGGTCATCGCGCAGCTGCACATTTTCCTGCCGCAGCTGCAGACGTTCCTCGGCCTTGCGAACGGTGAGCAGGATTTCGTCGGGACGAAACGGCTTGGAGATGTAATCGTAGGCGCCCTGTTTCATGCACTCGACGGCGGTATCGATGGTGCCGTAGGCACTCATCATGATCACCGTTCCACCAAGCTTATGATGCGTTTTTTCCTTCAGGAAACCGAGCCCGTCGAGTTCCGGCATGCGGATGTCACAGAGGATGAAATCGAAGGTTGCCGCCTGCAGGCGATCAATCCCGGCGCGTCCGCTGGCAGCCTCACTGACAGCAAAACCGTCGCGTTCGAGCACCAGCCGCAGCATATGACGCAAAGCTGCTTCATCATCGATGACCAGAACCTGCCTTTTTGCCTTCGCCATCAGACCTCCTCCCGGACAACCGGCAACCGGACCGAGAAAATGCTCCCCTCCCCCGGCGCTGATTGCACATCGATCCGCCCGCCCGCTTCGGTAATCAGGCGCTGACAGACAGCCAAACCAAGCCCCCTCCCCTTACCTGGATCCTTGGTGGTAAAAAACGGCTCGAAGATCTGCTTGAGCTGCTCCGGGGCGATCCCGCAGCCGGAATCAGCGATATGCAGGGCCAACACGTTCCCTTGGCAGTCCGCCGTGAAGGTCACCTCGCCACCGCAGGGCATGGCGTCACGGGCATTGAGCAGCAGGTTGACGCAGATTTGCTGAAAACGTCCACGGTCCATGTACACACGCTCGAATCGAGCCGGCGCACGATCCGTGAAACGTACATCCTCGAAAACGCCTTGATTGACAAGGAGTGCCGCTGCATCGCGCAAGGCTGCCAGAGGATCGAACGGCTCATCCCCGGAACGGACCGGCGACGCATAGTCGAGCAGATCCCTGACCAGTCGGTCAATACGCCCGACCTCGCACAGGGAACGTTCGATCAGGTCGCGCTGAGCCGGCTCGACAAGCTCTTCCTTGACCAGATTGAGATAGCCGATCACAGCGGAGAGCGGGTTGCCGATTTCGTGAGCCATGCCGGCCGCCAGATGGCCGACGGACGCCATCTTTTCGGCCCGCACCACCTCGTCGCGCGCCTGCTGCAGAGCCCGGTTGGCATCCTCCAGCGAGCGGATCTGCGCCGCGGTCTCCGCCCGGCTCCCCTGGAGCGCTGCAATCATGCTGTTGAAGTCTTCGGCAAGCTCCCGGATTTCTCCCGGGCCGTGCATCACGTCGATCGGCGCCAGGTCGCCGGCCGCCACACCGGCGGTCGCGGTACGCAGTCGGCGCACCGGCTCGACCACATTGCGATTCAGGACAAAGATCCCGAAAACACTCAGCACTACTCCATAGAGCACCACATAGATCAGGACCAGCCGCTGGGCGCGATGAACCTGGGCCACCAGTGATTCCAGGGAAAACCGTAACTGCAGGACGTTCTCGGTCGAATCGCCGGTGGTTACCGCAAGATCGAGATAACTGACCGGAGGCGGGCGGAACGGATTCCAGGTCGAGGAGTAGACCAGGTTTTCGCCAACCTCGCCGGGACCGGGCGGAATCGCCGGCAGCTCGCCCGGCAAGGGGGCCGACTCCAGGGAAAAAGTCACGACCGGCACAAGATCGCTGGCGAGCAGCCGCCAGGCGATCAGGTCGCCGTCGCGGGTCAGCGGCGACAATAACGTCGAGAGCGAGGATGGCAGGGGGTTGGCGGCTCCGATCAAACGAACCGTACGGTGCAGGGAGGACCGGCGCTCATCGAGCAGTTCACGCTCGGTCAGCTTGACCAACAGAAAACCGGCAAACAGCAGGGCAGCCCCGAGGAGCAACACGGTACTGATGACGATTTCGGTGCGCAGTCCGGTCTTTATCGCCATAATGGGTCAGTATAAAGCCCCTCGGAAATATTGGCAAATTTCAAGAATAACTGGTTTTCAGCCGCCTTCCCTGTTATGATTTTCAGACTTTTATGCGGAGGTTCGACAATGGCACGGATACCGGCTGTGGACAGGGAATGCTGCATCGGCTGCGAGGTCTGCACGCAGATCTGTCCGGAGGTGTTCCGCATGTGCGAGGACGAGCAGCACAGCCATGCCCATGGCCACGACCACAAAGCGGAAGTCTACAACCCGGCCGGCGCGCCGGAAGCTAAAATCGAGCAGGCGATGGACAACTGTCCGAGCGCTTGTATTTATTGGCGGTAAAATGGGGACAGAATTGAATTCTGTCCCCATTTTACCTTGAAACGAGAATGAGACTGTTCGCGCATCGCGTCTCTCGCTTCGCATCTCTCGACGCCAACCTCCCTCTCCTCAACACCTTCGCCTTCCTCAAGATGGCCCTCTTCCCGATGGCCATCATCACGCTCTTCTGGAAAGACCAGATCGGGCTGACGCTTGCCGACATCCTGCTGCTCCAGGCGATCTTTTCCGTGGCCACGGTGGTCATGGAGTATCCCTCCGGGTACCTGAGCGACCGCCTCGGCTACCGCTGTTCCTTGTTGCTGGCATCGCTGCTCGGCATCTCCGGCTGGGCGACCTACACCGTGGCCGGGAGCTTCGCAACCGTCCTGCTGGCGGAGATACAGCTCGGCATTTCCTACGCCTTCATCAGCGGTGCCGACAGCGCCCTGCTGTTCGAGACGCTGCGCAGTCAGGGCCGGGAGGACGAGTACCTGCGTCATGACGGGCACATGACGGCCTGGGCCCAGGCCGGCGAGGCCGCGGGCGCAATCGGCGCCGGCGTGCTGTATGCCTGGCTGCCGCTGTTGCCGTTTCTGCTGCAGGTGGCGGTGTGGGTCGCTGCCTGGCTGATCTGCCAACGTCTGCGGGAACCGGGCGGGCGCCTCCCCGAACCGATTGTCTCGCACTGGCACGAAGCTCGCGGCATCGCCCGGCGCGCCCTGATCGAAACTCCAGCCCTGCGCTGGGCGCTTCTGTTCGGTGCGCTGCTCGGGCTGGCCTCGTTCTTTCCGGTCTGGCTGGTTCAACCCTACATGCAGGAGCAGGGCGTACCGCTGGCCTGGTTCGGACCGATCTGGGCCATTGCCAACCTGACGGTTTCCCTCGGTTCCATACTCAGTGCCCGGGCACAGTTCCACCTTGGCTCACGCGGCGTCATCTGGCTCTGTCTCGCCCTGACGGCCGCCGGCTACCTGGGGCTGGCCGCCACCCGTGCCGTCTGGGGATGTGCCTGGTATTTTCTGCTCACCCTGATGCGCGGCCTGCAGGGGCCGTTGCTGCGCCTGCACATTCAGCAGCAGAGTCGCAGCAGCGAGCGGGCCAGCATTCTCTCCCTGAAGTCCCTGTTGTTCCGGCTCGGCTTTATCGCGGCGGCACCACTGGTCGGCATCCTGGCCGACCGTGCCGGACTGGCCGCGACTTTTCT
>JAMPXI010000093.1 GCA_023701265.1 Desulfuromonadales bacterium | reverse complement strand
TCGCCGAGAACTTTTGCTGCTTCAGTTGCGACGCCGCTTTGTCGGCCGTAGCCTTGTCGCCGTAAGGACCGACCACCACGCGGTACCAGATCCCCTTGGCACCCAGGTCAGCACGTTCCGACGAGGTCGCGAACCCCTTCCCCTTCAACTTGTCGACCAGCCGCCTGGCCTCGGCCTGATCTTTGGTCGCGGCGATCTGCACCACGAAACTGCCGCCGGCACTGGTCTTGGGCGCGGCAACTTCCCTGGCCGGGGCCGGAGCGGCCGCCGGAGCCCTGGCTGCCGGCTCCTTGACCACCGCTGCCTCCGCCACGGGGGGGGCAACAGCGGCCGCCGGAGCGACGGCTGCGGGCGGGGGCGGCGGCAGATAGCCACCCTTCGGCATATTGATGCCGCTCCCCAGGGGTGCGGAGTTCCCCTTGGGCAAATCATCGTAGAACGTCAGCTTTTGTGCCCCGGCCGGGGCGCTGGACGGCAAGGGCGGCGGCGCGATCTGCGCCATGGGCAGGCGTGGCGCCTCGACCCGCGAACCGAAGAGGCTGCCGCGCTCGCCGACCATGACCCCGAGGAAAAAGCTGGCGACGGTCACCGCCAGCACCAGGATGGTCATCAGCAGTATCTGCCGGCGCTCAAAACGGCGCTGGGTTCTGGACATTACCGGAATTTCGCTCATGGACTCGATTCTTCCCAGTTCTCCGGCTACATCCGCTCGGGAGCAGCCATGCCGAGCAGCCCCAGCGCATTGCCAAGGACGATACGCACCGCGTTGACCAGCAGCAGGCGGGCACGGCTGACGGCGGGGTCGTCTACCAGCACACGCTGACGATTGTAATAACTGTGAAAGGCCGCCGCCAGCTCCTGCAGATAGAAGGCCAGGCGGTGCGGCTCCAACTGTTCGGCCGCTCCGGCCACCACCTCGGGATAACGGGCCAGCAGCCTGGTGAGCGCCAACTCCTCGTCGAGGGTCAACCCGTCGAGGTCGACCTCGCCCGCCGCCGGCAGCGCCACCCCCTGCTCGGCGGCGTTGCGATTGATGCTGCACACCCGGGCATGGGCATACTGCACGTAGTAGACCGGGTTCTCGTTCCCCTGCTGCTTGGCCAGATCGATGTCGAAAACCAGCTGGGCATCGCTGCGGCGCATCAGGAAGAAGAAGCGCGTGGCGTCACGGCCGACTTCCTCGATCAGGTCGCGCAGCGTCACGTAGCTGCCGGCGCGCTTGGAGATCTTGACCTCCTCGCCGCCGCGAAGCACCGTGACCATCTGATGCAGCACATAATCGGGCCACCCTTGCGGAATGCCGACATTCAGGGCCTGCAGGCCGGCACGCACCCGGGTGATGGTGCTGTGGTGGTCGGCCCCCTGCTCGTTGATGACCCGCTGGAAGCCACGCTGCCACTTGTCGAGATGGTAGGCCACGTCAGGGACGAAGTAGGTGTAGCTGCCATCGGCCTTGCGCATGACCCGATCCTTGTCATCGCCGAAATCGGTGGTGCGCAGCCACAGTGCCCCATCCTGCTCGAAGGTATGCCCGCTGGCGATCAGCTGCCTGACGACCGCATCGACCTTGCCGTCGGTGTACAGGGCGGATTCGAGGGAATAGACGTCGAAGCGCACGTCGAAGGCCGCAAGATCCTGATCCTGCTCGCGGCGCAGGTAGGCCACGGCGAAACGGCGGATGGCATCGAGATCCTGCGGGTCGCCGGCGGCGGTGACATGCTGGTCACCGGCATCGACCTTCTCCCCGGCCAGGTAACCACGGGCGACATCCTTGATGTACTCTCCCTGGTAGCCGTCGGCCGGCCAGCGCTCATCGCCGGGCTCGATGCCGAGGCAGCGCGCCTGCACCGACAGCGCCAGGTTGCCGATCTGTGCCCCGGCGTCGTTGTAGTAGAACTCGCGGGTGAGATTCCAGCCGGCGGCGGCGAGCAGCCGGCAGAGGGTATCGCCGACCGCGGCGCCGCGGCCGTGGCCGATGTGCAGTGGTCCGGTGGGGTTGGCGCTGACAAACTCGACCTGGACCTTGCGGCCGGCCCCGGCATCGCAGCAGCCGAAACGCCCGTCGAGACGGTGAATGTCATTGAGCACCCGGTACCAGGCGAGCGGAGCCAGGGTGAAATTGATGAAGCCGGGGCCGGCGATGTCGAGCTTGCGCCACATCCCCTCCCCGTCGCCCAGCGCCGTGACCAGAGCTTCGGCCACCTGGCGCGGCGCCTTGCGCTCGGCACGGGCCAGCATCATCGCCAGATTGGTGGCAAAGTCACCATGCTCGGGATTGCCCGGCACCTCGAGCTGCACCTCGGGGGCCACGCCGGAAGTGAGGACGCCCGTCGCATAGCAGGCCTGCAGGGCGGTCTCAAGGCGCTGTTGCAGCGCTTCTCTCATCCCTGGGCCTCCCCTTCGGGCGTCGGCACCGGCTCGGCGGCACGCTTGCGCAGCGTGACGTCCTCGCTGAAATCCGGGCAATGCAGGGTGGCATCGTCACCCATACTGAAGCGCTTGGCACAGGTGGCGCGCCAGGCGCAGACAAGGCAGCTCTTGCGACGATCTTCACTCATGGAACCGGTCCGGGATAGGTGCTGAAAAGGATGGTATGTTAGCGCCGCCCCCGATTGCTGTCAAGGCAAGCGGCGGCGCAACGGCGGGCAAAATCAATGATTCAGCGCGAGGCTTCGGCGGAAGCGGCCGGCAGGGAGGGCGGAACCGTATGCTTCTTGCTGGCAAACTGGTAGACCACCTCGTCATCCCGCACCATCCCCAACTGGGAACGGGCCATCCGCTCCAGGTGGCGACGGTCAGTGCTGAGCGAGGCAATCTCTTTGCGCAAGCCGGCATTGACTTCCTCGATCTTGGCAAGTTGCAGCTGCAGATCGGACTGCTGACTCTTGAGTTTGAAAATATGGAAGATGCCGCGGTCGCCAAACAGCGCGAAGACAAAAACCACGGCGACGACCCCGAACGGCCACCACGGGATGCGGCGGGCAGGCGATGCATTCGATTGTGTGGTCTTGTCGCTCATCGGGAGATCTGCCACCTTCACCTCGGGGAAAAACCCGGTCAGCAAAATTGCGTTAAATACTCTCCCAACATTAGAAAAAAATCAAGCACCATTCAGCAGTTGACCACAATAAGCGACCCGCCGGCTGTGCAAACCACGATTACACTCACTCCAGGGTCAGGTGAGCCCGCAGCTTTTCCAGGGTCTTGTCACCGATCCCCTTGACATCGTTGAGCTGATCAACCTGGGCAAACGATCCGTGTTCGGTGCGATAAGCGACGATCCGTTCAGCCAGGGCCGGCCCGATTCCCGGCAGGTCGTCGAGCTGTTCGACGGTGGCGCTGTTGAGGTTGAGCGGCACTGCCGCCGCCTGTGCCGACGGTCCGGACCGGGCCGCAGCTGTCGGCTCATGGGCAAAGCCGGCGGAACCGCAAAGGCAGAGAAACAGCAGGACAGGGGTGATTTTTCGACGCATGGCAGATCCCTCCACATGACAATAGGCAGGCCAACCGCCCGCACTTCAATGCATACCGGCAACCGCCGCAGTCAGGACAGCCCGGGGCTCCGGCGGCGAGCGGCAATCGTCAACAACCCGCCCCGGTGCTCCGTGCGGTCAGTTCCCCGACGGACCCAGCTTGCTGCCGTAACCGCCGACGCGCCCGAGACCGGAGAGGGCAAAGCCGACCATGATTTCGTTATTGTCCGGCCGATCGTCCACGGACGGACGGTTGCGCAGCGTCAGGAACAGGCTCCAGCACTTCGACCGGTATTCGAGATTGAGCAGGCTCTCCAGCGACTGCTTCTCGTAAAAATCGTAGCGCTGCTGGAACTGGGCATAAACCGGCGCCAGCAGTGCGGTCGTCAGATTCAGCTCAAGGTAGTCGCTCGGCGTGGTGCCATCCTCATCACTGACGTAAGTGTAGTTGAGCGAGGCCGCGTCGCCGTGCCGGCCGGTATAGCCTGCGGACGCGGTGACCCTGGAGAATTCCTGATCACCGTAAACCGGGACCAAGGCATCGAGGGTCAGGGAGCTCGCGGGGGTGGGGCTGGCCTGCAGTTCGACCCGCAGGTTGGAGAAGTCCTCGGGATCGCGCAGACTTTCATCCCGCGCCCGGGCGACGTCGTAGTACTGGGAAAGGCGCAGGTTGAGCAGTTCGCGATAGGAGCGGTTGCCGGCCGCGTCGACGGCACGACCGGTCAGGCGGTTGACCAGGGCGTATTCAACGCGGTTGGCCGGGCCGATCCGGTCGTAGACGCCGAAATACGGCAGCTTCTCCTGGGACCCTTCGGGGATGTAGGTGTAGGTCACCTGTGGCTCGATACTGTGCTGGAGCTTCTCGAGTCCCCCGACGGCAAAGGGGAACACCCTGGCGAAGCGGGTGCTCGCCGTCACCGCATATTCAGCGACCAGGCTTTCATCATCGTAGTCGTCTCTGCTCAAGCCGTCGTCAGGGCTGTCCACATTGTAATAACGTCCGTGCAGGGCGACCTTCGGCGTCAGTTCCAGCCAGTTCCCCGGCTTCATCGGCACGCTCAACTCCGGATGGAAATATAACCTCTGGCCGTCAACGCCTTCATCGCGCACGAAGTTCGTCAGGAGATTCTCCGCTTGCAGAAAAAACGGGGAATTCCCCAGGCGCCGCAGGGGCATGGCCAGGTTGACCTCCGGCAAACGCTGCAGGGTGGCATCGTTGTTTCCCACCAGATTCCTGATGTACTCTGTCACCACCGTCAGATTCAGCTCCTGCCAGCTGCGCTGCAGCATGATCGTAGAGACGGTGTGGTCGCGGTTATATTCCTCGGCGGTATCGCCGAAATCCTCGAAAAATTCGAGGTCCTCGACATAATCAACATCAGCGGCCAACCTCACCCCGCCGGGGAGATAACCGTTGTGATTCCATTTGAGGGCAAAGGTATCATGTTTCGCCTCGCGGAATTCCTCTTCGGCATCATCTTCATCCTGCAGCCCCGTGACATGGTAGAACAGGGCTTCGCCGGCATTGCCGCCATCGAGAATGTAGCGATATTCCAGGCCCTTGCCGACACCTACGCGGGAGAGGTAGTCAAGGTAAACCGTTGCGTCGAGATGGCGGTCGATCACCTCATACCAGGCCAGAGACAACAGCGCCCCCTTTCGGCTGGAATAGCCTGCCCGCGGCAGCAGAAAACCGGATTCCCGCTCGGACTTGACCGGAAAGAGCAGATAGGGGAGATAAATCAGTGGCTGGTTGCGGACTTCGAACCAGACATTGCGGGCCGTCGCATAGCGGCCGAGCGTGACATCAACCTGGTCGGCGGTGAACCGCCAGTCGGGAACTTCACCATCGCAGGTGGTGAAGCGCCCCCCGGTCACGTGGTAGGTCGCTTCACCAAGGCGCTCGATCTCGTCGCCGGCCAGATGGAAATTGCGCTCCCGTACAAAAATCCGGCCTTCCCTGGCCAGCCCCTGGCCGGAGGCGAAATTGGCCTGCAGGCTGTCACCCTCGAATTCGGTGGACGGCTCGGTTAGGCGGACCTGCCCTTTGGCTGCGGCATCGCGCGTGTTTTCCTGCCAGATCAGTTCGTCGGCGGCAAGGATCGTCTCCCCCTGCTGCATGATCACGGACCCGCTGGCCTGAATGACCTTGTTTTCACTGTCGTATTCAAGGCGATCGGCCACCAGTGAGATCGGGGGTTCCAGTGGCGTGGCGGTTAGGGGCGAAGGAGCGGGGGGCGCCGTTGGCAATTCCACCTGACTTGCGGCGACGACGGCTTCCTGGGGGGGCACTGACGCTGGTTCTTCTGCCGCGGGGCCTTTAACCTCGACAAAACGGGCAATATTCAGTGACGACAGCAGTGCAGCCTCATCCGGCCGGCCGCCGAAGACCAGCAGGGCAACCCGCAGCTGCTGCAGCAGCACGGCATCGCTCCCCTGGCGGGCGACGAAGCGCCCGGAGAGGGGGGCACCGGCCACGCTGTCAGCCCCCGCCAGTGTCAGCACGACGGCAGCGGGCAGGCTGCGGACGCGCGCCTCGCTGAGCCAGCCGCAATCGATTTCGCGATAACGTTGCAACCATTGGAGCAGGTCGTCTTCGGAATCCAGCAGGCGAACCTGGACCGGCATGCCAAGCCGCACCGAGAGGAGTTCGGCAAAGGACTGTGCGTCGGCTGCACCCCGAACGATCCCCTGGCCGGGGACAAAGCCGATCGTGATCCCCTCCTCGGCAAAAGCCGACGGCAGGCCGAACGTGCTGCCGAAGCATAACAACACCAGAAAAATTTGCAGGCTCCGCCTCATCGGCACTCCCGAACCGCGCTCAGCGGTCTTCCCTCTCGACAGACAATGACCATGCAGCATCGGCGCACAGCAGACTGCGCACCGCAGCCACCAGATAGAGTGATCCGGCGACAACCACGGGTTCCGCCGGATTCCGGTCGGCGAGGGCGGTGGTCAGGGCGACTTCCGGTGTGGCGAATGCCGCCGCATCCAGGTGGTGGCGCCGAGCCCAATCAACCAACTCCTCCGGGGCGACCGTCGCCACCTCAGGGACCGGGGCCGCATAAATCTTACCGATCAGCCCGGCCAAGGGGTCAAGCACTTCGTCCGGCCGCCGCCGGCCGCTCAGGCCAACGACCAGTCGAACCGGCCGCCCGACCCGCTGTTCCAGATACCTGGCCAACATCGCCGCGCCCGCGGCGTTGTGGGCTCCGTCGAGCAGAATGGCCGGCGGCTCGCCCCACCATTCCAACCGTCCCGGCCAACGGACGGTTTCTCCTGCCCGGCGCAACGCCACGTCGGGGAGCACGAAATGACTGCGGCGCAGACAGGCCGCACCGGCCAGGGACTGGGCGTAGTTCGCCAACTGATGGTCGCCGGCCAGGGCGCAACGCAAGCCGTCAAGGCTCAGCCCGGGGCCACGGAACCACATGGCGGCGTGGTCGCCGCCCCATTGGTAGTCGTTGCCGGCCTGCCAGAGTTCCGCTTGCCGTTCGGCAGCCGTCGCGACGATGACTGCGGCAGCCTCCGGCGCCTGGACGCCGGACACCACCGGCACGCCGGTCTTGATGATCCCGGCCTTTTCGGCGGCGATGGCGGCCAGGGTCGCGCCGAGATGCTCCTGGTGATCAAGCGCCACCGGCGTGATCAGACAGGCCGCCGGCTCGACGGCATTGGTGGCATCGAGCCGCCCCCCCATGCCGGTCTCCAGCACGACGACCTCGACACCGGCCTGGCGGAAGGCCAGCAGGGCCAGCGCGGTGGTCGCCTCGAAGAAAGTAGCGGGAATCCCGGCGCCGGCCGCTTTCACCTTCTCGACCAGAGGGGGAAGCTGGTCCAGCCCGAGCGGTTCGCCGTCGATGCGGATCCGCTCGGTAAACTCGTGCAGGTGCGGCGAAGTGTACAACCCCACCCGGTAACCGGCATGCCGCAGCATTTCCGCAAGGAACGCGCTGACCGACCCCTTGCCGTTGGTCCCCGCTACATGCAGGCAGCGCAGGTCAGCCTGCGGATCACCGAGCCGCCGCAGGAGCCCGCGGATGTTCTCCAACCCCAGCTTGATCCCGAACTGCTGGAGGCCGTAGAGATACGCGAGGCTCTCGTCCGGCGTCACGGTCAGGCCGCGGGAGCCGGCTGCCGGGTCAGGATGTTCAGGATCTGCGCCAGGCGCTGCTTCATTTCGCGACGCGAGACGATCATGTCGACCATGCCGTGTTCGAGCAGATATTCGGAGCGCTGGAAACCTTCCGGCAGCTTCTGGCGGATCGTCTGCTCGATGACGCGCGGCCCGGCGAAACCGATCAGCGCGCGCGGTTCGGCGATGTTGAGATCGCCGAGCATGGCGAAGCTGGCGGTGACCCCGCCGGTGGTCGGGTCGGTCAGCACCGACAGGAACGGGATACCGGCCTTTTTCAGCTTGGCCAGGGCGGCGCTGCTCTTGGCCATCTGCATCAGCGACAGGATGCTCTCCTGCATGCGGGCACCGCCCGAAGAGGAGAAGACCAGCACCGGCTGGCGGTTTTTCAGACCAAGTTCAACGGCACGCGTCACCTTTTCACCGACCACCGACCCCATACTGCCGCCGAGGAAGCTGAAATCGAAGACCGCCACTACGACCGGCAGTCCTTCGATGGTACCGGTGCCGGTGATGATGGCATCCCCGCCGCCGCTCTTGCTGACCGCCGCCTTGATCCGGTCGCTGTACTTCTTGGTATCCTTGAACTTGAGGAAGTCGACCGAAGTCAGGTTCGGGTCAGTCTCGGCAAAGGAATTTTCGTCGAGTACCAGGGCAATCCGTTCACGGGCACTGATCCGGAAGTGATAGTCGCATTTCGGGCAGACGCTCAGATTGCGCTCGATTTCCCGGGTGTAGATGATCTCTTCACAGTTCTTGCACTTGGTCCAGAGCCCTTCGGGCATCTGAATCTTTTTGACATCAAGAGGTGTCGCGATCGGTGCTTTTGATTTTTTGAACCAGGCCATTATTGAACCTCGCAGGTCAGTTGGAAACGGACGCGGCATTCACTCCCGACTTGAGTGCCCGCACAAACCTCTGTACTTCCTCGATCAGCCCCGGTGCACGACCGTGAGTCGCGATGACCTGCACCAGGGCACTGCCTACCACGACCGCATCGGCAAACCCCGCAACCGCGCGGGCATCCTCCGGCGTCGCCACACCAAAACCGACGGCGACCGGCACCTCGCTTGCCCGGCGCACCCCGGCGACAGCTTCGGCAATCGCCGCCGCATCGACTTTCTGCGTGCCGGTGATGCCGGTCATCGAAACATAATAGAGAAATCCCTCGGCCTCGCCGGCAAGGCGGACCATTCTCGCTTCCGGCGTGGTCGGCGCCAGCAGGGTGATCAGGTCGACACCCACGGCCTTGAGCTGCGGATGCAGCTCACCGGTCTCCTCGGGAGGCAGGTCGACCAGCAGCAGACCGTCGACTCCCGCCGTCGCGGCATCACGGGCAAAGGCCTCGGCACCGTAGCAAAACACCGGGTTGTAATAACCCATCAGGACAATCGGCACATTGGTGTGCCGCCTGACCCGGGCGACCAGGTCGAGGACCCCGCGCAAGGTGGTCCCGGCAGCCAGCGCCCGTTCGGAGGCGATCTGGATGGTCGGCCCGTCGGCCATCGGGTCGGAGAACGGAAAGCCGAGTTCGATCAGATCGGCCCCGGCCTCGACCAGGGCATGGACCAGTTGCTCGCTGGTGGCCAGATCGGGGTCGCCGGCGGTGAGAAAGGTGATCAACGCTTTTTCACCACGCTGCCGAAGGTTTTCGAATGTCGGAGCAATCCGTGACATGAATCCGCCAGTAATGGTTATAAGCTTCCGGATTTTACCGGAAGCCGTGACTGTTTTTCAATGCCCATTGCCGCCCGGCGCCCCTTTGCCGCGCCGGTGATGCCGCTGCGGCCGGCTGTGCTTGCCGTCGGTGGCAATTTTTTTCTCCGGCACCGGCACCTTGCGCTTGGGCGGGGTGCGCCGGTAATCCCAGACGAAATCCTCATCCGCGGGGAAGGCGCTGGGGATCTTGATACCGATGTATTCCTCGATCTCCGGCAGGTGAAAGACCAGGTCCTCGTCGGCCAGGGAGATCGCCTTGCCCAGGGCGCCGGCGCGGGCGGTGCGGCCGATGCGGTGCACGTAATCCTCGGCGTCCTGCGGCAGGTCATAATTGATGACATGGGTGACATCGTCAACATGTAAACCGCGCGAGGCGACATCGGTGGCCACCAGGAAGTGCAGGCGGCCGGCTCTGAAATCGTCGATCAGGCGCAGGCGCTTGCGCTGGTCGATATCGCCCGAGATCACCGCGGCCTTGCACTCGTTGGCATTGAGCCGCTCGGCCAGATGCTCAGCTTCCCGCTTGGTGTTGACGAAGAGCATCACCCTCCCCATCGCGACTTCGCGGCGCAGCAACCCGAGCAGGAACGGGAACTTTTCGCGACGCGACACATGGTAGAGAATCTGCTCGACGCGCTCGACGGTCACCTGCTCCGGGGCGATTTTGACCCGTTCGGCGAGGTTCATGAACTCGTAGGCCAGTTCCATGACCCGTGGCGACAGGGTCGCGGAAAAAAGCATGGTCTGACGCTTCTCGAAGGGCGGAAGCTGGCGCAGGATGTAGCGCAAATCCTTGATGAAGCCCATATCGAACATGCGGTCGGCCTCGTCGATGACCACCATCTCGACCTGACGCATGCTGAAAACCTTCTGCTTGAAATAGTCGATCAGCCGCCCCGGCGTGGCGACGATCACGTCAACGCCGTTGCGCAGCGCCTGGCGCTGTTTCTCGTAGTCGATGCCACCGAAGATCGCCTGGACCTTGAACGGGCAATGTGCGCCGAGGCCCTCGGCATCGCTGCAGATCTGCGCCACCAGTTCGCGGGTCGGCGCCAGGATCAGGGCGCGCGGCTGGTCGCCGGTCGGTTTCGGGTCGGCGAGCATGCGGCTGTACAGGGAGATCAGAAAGGCAGCCGTCTTGCCGGTGCCGGTCTGGGCCTGGGCAGCGACATCCTTGCCGGCCAATGCCAGGGGAATCGACTCCTCCTGCACCGGGGTCAGGTCGGTAAAGCCGACCGCTTCGATCCCGCGCATGACCTGCTCGGGGACATTCAGTTCGGTAAATTTCATTGAACCCTTTCTGATGTAGGGGCGCAATTTATTGCGCCCTGGGCGTGAGAAATCACGCCCCTACAATTCAAAACCCATCGCCGAGGCCACGGTATGGATATCCTTGTCACCGCGCCCGGAGAGACAGACCAGGATCGCCTGATCACGCCCCATCCGTGCAGCGGTTTTGAGCGCCTGGGCCACGGCGTGGGCACTCT
>JAMPXI010000092.1 GCA_023701265.1 Desulfuromonadales bacterium | reverse complement strand
CCGTGCACCACGCTGTGGCAAACGGTGCACTTGGTGCCGAAGGCCATCTTCCAACCGTCCGCCCCGTGGCTGTTGGTGAAGGGGATACCCGCCCCGGTCGCGGCAATGGTCGTGCCGTTGGCCGGGATCGTCCCCTGCAGCTGGTTGCCGTCGATGGCGAGATTCGAACTGGCCGTCGTGCTGCCGGTCCGCATGGTGTGAAAATGGCTTTCATGGCACTGCAGGCAGAGGAACGGCTCATTCTGCAGCAGCAGGTTGTCGGCCACCGAGCCGTGCGGGTCGTGGCAGATCGAGCAGTCTTCCTCGACCGGGGCATGTTCGAAGACGAACGGCCCCTGGTAGCGGGCGTGGCATTCGAGGCACAGGTCGCGGGCGAGTTCATCGGTCTGCAGTTCGCCGTGCGGGTTGTGGCAGTCGGAGCAGACCATCTTCCCTTCCTTGATCGGGTGGTGCGAGGGGAAGCTGGCTTTGGCCATCTGTTCCTGGTGGCAGCCGTAGCAAAGCTCCGGCTCCTGCTTCTTCAGGGCGAACTTTTCGCCGCCGTGGATGGCGTGGCAATCCGAGCAGGCCACGTCGGCCAGGGCATGTTCGCCGTGGGTCCACTCCATCAGTTTGCCGCTGCTGTGACACTTGGCGCAGACTGCGGCGGATTCTTCGGGGAGAAGCTCCCCGAACTTGAGGATCTGATCATTTTTCTCCGCGGAGACATGCTTGCTCCCCGGGCCGTGGCACGCTTCGCAGCCGCCGGTCCCGCCCATCAGCTCGAACTCGGCGAGCCGGCCGTGGACGCTTTTGGCCATCTGCTTGCCGGCGTCCTCGTGGCACTCCAGGCAGGCAGTTTGCCCGACCGGAGTCGCGCCCTCGATCTGCGGCAGGCTCAAAATCTTCTCCCGGATGGCACCCGTGGCGCAGGCGCCGACGAGCAACAGCAGGGGGATGATCCTGACCAGCCGCGAGGCGCTGATTCTGGACTTCCGTTCCATGGATTCTCCTTTCACGTTTTGCTCCCTAAAATGAGACGAAATGCTATAAGTGATGCGGGTGTTTCCTGCCTCCTTTCGCTTCCGCCAGTGATGGATGAAAAAGGCACGAGAAGGCCTTGTCGACAATTCGGTGGGTTGTATGCTAGGCATCTCCGATGCTAGGGTAAAACGAAAGATTTTTATGTGCGGCATAACAATGGCTTATTCATTAGGCATGGCTCAGGTTTGGCGAAAATTATGGAAACCCGTTATCTGAAAACCTTGGTGGCTGCGGTCGAGGAAGGAAGCTTTTCGCGGGCGGCGGACGTGTTGCATATCACGCAGTCGGCCGTATCGCAGCGGATCAAGTTTCTTGAGGAACAATACGATCATCAGCTCCTCGATCGGTCCGGGCCGACCCTCGAGCTGACGCCGGCCGGTCAGCTTGTGCTGGCCAAGGCCCGCGAAATCCTGCGCAAGGAACGGGAGCTGATCGACAGCCTGAAAGGGCTCGGTACTGCCAAGCGGCTGGCAATTTGCTGTACTCCCACCTTCGGCATGGCCTACCTGTCGCAGGTGCTCAGCGACTTCATCCGTGCCAATGCCGATGTGGCCGATCTCAAGTTCATCTTCCAGCAGCCGCTGGAGGCCCTGCGCAGCCTGCGTAACGAGGAGTTCGACCTGGCGGTGCTTGAACACTGTCCCGACCAGGAATTCACCGGCCTCGACCGGTTTATCCTCCCTGATGATGAGATGCTGCTGGTGGCGCCCGCCGGAAATGTCACGGTTGGTGCCGATGGCTATACCGATCTGGCCACGCTGACTCGCTACCGGCTGTTTGCCCGCCGCGACGGTTGCAGCTCCAAGGAGGTGCTGCGGCAGAACCTTGTCCGCAAGGGGATCGATTTTGCCGACTTCGAGGGGGTGATGATCTCCGACGACCTGCGGTTTACCATCGATTCGGTGATTGCCGGGGAAGGGGTTGCCTTCGTGTCGCGCGCCCTGGTGAGCGAGCACCTGGCAGCCGGTCGGCTGGTCGGCTGCCAGATTGACGGTTTCGAACATCGACGCGGGAGAAGTATCGCGCTGCTTCCGGGGCGCCACGAGGATCCACTGATCAAGGATCTTCTGGAATGCCTCTTTCGGGTGGTGTCGCCGCTGGAGCATCCGCAGCTGGTGCGCAGCCAGAATCTCTCTTAGGCAGGAAGAGGCTGATGAACAGATTGTTTCGCGGGATCATGGAGTTCCGCCGCGAGGAGTTCGAGCGGCACAAGGAGCTGTTTCGTGAGCTGGGGCGGCAGCAGAAGCCGCATACCCTGTTCATCGGCTGTTCCGATTCGCGGGTCGTTCCCAATCTGATCACCGGCAGCGCCCCCGGCGAGCTGTTCATCGTCCGCAACGTGGCCAATATCGTTCCTCCTTACCGCAGTACCGAGGAGTACGTCGCCACGACCAGCGCCGTCGAATATGCGGTGCAGGCTCTCGATGTCGACACCATCGTGGTCTGTGGGCACTCCAACTGCGGCGGGTGCGCGGCCCTCAACAAACCGGAGGAAGAACTGGCCCATCTGCCGCATGTGCGCAAGTGGCTGGAAGTTTCCCACGAGGTCAAGGGGCGGGTCGATCGCCTGATGACCGGCGACACGCCGGAAGAGCGGGAGTGGCTGACCGAACAGGTCAACGTCCTGGTGCAGATGAAAAATCTGCTGACCTATCCCTATGTGCGGGAAAAGTACGAGCAGGGCGCGCTGAAAATCCTCGGTTGGCACTACATCATCGAAACCGGCGAAATCTACAACTTCAATGACGAAACCCAACTCTTCGAACTGATTGTCGATACGGCGCCTTAAGGCGCCGTATGCCTTTTGCCGCCGGTCAGAGACGGTCTCTCTAAGTCTTCCTCCCGTCCCCCATACTTTGCATTTGAAAACGATAATCATTTTTATGTTGACGGTGCCGCGGCGTTCCGCTATTTAATTGAAACCAATTTTCAAAATCACAAGGAGCCGCCCATGAAAACACAAGCACTGTCATTCATCCTCTTCTGCCTGGCCGTAACCGCCGCCTCTGCCACTGAGGTCACCTATAGCCAACAGATCAAACCTCTCGTCGCTGCCCGTTGCGTCGCATGTCACGGTGCCGACGCCCCCGAGTACCCGGCTTTCAAGAAGGAGAAGGATGCCTGGCTCGCCAAGGGGATCGGTCCGCGCATGGACAGCTATGCCCACCTGATCTATTACACCGGCTGGCCCGACACCGGGGCGCTGATGCGCCGCCTCGACGACGGCGCCGGCAAGGACGACAAGAAGCCCGGCAACATGTACCAGCATCTCGGTGACAACGAGGCCGAGCGGCAGGCCAACCTGGCTCTGTTCAAGGGCTGGGTCGGCAATTGGTCGCACAAGAAATTCGACGCCCTGACCAAGGACGATCTGGCTGGGATCAAAGTCCTCTACTGAGCGGCGCCGCTTCGCGAAAGCGATCCACGCGCTCAAGAGTGGTTTAGCGAACCGCTCTGACCCGCGTGGATTTTTTTGGCAAAGCGATTGAAAACGATTATCAAATTCTTTAAACGACAGGCCATTTCCATGAGCCATGTAAAGGAGTCCAGATCGATGATGCCGCTTGCCCTGCTGAGCCCCGGAGAGTCCGGTGAAATCGTTAGCGTCAATGTTCAGCCCCACGAAGACAAGCCCTGCTGCGGCCAGTGCGGCGGGGAACGCCACAAAGGCGAGAACCGCATCGAAGAGATGGGTCTGCGCGTCGGCAAGATCGTCGAAATGCTCAGCAACGGCGCCGGCCCCCTGCTGCTGCGCGTCGACGAATCACGTATCGCTATCAGCCGCGGCGTGGCCATGAAGATCAAGGTCAGGAGGGTCCAATGACACTCGCCAGACTCAAGCCCGGCGAAAGCGGCAAAATCACCGCCATCGGCGTTATCGGCCCGTTGCGGCGGCGCCTGATGGACATGGGGGTGCTGGTCGGAGAGACGGTCAAGGTGGTCAAGGTTGCGCCCCTGGGTGATCCGATCGAGGTGACCGTGAAGAGCTATCAGCTCTCCCTGCGCAAGCAGGAAGCCGAGGGGATTGCCGTAGAGGTGGTGAAATGAACGGCAATCTCGCCAAAGACTTGAGCCAGGCCGCACCGGAGCAGCCGGCCACCAAGCGAGTGATCACCGTGGCGGTGGCCGGCAACCCCAACGCCGGCAAATCGACGCTGATCAACGCCATCGCCGGCAGCCGTCTGCACGTCGGCAACTGGCCGGGGGTGACGGTCGAGAAGAAGGAGGCGCAGTGCGAATTCAACGGGCGCACCATCCGCCTGATCGACCTGCCGGGCACCTACTCCCTCTCCCCCTATACCCAGGAGGAGATCATCGCCCGCGACTATCTGCTGCACGCCAAGCCGGACCTGGTGGTCAACGTCGTCGATTCGACCAATCTCGAGCGTAATCTCTACCTGACGGTGCAGATCCTCGAACTGGGGATCCCGACGGTGATGGCGCTGAACATCTTCGACGAAGCCGAGGCCAAGGGGTACAAGATCGACGTGGCCGGCATCGAGAAGATGCTCGGCATTACCGTCATCCCCACCGCCGCCGTCAAAAATCGCGGTCTGCAGGAGCTGCTGGCCGCTGTGCTTGCCACCGCCGACCGCCTGGAGAGCCACCGGCCGCGCCAGCTCGCCTACGGCGAGGACATCGATGCCGCCATCACCTGGATCAGCCGCTCTCTCGGCGAGCGCCACCCGCGGCTGACCGGCCGCTACCCGCTGCGCTGGTTGGCCTGCAAACTCATGGAAGGGGATGCCGAGGTCGCCCGGGAGGTCAACATCAATGCCGACGAGGTGATCGGCGACGCGCTCCATCATCTGCGCCGCGCCCATGGCGAGGATATCGAGGCGCTGATGGCCGACGCCCGTTACGGCCTGGCCAACGGCCTGACCCGCGAAGTTCTGCGGCGCCCGGAGATCCGCAAGGAGGAGCTGACCGAGAAGATCGACCGCATCGTCCTCAACCGCTTTCTCGGCATTCCGATTTTCCTGGCCGCCATGTGGCTGATGTTCAAGCTGACTTTCGACCTCTCTTCACCTTTCGGCGACTGGCTCGACGGCATGATCGCCGGGCCCTTCCGCCGCTGGGTCGAGGCGGCCTTAAGTGCCGTCGGCGCCCCCGACTGGACGGTGTCGCTGGCTCTCGACGGGGTCATCGCCGGGGTCGGCTTCGTGCTGGTCTTCGTGCCGGTGATCTTCGCCATGATGTTCTTCATCACCTTTCTGGAGGGGAGCGGCTACATGGCGCGCGCCGCCTTCGTCATGGATCGGGCGATGCATGCCATCGGCCTGCACGGCAAGTCGTTCATCCCGATGCTCCTCGGTTTCGGCTGCAACGTCCCCGGCATCTACGCCACCCGCACCCTGGAGAACCCGCGCGACAAGGCGCTGACCGCCCTGCTCATCCCGCTGATGTCGTGCGGGGCGCGGTTGCCGGTGTACGTGCTGTTCGCTGGAGTCTTCTTCGGCACGTCCGCCGGCACCGTGATCTGGTCGCTGTATGTGCTCGGGATCGCTCTGGCCATCGTCATGGGGATGGTCTTCAAACGCACCCTGTTTCGCGGCGAGACGCCGATGTTCATCATGGAACTCCCCCCTTACCGGATGCCCTCCTTGCGCAGCCTGTGCCTGCACACCTGGGAGAAGGGGAAGCACTTCCTGATCAAGGCCGGCACCTACATCCTGGCGGTCTCGGTCTTCGTCTGGTTCCTCCTCAATCTCCCCTGGGGAGTCGAGAGCAAGCGCGATTCCTACCTGGGTCAAGCCGGCGCCGCCGTCGCCCCCATCTTCGAACCGTTGGGTTTCGGCACCTGGGAAGCGGCCTCCTCGCTGATCACCGGCATTATCGCCAAGGAGATCGTGGTCGGCACCATGGGCGAGATCTACGCCCCGCAAGCGCTGACGGAGTCGGAGCCCGCCGCGGAGGCGGAAGCCGTGCCGACGCTGGGCGAGGATCTCAAGGAGATCGTGGTCTCCCTGGGCGGAGCCTTCAAGGACGTCGGCGCCAATATCGTCGGCACCTTCGGCGTCTCCAGCCTGGCGGCCGAGGACGAAGAAGGGGATTCGCCGCTCAAAGAGGCGGTACGCGGTGCCTTCACCCCGCTCTCCGCCTACGCCATGATGGCCTTTGTCCTGCTGTACATGCCATGCGTGGTGGTGGCCATCGCCATGCGCCAGGAGTTCGGTTCGTGGAAGTGGTTCGGCATCGCCTTCGCCTACCAGTCGGCCCTGGCCTGGGGGGTGGCGCTGATCATCTACCAGGGCGGCCGGTTGCTCGGTCTGGGAGGGTAGGATGGGGATCGCGGATATTTTCTGGATGGTCCTGATCCTCGCCGGTGCCGTTTGGCTCTTTTACCGCTCGGTGATCAAGAAGAAGGGGCATTGCCCCGGCTGCGACGACGGCAGCTGCCAGTAGCCCGGAGGAATTGATATGAACGCACAGCAAATTTCCGTACGGCACCGCAAGGACGCAGTGTCCTCGTCAACGATCCGCATGAGTTGGCACGACCTGGCCCATCGCTTCATCGGCGAGCGCGAATGCCTGGCCTCTTACCTGGCCCTGGAAGCGGCAGAGGTGATCGGCGGAGCCAAGCCGGCCAACCTGATCAATCTGGTCGATCAGCAACGTCCTTGCGGGCGCAATCTTTACCGGCTCTGGCGCCGGCACGGCCAGCAACTGCTGGCGCAATCCGGGTTGGTGGCAAGGGAGCTGGTGCAGCGGAATGATGGCGTGCTGCTCCTGATTTATCACCCCGAACGCCTGGCGGCCTACCTGGAAACCCCGAAAGTCGCCAACTTTCTGCAACGCGCCGGTTATCGTCAGCCTGCAGACTTGGAGCAGACGCTCCAGGAGTTGCAGAACCGGTGCCTGGCGAGCAGCTTTCCACACGAAATCGGCGCGATTCTCGGCTACCCGCTCAAGGATGTGGCCGGCTTCATGGGATGGCTTCGCCTGCCGGTGACCCACCAGGGGCCGTGGAAGATCTATGGCGATCCCCGGCCCAGTCTTGCCGTCGTCGATGCCTGCCGGGGCTGCCGCAATGTCATGGCCCGGCGCCTGCTGGCAGGAGCCAGCCCGTTCGAATGTCTGTGCAACCCAGAGCAGAAGGCTTTTCCTTTTTGAGTTATTTGAAATTGAATTTCATTGTCTGCCGCAGCAGTTCGTAGGCGTCAGATACCACAATCAAATTTCATGTCAGGGAGAATTTCCGACAATGGCGCTTCATCGCAAACTGGTTATCTTTGCCCTGTCTGGGCTCTTTGCTGCCGCTCCGGCCCTGGCCTCCCATTCGGCCACGCCGATAGATCCAGAGCTTCATGGTCCCGTTCTTCTGCTCGCCCATGCCGACACCCGGGCCGGCATCGAAAATCTGCAGGAGCGCCGCGCGGCCGTAACGGAAGAATCCGTCTCGCCACTCATCTGGAAAATCGGCGAAGCCAGCTTTACCCTGCATGGCCTGATCGAAGTCGAAGCCTCGCGGCTTCATCCCGAAGGGGGTGATGACGATGACGACCTGCGGCTGAGCACCGTGCAGATCGGTCTCGATGCCGAAATCACCCCCTGGCTGGGCGGGCACGTTATTGGTTTATGGGAAGAGGCAGACACCGAGCCGATGGTTATCGACGAGGCGGTGCTCTCCCTGACTTCCCCCTGGGAGCTCGTCGGGCAGACGCCGGCCCTGCACCTCGGCCGTCAGTATCTGCCGTTCGGCCGGTTCGACAGCGCCATGATCAGCGACCCGCTGACCCTCGAACTCGGCGAGACGCACACGACGGCCGGCCTGCTGGCGCTGACCGGCGAACGCTGGTCGGCGACGGTCGGTGCCTTCGAAGGGTCGGTCGATGATGGTGATGAGGGTCTCGACAGCTGGGTGGCTGCTGTCGAGGCGACTCCCCTTGAAGGGGTGACCGTCGGAGCCTCCTGGATCAGCGACCTGGCCGAGAGCGATGCACAATTGGTGGCGGATGAGGGGTTTTATCGTGAAGAGGTGGCGGGGTGGAGCGCTTTCGTCACGGTGCAGCACGGTAGCCTGGGTTTGACGGCCGAATACCTGGTCGCAGCGGAGAGCTTCGAGGCGGAGCAGGTCGAAGCCGGCGGCGATCTCACCGGTGAGCGCCCGGAAGCCTGGAACCTGGAGTTCTCCTGGCAGGTGACGGAAAAACTGCAGCTGGCAGGCCGCTATGAAGAAGCCAACAGCTATCAGGCCGATCTCCACCGCTATGGCGCGACGGTCTCCCGTGGGCTGTGTGACTACGCGCTGCTGGCCGTTGAGTATCTCAATGCGCGTGCCGAGGGCGAAGCCCCGGCACATACCGTAACGGCTCAACTGGCCGTGGAGTTCTAACTCTTTTTGCATGCGAAAGCGGGGCACATCAGCGCCCCGCTTTCGTCAATCCAATCAGCTGTCACCTGAATAATCAGGCGAGGTCGAAGCGGTCCAGGTTCATGACCTTGTTCCACGCCGCGACAAAGTCATTCGTAAACTTTTCCTGGGAGCCTTCACAGCCATAGACTTCCGCGATGGCCCGTAGCTGGGAGTTCGAACCGAAAATGAGGTCGACACGGGTGCCGGTCCACTTGAGTTCGCCGCTTTTGCGATCGCGGCCCTCGAACACGTCGCCGGCATCCGCGGCCGCTTGCCACGTGGTGCTCATGTCGAGCAGATTCACGAAGAAGTCATTGGTGAGGGTCTCCGGCCGCGTGGTGAAGACGCCGTGTCGGGATTGTCCGACGTTGGCATTCAGGACGCGCATGCCGCCGATCAGAACCGTCATCTCGGGAGCGGTCAGCGTCAGCAACTGCGCCCGATCCACCAGCAGTTCCTCTGCCGACACGCTGTACTTGGCTTTCTGGTAGTTGCGGAACCCGTCTGCAGCCGCTTCGAGAATGGCGAATGACGCTACGTCGGTTTGCTCCTGCGACGCATCGGTACGACCCGGCATGAAGGGAACGGTCACGTCGAAGCCGGCATTCTTCGCCGCTTGCTCGACAGCTGCGCAGCCGCCCAGCACAATCAGGTCGGCGAGCGAAACCCGCTTTCCGCCGGAGTGCGCGCGGTTGAACTCCTTCTGGATTCCCTCAAGGGTCAGTAGCGCCGTCTGCAGTTGGGCCGGCTGGTTGACTTCCCAATCTTTCTGCGGGGCGAGACGGATGCGCGCCCCGTTGGCACCGCCGCGCTTGTCGGAACCACGGAACGTGGCTGCCGACGCCCAGGCGGTCGAGACCAGTTGGGAAATCGACAGCCCGGAAGCGAGGATTTTGCTCTTAAGGGCGGCGATGTCCTGTTCGTCGATCAGTTCATGATCGACTGAGGGCACCGGGTCCTGCCAGATCAGTTCCTCTGCCGGGACCTCGGCGCCGAGATAGCGCGCACGCGGGCCCATGTCGCGGTGGGTCAGTTTGAACCACGCCCGGGCGAAGGCATCGGCAAATTCCTCGGGGTTTGCCAGATAGCGCCGCGCGATCGGCTCGTAGATCGGGTCGAAGCGCAGCGAGAGGTCCGCCGTGGTCATCATCGGCCGGCGCTTTTTGGCCGGGTCGTGCGCGTCAACCACCAGATCCTCATCGGCCACATCCTTGGCCAACCACTGATTTGCGCCGGCCGGGCTCTTGACCAGTTCCCACTCGTAGTTGAACAGCACCTTCAGGTAGCCCATGTCAAACTGGGTCGGGTTCGGCTTCCATGCGCCCTCGAGGCCGCTGCTGATCGTGTCGCCACCCTTGCCGCTGCCGAAGCTGCTCTTCCAGCCGAGGCCCTGCGCTTCGAGGGGGGCAGCTTCCGGCTCGGGGCCCACATGCGATGCAGGGCCGGCGCCGTGGCATTTGCCGAAGGTGTGCCCGCCGGCGACGAGGGCGACGGTCTCTTCGTCGTTCATCGCCATGCGCGCGAAGGTTTCCCGAACGTCGCGGCCCGACGCCACCGGATCCGGATTGCCGTTCGGCCCTTCAGGGTTCACGTAGATTAAGCCCATCTGCACGGCGGCGAGAGGATTCTCGAGCTCCCGGTCGCCGCTATAGCGCTTGTCCCCAAGCCACGTATCCTCAGCCCCCCAGTAAATGTCCTCTTCCGGCTCCCAGATGTCTTCGCGCCCGCCGGCGAAGCCGAAGGTCTTGAAGCCCATCGACTCCAGCGCGCAGTTGCCGGCGAGGATTATCAGGTCGGCCCAGGAGATCTTGCGGCCGTATTTCTGCTTGATCGGCCAGAGCAATCGGCGCGCCTTGTCGAGGTTCACGTTGTCCGGCCAGCTGTTGAGCGGCGCAAATCGCTGATTTCCGGACCCGGCTCCACCGCGGCCGTCGCCCATGCGGTAGGTGCCGGCGCTGTGCCAGGCCATGCGGATCATGAGTCCCCCGTAGTGACCCCAGTCGGCCGGCCACCAGTCCTGCGAGTCTGTCATCAACGCATAGAGATCCTGCTTCAGAGCATTGAGGTCGAGACTCTTGAACTCTTCAGCGTAGTTGAAAGTTTCGCCCATCGGGTTGGAGAGGGAAGAATGCTGGTGCAGAACATGAAGATTCAGATGGTTCGGCCACCAGTCACGGTTCGAGGTGCCACCGCCGGCGACCTGCTTGCTGGTTCTGCCCGTTACCGGGCACTTGCTGTCGGCATTCATGAAATGGGCCCCTTTCAGCTTAAGGATTTATGTTCAGCGTCATTCATCCTGGTGGCGGTTGTCTACATGTCTGCACTGTCGGAAATTGTTCCGGAAGACGGTTAATTATACCTCATTTTCCCGGGGTGCAATCTCGCCCCCATGGGCAGCAGCAGGCTTGTGGTTTTCCCTTACTCAGGCTTGCCGCCCCATACCGGATCCCAGCCGAACTG
>JAMPXI010000091.1 GCA_023701265.1 Desulfuromonadales bacterium | reverse complement strand
GTCGTCTCGTTTTTCACGGGTTCCGACACAGATTTTGGCCGTCTCAGATTGACCGGACATAACACACTCCGCCGGCACAACTTTAATGCATCAAGGCCGCCGGATTTCCCTGGCGGCCTTGGTCTTTTGCCCCTCAAGATATTTGCTGTTGTCGGTTCAAGCGGTAGAGGCGGTAGACTGACGCCCGGCTAATGCCGTAGTGCTCGGCAATCTCGCCCTTGCTGCACCCCGGCGCTTCAAAATCCCGCACCAGTTCCTTGATCTCTTGTACTGTCAGTTTGGGTCTGGCCCCAAACTTCACGCCCCGCTGAATGGCTTTCATTCGTCCTTCCTGGGAGCGCTCCCTGATCAGTTCGCGCTCGAACTCGCCGATCGCGGCTAGGATGTTGAACTGCAATCGACCGTAGATGGTGGTCGTATCGATCCCCTGGTCCATGACAACGAGGTCGACATTCTTCTTCTGTAGCTTCTTAACAATCTCCGATAGGTCGACTACCGAGCGTGCTAGCCGATCCAGCTTGGTAACGACAAAGACATCTTCGTCACGCACGAAATCAAGGGCCTTTTGAAGTTCCGGCCGTGTGTGGGCGGACCCGGCCGACAACTTCTCGTGGTAGACACGATCGCAACTGGCTAGGCGGTCGAGCTGTACTTCAAGCTTTTGCCCCAATGTGCTGACCCGTGCATATCCGACTTTCATTCCCATGACGTCCTCCTCTGCCACTGTTATTGTTACCTCCTTATGAGTGGCTTTATGAATATTACCGCTTGACGTTTAACGTGCAACGATATATCGTTTTGCCATGATAAAGACTTTCAACTGTCGTGATACTCAGGCGCTCTTTGAGGGCAAGCCCTCGCGTCGTTTCAAGGCCATTGCCAGAGTTTCCGAGCGGAAGCTGCAAATGCTCGACAATGCATGCAGCATTGAAGACCTGAGAGTCCCGCCTGGAAACCGGCTGGAAGCGTTGCATGGCGATCGAAAGGGAGAGTGGAGCATCCGCATCAATGATCAATGGCGCGTTTGCTTTCGCTTTACTGAAGGTGACGCCTTTGACGTTGCAATTGTCGATTACCACTGAGGAGAATCAAATGATCCCGACCAACAGAATGCGCCCGATCCATCCGGGTGAAATCCTTCGCGAAGAGTTCCTGGGTCCGTTGGAAATGAGTGCGAACGCACTTGCCCTGGAACTGAAAGTGGCTGCCCCGCGCGTCAATGACATCGTGCGAGAGCGGCGCGCCATCACACCAGACACCGCTTTGCGGTTGGCATGCTATTTCGGCACTACGGCGCAGTTCTGGCTGAACTTGCAGTCTGCTTATGATCTCAAGGTCGCAGAGTTGAAGGTCGGCAACAGGATTAGGCGCGAAGTCCACACTAGACCTGCCGCCTAGTCCGGAACCGCGACATAAAGCATCAACCGAACGGCCACTTGAATATCCGGGTGGCCGTTCTCATTGGGCAGGGGATTTGAGAAAGGCTAGGTGAGAGAAACCATCTCCGGCCGGTAACAATCAGGGACCTTTTCCAGGGAGACGAATTATTGGACAGATGCGGCATGGCTTTCCAGCGCGTTCAGCACATGGTGAAATCCAGGGCCATGTGAATGAGCAGCCCGACTCCAATGAGATGTGTTTTCCTGAAAACCGAGAGTGCCCCATAACTGGCGATGGCCGGCAGGCTGTGCAACGGGTGAAAGCCGATACTGCACCGGTTGGGATCGAAGATGGGATCAGCCAACAGGTGATCCAAGTCGACGAGCATGGTCATCAACATGACCAGCCACGCATGACGCCATCGGTCGCGGAAGAATGCCCAGGCGACCGTGCCTGGGACGAGAAAGTGCAGCAGCAGGTGAATCGCGTTGGTCATGCGCAGTGGCAATCGGGGTCATCGCAGGAGTTGACCTCGATGCTGATGTGGGCCAGGCCAGGCAGCCCTTTCAACCGCTCCTGATACTCCGCGGCCTGGCGCCCGGCGCCGGTCACGACGGAAACGATCAGCGCCACATCCTTCGAGCCAACCCGCCAGAGGTGCAGGTCGGCTACCCGGCTTTCATTGTCAGCCTCAATCAACTCCCTGGCCTTGTTTCGGATCGCGTCATCCACCCCGCCATCCAGCAAGATCAACCCCGTGGTTTTGATCAGCAGATAGGCCCAGCGGCTGATCATCAGCCCGCCGACGATCCCCATGACCGGGTCGAGGAAGGTCCATCCCAGGAAGCGCCCGGCCAGTAGGGCCATCAAGGCGAAGACCGAGGTGAGCGTGTCGGCGATGACGTGCAGGTACGCCGCCCGGTAGTTGTGATCGTGGTGGTGTGCATCGTGGGCAGGTGGATGCTCATGGCCGTGCTCATCATGGTCATGCTCGTCGTCGTGATCGTGATGATGTCCCCCTTGCTGGAGAATCATGACGCTGGCGAGGTTGACGACCAGCCCGCCAAGGGTGACCCAGATGGCCTCGGTGAAGGCGATCTGCACCGGGCTGACCAGCCTGATGACCGACTCGGCCATCATCCAGACGGCCGCTATCGCCAGGAAGACGGCACTGGTGTAGCCGGCGAGCACCCCGAATTTCCCCGTCCCGAATGAGAACGCTTCCGAATGCCGGTATTTCCTCGCCAACAGGTAGGCCGTGTAACTGATGCCGAGGGCAAAAGCATGAGTGCCCATGTGCCAGCCATCAGCAAGTAGGGCCATCGAGCCGGTCCAGTGCCCGGCGATGATCTCCACGGCCATGGTCGTGCCGGTCAGCAGCACGACTTGCAATGTGCGCCGCTCGTTGGCGGTGTTGATGTCGCTCGACTCGTGGCTATGCGCGAATCTGTCGACAGTTTTGACGTGTCTGGTCATGTTGGCATGGCTCTCGCGTGGAAATCAGCGCATCTTTTGCAGATGCTCGATGAGTTCGTCGATCAGCTTCTCGTCCTGGTCCATGGCCGTCTTGGCAATGCAGCCGCGCAGGTGGTCTCCGACGATCTGCACCCAGACGCCGCGCAGAGCGCCGGAGACCGAGGTGATCTGCTGGAGGACCTCGATGCAGTCGCGGTCCTGTTCGACCATGCCGCACAGGCCCCGTACCTGCCCCTCGATCCGCCGCAACCGGCTGACCAGACGTTCCTTGTCCTGATCCGTTCCGCACAGACTCATGAGCATTGCTCCTTGATGTTTAGTCTATAGGGGTATACCCTATATCGGGCGGCACAGGAAATCAACCCAAACCTCGAAAGGTTCTTAGTCAGAGGTTGCAAGAAAAGGGTTGACAGTCATATTCCGATTTATTAATGATGATGGCTGAAGGGGAGTAGTTATCGGCCGGAGACATGGCCGACCCGGTTTCGTCATTACGGTCGCAAGACCCGGACCCGGGACAGACATCTGTCAACAAGACCTTTATCCAGGCAGCCATGCCGGGGGTAAAGGTCTTTTTCGTTACCTCCGGCGCTAACCCGCAACCATGGAGGTAACCGTGATCAACCGACTCAAGACCACCCTGCTTCTCTCCCTCCTCACCGTGCTGATGGTCCTCATGGGCAGCGCCATCGGCGGCAAGGCCGGCATGGTCTTCGCCTTCCTCATGGCCCTGGCCATGAATTTCTTCTCCTACTGGTTTTCCGACAAGATCGTCCTGAGGATGTACGGCGCCCGGGAGGTCGGCGAGCACGACCATCCGGCTTTTTACGGCATGGTCCGCCGTCTGGCCACCCAGGCCGGCCTGCCGATGCCGCGGGTCTACATCATCCCCTCGGAGAGCCCCAACGCCTTCGCCACCGGCCGCAACCCCAGCCACGCCGCGGTCGCCGCCACCGAAGGCATTCTGCGCGTTCTCACCACGGAGGAACTGGAGGGGGTCATGGCCCACGAACTGGCGCACGTGCAGAACCGCGACATCCTGGTCGGCACCATCGCCGCCACTTTCGCCGGGGCCATCGCCATGCTCGGCAACATGCTGCAATGGGGAGCGATCCTCGGCGCCGGGCGCAGCGACGACGAGGAAGGCTCCGGCGGCATGCTCGGCTCGTTGGCAATGGCGATCATCGCGCCGCTGGCCGCCATGCTTATCCAGATGGCGGTCTCCCGCTCGCGCGAATACCTGGCCGACGAGACCGGGGCACGGATCTGCGGCCGGCCGCTGGCCCTGGCCAATGCGCTGCGCAAACTCCACGCGGCGTCCCACATGATCCCGATGCAGGAAGCCCGGCCGGCCTCGGCGCACATGTTCATCGTCAACCCTCTGACCGGCGGTTCGCTCCTCAAGCTGTTTTCCACCCATCCGCCGATGGAGGAACGCATCGCCCGCTTGGAGCGGATGGCCTCTGGCGGATTTTAACGGGAGAAGATCTTCATGGCCGACACCACACTGATGTGGATTATCTTCGCCGTGATCTTCGGGCTAATGCTCGTGATCGATCTCGGCCTCAACCGCAACAGCCACACGGTTTCCTTCCGAGAGGCGCTCACCTGGAGCAGCATCTGGATCGCGCTGGCGCTCCTGTTCAACGCCGGTATCTATCTGACCATGGGGAGTGGCAAAGCCCTGGAGTTCTTCAGCGGCTATGTCATCGAAAAGTCCCTGTCGGTCGACAACCTCTTCGTCTTCATCATGATCTTCTCGTACTTCGGGGTACGCAGCCAGCATCAGGCCCGGATTCTCAAGTGGGGGATCATCGGCGCCATCGTCATGCGGGCGATCTTCATCTTTGCCGGTATCGAGCTGCTGGAGCGCTTCCACTGGCTCTTCTACGCGTTCGGCGCCCTGCTGATCGTCACGGCCGTCAAGATGGCCTTCAGCGGCGAGGGCCAGGTCGACCTCGCAAAGAACCTGATGATCAGGGCGTTCCGGAAGGTGATGCCGGTCACCAAGCGCATCCGGGGGGACTGGTTCATCCGTCGCAAGAAAGGGATGCTGGTGGCGAGCCCCCTGCTGATGACGCTGCTCATGGTGGAGTGGAGCGACCTGATCTTCGCTGTCGATTCGATCCCGGCGATCTTCGCCATCACCCTCGACCCGTTCATCGTCTTCACCTCCAACATCTTCGCCATCATGGGGCTGCGGGCCCTCTACTTCCTGCTGGCGAACGTGATGGACATGTTCGTCTACCTCAAGTACGGCATCTCCTTCATCCTCTTCTTCGTTGGCGTGAAGATGCTCGCCGGGGTGAGCGGGCTGCACATCCCGATCACGCTCTCGCTGGCCGTCATCTGTCTCGCGCTGGTCGTCGCCGTCATGGCGTCGCTCATCTTCGGCAAACCCCGGCGCGAAACCGCGCTGGACAACATCTAACCCAGGAGGAATCGTAATGAACTGTCCCGCATGCCCAACCGCCAATCTGATCATGACCGAACGTCAGGGGGTGGAAATCGACTATTGCCCGGAATGTCGCGGCGTCTGGCTCGACCGGGGAGAACTCGACAAGATTATCGAGCGCGCCAACGCCCAGGCTGTCGCGGCACCGGCAATCGGCAAGGACGCCTGCTATCGTTCGCCCGAACACCTGGCGAGGGAGCATAAGCATGGGCACCCCTCGTCGGCGCCTTACGACGGTCACGGACACAGCCACAAGCACCCTTACAAGAAGAAAAAGTCGTTGCTGTCGGAACTGTTCGACTTTGACTGATACTACGGAAGGAATGAATCCCGATGCCACGCCAGTACAAGCAGCGAACCAAAAAGTCGGCCAAGCCCCCAAAAAGCTTGACGAGAAAACCGTCAATGCCCCACGTGATTTCCCTGCGGGTCAATGACCAGGAGAAGCTGCTCCTGGACCAGATCAGCCGGAAAAAATACAAGAACGTTTCCGCCGTCGTGCGCGAAGCACTCGAGCATTGGTTGGCCCGTTAAATGCATTCCATTTCCGGCTAAAATTCCAACATTTCTGTCCATTTGAGAATGGTATTGATGATTTCACGCTTCCGCCATCTTCCGCGCCTGCCGCTCCTGCTTTTGGCTCTTTGCCTGCTGTCCGCGCCGGCGAGCTCTGGCAGCTACGTCTGGTGCCTCGGCAACGACGGCGAGGCGGCATTCAAGATCCCCCGTGCCGATGACTGTTGCCCGGAGGATGCGCCGGTTCAGGAGACGACGGTCAGCCCATCCACTTCCTTGTGCGTTCAAGGAATGTGCGCGGATAGTCAGTGTCTGGACCTTTCTTCTCACCCGCACTGGCGCTCGCCGAGAAGCCGCTCCTTCATCGCGAAGAGTATTCTGCCGCCACCTGCCCCCCTCCTCGCCTTGGCCTCCGTCACGGCGCCCCTTTCCCCGCCGCTTTCCGGCCACCTCAACCTCAGCGCTTCCCCGCGCATCCCCGAACCGATTCTGCTGCACCGCACCATTGTCCTGCTGATTTAGATTCCCCTGTCTTCGGCATCATCCCCGGCACCAATCTGGTGCGCGGGCACGGCAAAATATTGCCTGATACCCATGCAAAGGAGTCAAAACCTTGGACAAAACGATTACGCAACAGAATGCGGAGCACCCCTCCGACAACTATGTCGAAAAGCTCTGGGATTTTTTCTGCTCCCTGAAGCTGGCGATCATCACCCTGATCCTGCTGGCGACGACCTCGATCATCGGAACGGTCATTGAGCAGGGCTCAACCCCCGAGGAGATGGCCGCCAAGCTCGGCTGGAGCCTCGACCTGCTGAAGTTTCTCGACAAGGCGATTACCGCCTTCGACATGTATCACTCCTGGTGGTTCCTCTCTTTGATGGCGCTCTTCGCCGTCAACCTGATCTGCTGCTCAATCAAGCGCTTCCCTCATGTCTGGAAGACCGTGCGCGAGCCGCGCCTGGTGGCCGACGACAATTTTTTCCGCACACTGAGTAACATCGAGGAGGTTGTGGTCAGCAAAGATTCACTAGATGAAGTTCGTACCAAGGCCGTGGCTTTCCTCGGCGATAAGTTTGCCGCGTCGCGTGTCACCGAGCAGGACGGCAAGATCCATATCTATGCCGAAAAGGGCGCCTGGTCGCGCTTTGGCGTCTACGTCACTCACGCATCGATCCTGATCATCTTCATCGGCGCGGCCATCGGCAACATCTGGGGATACAAGGGCTACGTCAACATCGTTGAGGGTGATCAGGTCGACGGGGTTTTCCTACGCGGGGAGAGCACCGCGACCCCCCTCGGATTTGCCGTGCGTTGCGACGACTTCGACGTCAGCTTCTACGAAGGAGGGCAGCGCCCCAAGGATTTCACCAGCAAACTGGTGGTGCTGGAAAACGGCAAGGAAGTTTTTAACAAGCAGATCGAGGTCAACGACCCGCTGACCTACAGGGGAATCACCTTCTACCAGTCGAGTTACGGCCCGGCCGGCGATGCGACCTTCCGCTTCAAGGTGCGCGAGAAGAATACTGATCAGACCATCGACGTCGTTGCCCGTCAGGGAGAACACGTGCCGCTCCCAGGGGGGTATTCCTTTGCCGTCACCAACTCCACCGAGAGCTATGACAAGTTCGGCCCGGCCGTGCAGATGCACGTCAATACGCCGGACGGCCGTCACGGCAACCCGTTCATCGTGCTGCAAAACTATCCTGATTTCGACACACAACGCGGTGGCGAGCAGGTCTTTTCACTGCTCGGCATGGAGCAAAGCTACTACACCGGGCTGCAAGTAGCCAAGGATCCCGGTGTCTGGGTGGTCTGGCTCGGCTGCTTCCTGATGGTGGTCGGCTCCTGTGGCGCCTTCTTCCTCTCTCACCGGCGTCTGTGGGTGACCATCCAGCCGCTGGACAAGGGGGTTGGTGTCAAGCTCGGCGGCAGCGCCCACCGCAATCAGCCGGCCTTTGCCCTTTATTTCGACACGCTCAGGAAAGACCTCAACGACGCGCTGGCGAAAAAATAGCCACAGACGCCTTTTCGGAGGAAATATCTATTATGGACAGCTCCCTGTTTTTCAACATCACCACCGCGGCCTACTTCGTCGCCATGGTGGTCTTCATCCTCTACCTGACCGCGAAAAACGAGCAGATCGGTTTTGTCGCGACCATTATCAGTTGGGTCGGCTTCATCGCCAATACCGTCGCCATCGGCCTGCGCTGGCGCGAAGCCTATGCCATGGGCTACCAGCAGGCGCCGCTCTCCAACCTTTACGAGTCGGTCGTCTTCTTCGCCTGGTCGATCCTGCTCATCTACCTGCTGTTCGACCTCAAGTACCGGTATCGGGCAATCGGCGCCTTCGTCATGCCCTTCGCCTTCGGCGGGATGATCTGGGCGCAATGGACCCTGGACGCGACCATCGCCCCGCTGGTGCCTGCCCTGCAAAGCAACTGGCTGACTTATCACGTCATCACCTGCTTCATCGGCTACGCCGCCTTCGCCGTGGCCTGCGGCGTGTCGATCATGTACCTGGTCAAGGTCGGCAAGGAAGAGGCGGCCTCCGGCAACCCCGTGGGCGGCATTCTTGCGATGTTCCCGAGTGTCAAGGTGCTCGACGACCTCAACTACAAGGCGATCATGGTCGGCTTCCCGATGCTGACCCTGGGGATCATCACCGGCGCGGCCTGGGCCAACTACGCCTGGGGCACCTACTGGAGCTGGGACCCGAAGGAGACCTGGAGCCTGATCGTCTGGTTCATCTACGCCGCCTTCCTGCACGCCCGCTTCACCCGCGGCTGGGTCGGCCGGCGCGCCGCCTGGCTGTCGATCTTCGGCTTCGCCGCCACGCTCTTCTGCTACCTCGGCGTCAACCTGGTTCTATCCGGCCTGCACTCCTACGGCGGGGGTTAAGAAGGGTTTAAAGGATCTTTCGCCATTGACTGGTCGCCGGACAGAGTGTCTGCCCGGCGACCAGTTGCTTGATGCTTTCTACCGAGAGGCGTGGAAAATCAAGTTGAGTCATGAAAAGCTGATGTCACTCAATATGGCTTGACTCCATCCCTCGCCTTGATTAATGTCGCGTGCCATCCCTTAACACGGAGTTCTCGTTGTTGTCCTGGATCACCGCCCACAAGACCCTGCTGGGGGTCATCGTCCTGCTGGTCTTCGTTTTTTCTGCCAATGCCTTGCTGTTTGGCAGTCATGCGGTGGAGGAGGCACGAGGGGCTGTGACCGCAGCCGGTGCAGTGGAGCACCATCACGACGATTCCGGCCATGAGCACGACAACGATCAGGATGGCAGCCACTGCTGCGACACCAACCACAGCCATGACGTGACCGACAGCGAGTCCTTCGAGCTTGCGGCATGGACCCAGAGCAACAGTCTGGGAGCGATTGATCCGACCCACCATCTTCTCGAAGTTTGCCACGAACGTTTCATCCCTCCGCAGCATCAGGCCTGATTCTCCTTGCTCTCTTGTCATCCGCTGGCGACTGCCATGGATGATACCGGATCACACTTTCCGAGGAAGTGCGCTCGGCTGAGCCGTGTTTGCGTGCGTGTTGTCCTTGCCATGCCGCACGGAGCCGAAACGGCGCCAGACTACTCATTACGGAGATTTGCATGCACGTTTTACCTGACCAACCATTCTGGCGGGGTCTAATCAAGCGATACCTGCTGCCAACCTGCCTGTTGCTGCTCGCTCTGGCATCGGAGGCCTTCGCCCACGGCGTCTCCGCCGACGACAAAGCCTTTCTCGTCCAGAGCAGCGGCATGCGCCTACTGCCGTTCATCTACCTTGGTGCCAAACACATGGTCACCGGCTACGACCACCTGCTCTTCCTGTTCGGCGTGATCTTCTTCCTGTACCGAATGCGGGAGGTGGCATCCTATGTCACTCTCTTTGCGGTCGGTCACAGCGTGACCCTGATCTACGGGGTACTGAGCGGGACGCATGTCAACCCCTACATCGTCGATGCCATCATCGGCCTGTCTGTCGTCTACAAGGCCCTCGACAACCTCGGCGGATTCAAGCGATTGCTGGGGCTCCAGCCGAACACCAAGGCGGCCGTGCTGATCTTCGGGTTCTTCCATGGCTTCGGCCTCGCCACCAAGTTGCAGGAGTTCGCGCTTTCTCCGGACGGACTGGTGCCGAACATCCTGGCATTCAACGTCGGGGTCGAAATCGGCCAGCTCCTGGCCCTGAGCGCCATTCTGATCGTTATGGGCTTCTGGCGGCGCATGGAAACGTTCCGGCACCATGCCTTCGCGGCCAACGTCGCCCTGATGACGGCGGGCTTCGTGCTGATCGGCTTCCAGCTAACCGGCTACTTCACTTCTTAAATAGAAAGGTTGATACCATGAGTGCACACCATACCCACCACCTCCCCAGCATCAAACAACTGGTCGTCGCCACCGGCATGGCCGGGACGATTGCCGTGGCCATTCTGCTCACCGCCGTGCTCCCGGCTGAATACGGGATCGACCCCACCGGGATCGGCAAGGCCCTGCGGTTGACTACACTGAGTAGCCCCAAGATCGAGCCGGTAGCGGCCATCCCCGCCGCTGTCGTTCCGCAACCCGGTCCGGTCGCCCCGCCGGCGGCAGTCCAGGCGCAACCTGTCACTGTGGCAATGAATGCGACCCCGTTCCGCAGCGACGAGATGACCCTCACCTTGCAGCCTTCCCAAGGGTTGGAAGTCAAGGCCATGATGCGCAAGGGAGAACAATTCGTCTTCAACTGGACAGTCGAAGGAGGCAAGGTCAACTTCGACATGCACGGCGAGCCGCCCGGCAAGGACGACAAGTTCACCAGCTACTGGAAGGCCATGCAACAGGACAGCGCGCAAGGCTCCTTCGTCGCCCCATTCGATGGAACCCACGGCTGGTACTGGCGAAACCGTGGCGACCTGCCCGTCACCGTCAAGCTCAAGGTCAGCGGTTTCTACGAGAAGATTTTCCGTAAGTAGAGAAGCCCTAACATGAAAGCCCTCGATCTCCGGACCGGGGGCTTTTCTTGCATCGCACTGGTTCCGACACAGATTTTGGCCGTCTCAGATTGACCGGACATAACACACTCCGCCGGCACAACTTTAATGCATCAAGGCCGCCGGATTTCCCTGGCGGCCTTGGTCTTCTGCCCCTCAAGATATTTGCTGTTGTCGGTTCAAGCGGTAG
>JAMPXI010000090.1 GCA_023701265.1 Desulfuromonadales bacterium | reverse complement strand
GTCAGAAGTCAGAAGTCAGAAGTCAGAAGTCAGAAGTCAGAAGTCAGAAGTCAGAAGTCAGAAGTCAGAAGTCAGAAGTCAGAAGTCAGGCAAGTGCGGCATCGCCCTAGGAAGCAAGGTTTTCTTCTGAATTCTGTATTCTGACTTCTGTATTCCCGCGATTTTCCCAAGGTTCTCATGAAATTCGTTGATGAAGTCAAAATCCAGGCGAAGGCCGGCGACGGCGGCAAGGGGTGTCTCTCCTTCCGCCGTGAAAAGTTTATCCCCCTTGGCGGCCCGAACGGCGGCGATGGTGGTGACGGCGGCGACGTTTGCTTCGTGGTCGACTCCGGGTTGGGAACCCTGCTCGACCTGCGCTACAAGGTGCACTACAACGCCGGCAACGGCGAGAGCGGACGGGGGCAGAACAAGCACGGCAAGAACGGCGAGACGCTGACCATCCGTGTCCCCCCTGGAACGTTGATCTTTGACGACGAGACCGGCGAGCAACTCGCCGACCTGACTCAACCGGGGGAACTGCTGGTACTGTTGCGCGGCGGCATGGGCGGCCGCGGCAACGCCCGTTTCGTCACCTCGACCAACCGCGCACCACGTCACACCCAGCCGGGGCTCCCCGGCGAACGCCGCACCTTGCGCCTGCAGCTCAAGCTGCTCGCCGATGTCGGCCTGGTCGGGCTCCCCAACGCCGGCAAATCGACCCTGATCTCCAGCGTCTCGGCAGCTCGCCCGAAGATCGCCGACTACCCCTTCACCACCCTGGTCCCCAACCTCGGCGTGGTGCGCTACGGCGACTACCGGAGCTTCGTCATGGCCGACATCCCCGGCCTGATCAAGGGGGCCAGCGAGGGGCATGGGCTGGGACTCCGCTTCCTGCGCCACATCGAACGCACCGACCTGTTCCTGCATCTGGTCGACCTCTCGGGGATGCAGGAAGGGGATGCGCTGGAGAACTTCGCCGCGATCAACCGCGAACTCGAGCATTACAATCCCGAGTTGCTGACCCGGCCGATGCTGGTGGTCTTTACCAAGCTCGATGTCACCGAGGTGCGGGAACGGCTGCCGGAAATGCGCAGTATCTTTGCCGCGCAGGGATATGCAACCTTCGCGGTCTCGGCTGTCACCGGTGAGGGCACTGAGGAACTGGTGCGCTTTGTCGGTGCCGAGCTGACCCGCCTGCGGACCGTTGAAACGCTTGACAGTCCTGCCTCTGACGCCTAAACTTTTCCAGAGTTTTCAACAAGTTCCACATCAAGATCCGATTGAGGGAATATGCGCACCATTCTGTTGGCCCATGTCCGGCGCGTGGTGATCAAAATCGGCAGTGGCGTCATCTCCGACGAGGCGGGACTCGACCTCGCTCAAATTGATTCCATCTGCCGGGACATCATCGATCTTCGTAAGCGCGGTTTCGAGGTGGTACTGGTTTCTTCCGGCGCTGTCGCTGCAGGCAAGGGCGAACTCGGCATCATCGGCCGGCCGCAGACCATCCCTCTCAAGCAGGCCGCGGCGGCCATCGGCCAGAGCCGCCTGATGCGCTCCTACAAGGACGCCCTGCGCCCGTTCGGCGTCACCGTCGCCCAAGTTCTGCTGACCCGCGACGATCTCGCCAACCGCCGCCGTTACCTGAACGCCCGCAACACCCTGATGACCCTGCTTGAGCATGGCGTGCTGCCGATCATCAATGAAAACGACACGGTGGTGGTTGACGAGATTCGCTTCGGCGACAACGACAACCTCTCGGCCATGGTCACCAACCTGGTCGAGGCCCAACTGCTGGCAATTCTCTCCGATGTCGACGGGCTTTACGACAGCGATCCGCGCCTTAACCCGCAGGCTCAACTGATCACCGAGGTGGAACGGATCACCGACGAGATCGAGGCGATGGCCGGCGATGGCGGCGGCCCCCTGGGCACCGGCGGCATGGCCACCAAGATCAAGGCCGCCAAGCGCGCCACCCTGTTCGGCGCCGGCACGGCCATCATCAACGGCCGCACCCCTCGGAACCTGTGCTATTTGTTCGATGGTCACGAGCTCGGCACCTATTTCCTGCCGGTGCGGGATCCGATCGCCTCGCGCAAGCACTGGATCGCCTTCACCAAGAAGCCGCGCGGCAAGCTGCTGCTTGACGAGGGGGCACGTACGGCCATCATCGATGGCGGCAAAAGCCTGCTCCCTTCCGGCATCCGCAGCATCGACGGCGAATTCGACCGCGGCGACGCGGTGCGCCTGTGCACTCTCGACGGCCGGGAGTTTGCCAAGGGGGTCACCAACTACTCGGCGCTGGAACTGACGCGCATTATCGGCCACAAAACCAGCGAGATCGCAACGATTCTCGGCTATAAATACGGGGACGAGGTCATCCACCGCGACAATTTAGTGGTTGATACCGCGGGGCAATGAGAACATCCAAAATCATTGGACGCTGATTAACGCAGAAAAAGCGGATAAGCAAATCCCTGTAAATTAAGCCCTTGGATTTTCGCCTGATCAGATTTGATCCGCCTTGATCAGCGTCCCATGTTTATTGACTTTCGGATTTTTACTGTAGGAGCAAGAGATGACCATAGCGGAACAGATGGCGAAGGTGGCGAAGGACGCCCGGATGGCGGCGCAGGTCATGGCCGGGCTGTCCACTGCGGTCAAGAACGACCTGCTGCGGCGCATGGCCGATGCCCTGATTGAACAGACCGACGCACTGCTGGCCGCCAATGAGCAGGATCTGGCGGCAGCCCGGGGCGCCGGTCTGGCAGCGGCGATGATCGACCGCCTGACCCTCGACCCCCAGCGGGTGCGCGCCATGGCCGACGGCCTGAATGAAGTGGCCGAACTTCCCGACCCGGTCGGCGAGGTGGGCGGCATGTGGCGCCGGCCCAACGGCCTGTTGGTCGGGAGGATGCGCATTCCCTTGGGTGTCATCGGCATCGTCTACGAAGCGCGCCCGAATGTCACCGCCGACGCGGCGGGGCTCTGTCTGAAGAGCGGCAATGCCGTGATCCTGCGCGGCGGCAAGGAAGCCCTCCATTCCAATCTCGCTATTGGCCGGGTATTGACCGGTGAACTGGAACGTCTTGGCCTCCCGGCGGCGGCCCTGCAGGTCATCGCCACCACCGACCGCGAAGCCATGTTGGAGCTTCTCCAACGCGAGGACGAGATCGACCTGATCATTCCGCGTGGCGGAGAGGGGTTGATCCGCTTCGTCGCCGAGCATTCGCGGATCCCGGTGATCAAGCACTACAAGGGGGTCTGCCACGTCTTCGTCGATGCCAGCGCCGACTTTGCCGAGGCGGAGAAAATTGCCTTGAATGCCAAGGTGCAGCGCCCCGGCGTGTGCAACGCCATGGAAACTCTGCTGATCCACAAGGACATTGCCGAAACCTTCGTGCCGCGCATCGCCGCCGCCATGCGCGCCCAGGGGGTCGAACTGCGCGGCTGCACCACGACCAGGGAGTTCGCCCCCGACATCATTCCGGCGAGGGAAGAGGACTGGCCAGCCGAATATCTTGACCTGATCCTGGCTGTGCGCGTCGTGGAAAACCTCGACGAGGCGATTGCGCACATCCGCACCTACGGGTCGCTGCACACCGAATCGATCATCACCCGTGACTACGCCAATGCCCAGCGCTTCCTGCGCGAGGTCAACTCGAGCGTGGTGCTGGTCAACGCCTCGACCCGCTTTGCCGACGGCAATCAGCTTGGGCTTGGCGCGGAGATTGGCATCTCCACCACCAAGCTGCACTCTTTCGGACCGATGGGACTGGAGGATTTGACCACGCGGAAGTTCATTATCTACGGGGATGGACAGATAAGGCCGTGAGGAGTGAGGCGTAAGGGGTGAGGCGTAAAAGCCTCGACTCCTCACTCTTCACTCCTCACCCCTCACGCTTATGAAGACAGGGATCCTCGGCGGCACCTTCAACCCGATCCACTTTGCCCACCTGCGCATTGCCGAGGAGGTGCGCGAAGCGTGCGCCCTGGACGAGGTGCTCTTCATCCCGGCGGCACTTCCGCCGCACAAGGCGGAACAGGTTGCCGCGCCATTTGCCGATCGACTGGCCATGGTGCAGATGGCGATTGCCGACAACCCCGGCTTCCGGACTTCCGACCTCGAAGCCCGGCGCAAGGGGAAGAGTTTCTCGGTCGACACCCTCGAAATTCTGCGGGCCACCGACCCTGCCGCCGAATACTACTTCATCGTGGGACTCGACTCGTTCCGCGACATCTCGGCGTGGAAGGAATATGGCCGACTGTTCGAGCTCGCCCACATGGTCGTCACCGCCCGCCCCGGCGTGGAATTGCCCGATCCGTTCGCGGCGCTGCCGGTTGCGGTAAGAGATGACTTCTGCTACGATGGTCAACTAAAAAAATTGTGGCATCGTTCCGGAAATACCGTGATTTTTCTGGAAGAAACGCGCCTCGACATTTCCTCTACGCTGATCCGCTGCAAAGTGGCGGACGGGGAGTCGATACGTTACCTGGTCCCGCCGACCGTCGCCGACTATATCGTCGACCACGGACTTTACCGGACCGTCAAGAAAGGAAACCTCTAGTTGCAATCCCTTGACCGGGCGCTGCTCTGTGCCGCCCTCGTATTTGACAAAAAGGCGTTTAATGTCCGTATTCTGGATGTGCGCCGGGTCTCCTCCCTGACCGATTTCCTGGTGTTGGCCTCCGGCAGTTCCGACCGCCAGGTGCAGGCCGCCGCCGAGTCGGTTCACCTGGGGCTGAAACAGCAGCACGGTTTGCGACCTCTCGGCATCGAAGGTCTGAACGAGGGCCGTTGGGCCCTGATCGACTACGGCGATGTCATGGTGCACGTCTTTCAGGAACCGGTCCGGCAGTTCTACGACCTTGACGGATTGTGGCGCGATGCCCTTGAGGTGCCGCTGCCGCCGGAACTCGCCGCAGCAGCACAGGCAGGGCGGTGAAGCTTCGCCTGCTCTGTGTCGGACGGCTGAGCGAACCTTACCTGCGCGACGGCTGTGCGCTGTTCCAGGAGCGACTGCGTCACTATCTGCCGCTGGCTGTCGAGGAGATCAAGGAACAAAAGGCGGGAAATCGCGGCGATTTGCTGCGGGCGATCACCGCCGAGGGCGAGCAACTGCTGACCCGCATTCCAACCGGGGCATTCGTCGTCGTTTTGGACGAACGGGGCCGGAGCCTGACATCGGAAGAGTTGGCCGGGCTGTTGGAACGCCACATGGTAGCCGGCACCGGCGAATGGGTCATGGTGATCGGCGGGGCACACGGGCTGAGCGATGAGGTTCGCCGGCGGGCCGATCTGCTGCTCTCTCTTTCGTCAATGACCTTGCCGCACCAGGTTGCCAGGCTGTTGCTGCTGGAGCAGCTTTACCGCGGATGCACCATCATTCGCAACGAACCGTACCATCACCGCTGACGGGATCGGTACAGGAGAAGGCATAAACATGGAACGTTTCGATGACGTCAAGGAACTGCTGCTGCGCATGCGTGCCGAACTGTTCAGAGAGGTCAGCGAATCATACGCGACCTGCCGCGAACTGGGGCAGGACGGGGTTCCCGATATCGGCGACATGTCGGCCAATGCCTACAGCCGCGACGTACTTTTCAACCTGAGCGAAACCCAGCGCCAGCAGATTCGCGACATCGATGCCGCGTTGGAGCGAATCGCCAAGGGGGAATACGGCGTCTGCATGAAATGCGGGGAAACGATTGCTCCGCGGCGCATGGAAGTGCGGCCCTTCTCCCGCTACTGCATTGACTGTAAAACTGATATCGAAAAATTCGGGGAGCAGTAACGCCCCGCTCCATCGCACCGTACCTCAAGGAGAGTGCCGATGACTTTCATGGCCTTCATGCTGCTGATCATCCTGTTCGGGGTCTTCTTCCTGTTCTTCTGGAACCTCAACCCCCACGACATCACCATTCACCTGTTCGGCAGTCAGGATGTCACCTATCCGGTCGCCTTCGTGGTGATCGGCGGCATCCTGATCGGCCTGATCATCGGTTTCGGCGCCCACATCTACAGCTCCCTGGCGTCTCTGTGGAGGAACTGGAAACACGACCGGGGGGAAAAACTGCACCGGGAGGTCAGCGCCATCTATCGGGAGGGAGTCGACAACCTGCTCTCCGGTGACCTGAAAAAGGCCCGGGCGCAACTGCAAAAAGCCCTCGACCGTGATCCGAGGCGGGTGGAGACGTATATCGCCCTGGCCAACCTGCACAGTCAGGAAGGGACCCCTGCCGAGGGACTCGTGCAATTGCGCAAGGCTCGCGAACTTGATCCGCAAAGCCATGAAGTGCTGTTCAAGGTCGCCGCGCTCCAGGAGGAACAGGGGCAGGACGAAGGGGCCATCGCCACCTATCAGGAAATCGTCGGCCGCGAACGCGATAATCGCAAAGCGTTGCGCAGTCTTCGCGACCTGTATGTCAAACATCGCCGTTGGAAGGATGCCCTGGACGCCCAGCGGCTGATCTTCAAGGCCGGGCCGGATACCAGCCACCTGGCCGAGGAAAAGGCTAAACTCCTTTACCTGCGCTATGAAGTGGCGCGGCTGGCACTGAGCGAGGGTGCGGTTGATCTGGCCAAGTCTGAATTCAAGGACCTGATCCGGCAGATGCCCGAGTTCACCCCGGCCTGGGTCTCGCTGGGCGACGCGCTCGCGGCCCAGGGATCCGGTGACGAAGCGATCAGAATCTGGCAGGACGGCTATGTCACCCAGGGGAAAAGCATTTTCCTCAGCCGCCTCGAAGATTACTTCATGAACCGCGAGGATCCCTCATCGCTGCTCAGTTTCTACCGCAAGATCCTGCTGGAGCGCAGTCATGACTTGATGGTGCGACTTTTCTACGGCAAGCTTTGCCTGCGGCTGGAGATGGTCGAGGAAGCGCTCGACCAGTTCCAGGCGATCGAAGGCTCGGGACTGGAAACCCGCCAGGTCCATATGCTGATGGCCGAGACGCACCGCCGGCGCAACCGCCTGCACGATGCCATCGCCGAATACCAGAAAGCTCTCGGCATCGGCTCAAAGCTGACGCTGAGTTACATCTGCGACGACTGCAGCACCCTGTCGGCGGAATGGGACAGTCGTTGTCCGGCCTGCGGGCGCTGGGACACCGTCACCCTGGTCGACCGCAAGGCGCTCCTGGAAGCGCGGCCGCTCGATCTCGACCGGATGGTCGTGCATCACGGTGAGCAGAAGGAGTGGTACGGCGCATGAAGCGCCCGGTCGCACTGATCATTCTCGACGGCTGGGGGATCCGCGCCGACTGTCATGCCAATGCCGTCTGCCAGGCGCGGACACCGCACCTCGATGCCCTGGCCACCACCTACCCGACCACGCGCCTGAACGCTTCGGGACTCAACGTCGGCCTCCCCGAAGGACAGATGGGAAACTCCGAGGTCGGCCATCTGAACATCGGTGCCGGGCGGATCATCTACCAGGACCTGACCCGGATCAGCAAGAGCATCGCCGACGGCGACTTCTTCACCAACCCCGTGTTGCGCGAGGCCATGGCCAAGACCCGGGCGGCAGGGGGGCGGCTGCACCTGCTCGGCCTGTTCTCCGACGGCGGCGTCCACTCGCACAACACCCACGTCTACGCTCTGGTCGAGATGGCCCGCCGCGAAGGGATCGGCGAGGTCTGCATCCATGCCTTCACCGACGGCCGCGACACCGCGCCGCAAAGTGCCGGCGGCTTCCTCGCCGAACTTGAAGGCGAACTGATCCGCATCGGCCTCGGCCGGGTCGCCACGGTCATGGGCCGCTACTACGCCATGGACCGCGACAACCGCTGGGAGCGCGTCGAACCGGCGTGGCGGGCCATGGTTCTGGGTGAGGGAGAACCGGCCGACACCAGCTCGGCAGCCATTGCCGCTGCCTATGCGGCCGGCGAGACCGACGAATTCGTCAAACCCCGCGTGATTTGTCAAAACGGGCAGCCGGTCGGCACGCTCCGTGACGGCGACGGCATCATTTTTTTCAACTACCGCGCCGACCGTGCCCGGGAGCTGACCCGCACCTTCACCCAGACCGATTTTGCCGGGTTCCAGCGTCCGCAGTCCCCCAAGCTGAGCACGTTTGTCTGCCTGTCCGAATACGACGAAACCTTTGCCCTGCCGATCGCCTTCCCATCGGAGAGTTCTCCGGATTTGCTCGGCCAGATGGTTTCCCGGGCCGGGCTGAAACAGCTGCGCATCGCCGAAACCGAAAAATACGCGCACGTCACCTTCTTCTTCAACGGCGGCGAGGAGACCCCCTCCCCCGGCGAGGACCGGGTGCTGATCCCGTCACCGAAGGATGTCGCCACCTACGACCAGAAGCCGGCCATGAGCGCGGTGGAAGTGACCGACGAGGTGGTCCGGCGAGTGGCGGGTGGCGACTACGCCCTGATCGTCCTCAATTACGCCAACCCCGACATGGTCGGGCACACCGGCATTCTGCCGGCGGCGGTTGCCGCGATGGAGACGGTCGATGCCTGCGTCGGCCGGGTGGTCGATGCCCTGCTGGCAGCCGGCGGCAGCGCTCTGATCACGGCCGATCACGGCAACTGCGAGCAGATGGATGACGGCGGCGGCTCTCCGCACACGGCGCATACCGTTAATCCGGTGCCGCTGATTCTGGTCGACCCGGACCAGCGGGGGGCCAAACTGCGCGAGGGGATTCTGGCCGATATCGCCCCCACGATCCTGGCGCTGCTGGGTCTGCCGCAACCGCCGGCAATGACCGGGCGGAGTCTGCTCGAGGGTTGAGCACGGCAACATTTGATGACGCGGGCCTTATGCCTGCGATGCAGTGTTCTTCGAGGGAAGGCAGATGCCGTTCCAGCTGCTGCGCAGCGAATTCCAGCGCTGTTTAAATCTGTTCCTGCCGCCGGCCTGCCTGTTGTGCGGTAAGAAGTTGCCCCCCGGCTTCCTGGCAACGGACTTCTGTCCGGAGTGCCGGGCCGGGTTGCCGCAGCCGGCGCCCGCCCGCTGCCCAATCTGCGCCGTTGCCCATCGTACCCTGGCTCCTGCCTCCCACCACTGTGAAGCCTGCCTGCGCCAGCCGCCGCCGTTTGCTCGCGTGCATGCGGTCGGACCCTATGCAGGCACCCTGCAGGAAGCGGTTCAGCGCTTCAAATATCATGGTCAATTGCCGCTTGAACGGCCGCTGGGTATCCTGTTGGCCGAGAGTCTGCCGTCCCGGGGAAAACCATGCCCGGATCTGATCGTTCCGGTACCGCTTCACCGGGACCGCCTGCGTGAACGCGGCTATAATCAGGCTCTGCAGCTGGCCCGGCAGGTGGGTCGCCGGCTCAGCGTTCCGGTCGAGCCTAATCTGCTGCGCCGCATTCGCGCCACGGCCAGCCAGCAGGGATTGGATGCCGTGACCAGGAAAAGCAATCTTCGGGGCGCATTTGCCGTCACGGCACCGCTGTCCGGCCGGCATCTCCTGCTGGTGGATGACGTGCTGACCACCGGCGCAACCGCGCGCGAGTGTGCTGGCGTTCTGCGCCAGGCCGGCGCCGCCTCTGTCGAGGTTGCGGTCCTGGGGCGGGCCTGAATGAACCAGGCGCCCCGGCTTCGTTACTATATATCCGGCCACGGTTTGGGCCACGCCAGCCGCTCCTGCCGGATCATCAGCGCCCTGGCCTCCCACCATCCCGCAATCCGCTGCGATGTCGTTTCGGATGCCGCTCCCTGGTTTCTGGCCGACAACCTGCCGCCCGGCGTTCCCGTCGCATCCCGCACCCTCGACATCGGTGTCCGTCAGGTCGACAGCCTGGTGATGTGCCCGGAGGCGACGATCGAGGCCTGTCGACAGCTTCAGTCCCAGGCCCCCGGGCTGATTGCCGCTGAGGCTGACGGGCTGCTGCGCGACGGCGTGGCCCTGGTGATCACCGACGTTGCCGCCCTTCCCTGCGCCGCCGCTGCGATCGCCGGCATCCCGGCCGTCATTCTCAGCAACTTCACCTGGGACTGGATCTACGCAGAGTATCTCGACACGTACCCCGAACTTGCCGCGATCATCGACTGGCAGCGCGCTTGCTACCGGCAGGCCAGCCTGGCACTGCGCCTGCCGTTTCATGGGCCGATGCCGGTGGACAAGGTGATCGACCTGCCGATGGTCGCCCGGCACAGCACAATCCCGGCAGCGACATTGAAAAGTTGCCTGGGGCTGACCGATGAGCAGCGACTCGCCCTGCTTTCCTTCGGCGGCTTCGGCCTGCAGACCGCCCCCCTCCATGACCTGGCGCAACTGCCCGACTGGGTGTTCCTGGCCGAGCCAGCCCTGGCCGACGGCCATCCGCAGCTGCGGCCACTGCCGAGCGGCATTGCTTACCCCGACCTGGTCAACGCGGCCGATGCCGTCATCACCAAGCCCGGTTACGGCATCGTCGCCGAATGCTTGGCGCATCAGACCCCGGTCATCTACACCTCGCGCGGCAACTTCCGCGAGCAGGCGCTGCTCGTCGCCGGCCTGCAGCGTTACGGCCGGGCCGTAGCCATCGGCAACGAGCAGCTCCGGCGCGGCGATTTCAAGGAGGCTCTGGAGCGATTGCTCGTGCTGCCGCAGCCGGCGGAGGCTCTGGCAGCCAACGGCGCCGAAGTCGCTGCAGACCATCTTGCCGGCCTGCTGATATGACTGAAGCGGGATTCGATTTCCACTCCGTTTTCCGGCAGCTGGAGGCTCGTTTTGGCCGACAGCAGTGGTGGCCGGCCGAGACCCCCTTCGAGGTGATCGTCGGCGCCATCCTCACCCAGAACACGGCCTGGACCAACGTCGAACGCGCCATCGCCAATCTCAGGAACGCAGACGTCCTCGCCCCGGCCGCAATCTGCTCGCTGCCCCTCGCCGATCTGGAAGCGCTGATCCGCCCGGCCGGTTTCTTCCGCCAGAAAGCCGGCCGCCTCCGGCACATCACTAAAGTCCTGGTCGGCGATTACGGTGGCAGCGTCGCTCAACTCTGCGCCGGACCCCTTGAAACAACGCGCCTCCGGCTGCTCACTTTGCCCGGAATCGGTCCGGAGACCGCCGACTCGATCCTGCTCTATGCCGCCCACCG
>JAMPXI010000089.1 GCA_023701265.1 Desulfuromonadales bacterium | reverse complement strand
GAACGCCGGCCTCTACTGGCACCTGGTCGACCTGATCTGGATCTTCATTTTTCCGCTTTATTATTTGATATTGCATTGAGCAAACGGATAGGTCCTATAGGTCTCATATGACTTATTGGACCGATAAAAAGGCCTTCCCCATGACCGAACAACATACCCACATCGTCCCATACCGGACCTTTATCATCGTCTGGCTGGCCCTGCTGGTGCTGACCGCGATCACCATCGCGGTGGCGCAGGTTCATTTCGGCGCGCTCAACGTCTGGATCGCCCTGGGGATCGCCACGGCCAAGGCGGGACTGGTGATCGCCTTTTTCATGCACATGAAGGATGAGCAGCGCCTGTTCAAACTGGCCCTGCTGGCGACTCTGGCAATCCTGGCGATATTTATAGGCCTGACCTTTTTCGACGTCCTTTACCGGAGTTAGTTTGATGCAGCCGCTGCAAACCACCACTCAGGCTGTCGATACCGCCTTCTACGTGATCTTCGGGATCAGCAGCATCATGCTGGCCGGGATTGCCATTGCGATGGTCTGGTTCGTGTGGCGTTACAACCGCAAGCGCCAACCGGTGCCGCTCAGCCAGAAGGATCACAATCTCTGGCTCGAGATCACCTGGACCGTGATCCCGACGCTGCTGGTCATGCTGATGTTCTGGTACGGTTGGGAGGGCTACCTCTCCCTGCGGCGCATCCCCGACGATGCCATGCACATCAAGGCTTCGGCGCGGATGTGGTCCTGGCTGTTCACCTACGACAACGGCAAGAGCGCCGACAAGCTCTACGTCCCGGTCGGCCAGCCGGTCAAAATCGAACTGGTCGCCGAGGACGTCCTGCACAGCTTCTACGTCCCGGCCTTCCGGGTGAAGCGCGACACGGTGCCGGGGATGACCAACTGGGTCTGGTTCACGGCCGAAAAACCGGGGAGCTACGATCTGTTCTGCGCCGAATACTGCGGGGTGGGTCACTCGGCCATGGTTACCACCGTCGAGGCACTGCCGGCCGCGGAGTTTCAGGCCTGGTTGAATGCCGCCGCCGGAACAGCCGCCGATCCGGTGGCACGCGGCGCGGAACTGGCCCAGCAGCAGGGATGTCTCGGCTGTCACAGCACCGACGGCAGTCGTCGGGTCGGCCCAACTTTCAAGGGACTGTTCAGCCAGTCGCGAGAGGTTGTGCGCGCCGGCCGCGAAGTGACGGTCACGGCCGACGAGGCCTACCTGATCCGCGCGATCCGCGAGCCGACAGCCGAGATCGTCGAGGATTACCCGCCGGCCATGCCCCCGTACGGCCAACTGAGCGATGCCGACCTGCAGGCCTTGATTGCCTGGCTGGAGACCCTGAAATAACATGCTGAGCCGGGCATTGCCGATGAACCACCTGACTGCCATGACTCGCCTGCTGCGCCTGCCGCTGGCGCTGACGGTGGCGGTGACCGCCCTGGCCGGCGCTCTGGCCTGGGGCGCACCGCTCTCCGGCTTGAGTCTCTGGGCGCTGGGATGGGGGGTGTTCCTGCTGGCGGCCGCCAGTTCGGTGCTCAACCAGGTGTTGGAGCGGGCAAGCGATGCCCTGATGCGGAGGACCTGCCAACGCCCTCTGGCCAGCGGTGCGCTGTCACCCCGCGCCGGCGCTGCCGTCGGCGCGCTTCTCGGCAGCGGCGGGCTGGCCGTTCTGGCCACGGGCTCCGGGCCGGGACCGGCAATGCTCGGCTTGGCGGCTCTAGCCTGGTATCTGCTGGTCTACACACCGCTCAAACGGGTGAGTTCCCTGGCGGTGCTGGCCGGCACGCCGTGCGGAGCTGTCCCGCCGCTGATGGGGTGGCTGGCGGCCGGCGGCCCGCTCCCTGCCCCGCAGCCGCTGGCCCTGGCCCTCTTCATGCTCCTCTGGCAGGTGCCGCACTACTGGCTATTGGCGCTGCCCGATCGTATGGAGCTGCGCGCCGCCGGCTTTCGCGTACTCCCCGAACTGAGTGACCGGCGGTTATTGGCCGTCAGTCACCGCTGGCTGCTCGGCCTGGCGTTGGCCACTCTGCTGCTGCCGGCACTCTCCCTCCCCGCCCAGCCCCTGCTGCAGGGGGTGGTGGTTGGTCTCGCCCTGGCGCTGGTCATCACATCAAGCTGGTTCTGGTACCGCAGCCTGTTCGCCGTCACTACCGCCCGACAGCTGCGACGTCTCCTCTACCTCTATCTGGGACTGGTGCTGCTGACAATGCTCGTGGATGCACTGTTGCACCATTAGCCGGTTGTTGCAGCCACGGGGAGAACTCCGGATATTCAGCAAGAAATGACTTCCCGCTTCGCTCGAACGGACCGACTTCAAAGGGTGAATTGCTCATTCGTCGAAATGGCCGCGATTCTGCTTGCGCTCGGAGAGCCGCCGCTTCTGCTCCAGGCGCCGCTCGACGGCGCCCTTGCCGGGGCGGGTGGGGACACGGGGGATGACGGGACGGTTGCGGGCGGTGAGCTTTGCCTCCAGCCGCGCGAAGGCATGCTTCAAGTTGAGGTGGCGCGAGCGCGATTCGGTGGCGGTCACCACGATCCCGGTCGGCAGATGGGTCAGGCGTACCGCGGTCTCACTCTTGTTGCGGTGCTGCCCGCCTGGGCCGGAGGCACGGAAAAAGTCGATGCGGATGTCGTGGGGAGTCAAAATCATCGGTTCACGGTTCGAGATCCGGGGTCCGGGGAAGAGGCATCAACCGCGAGTCGCGGACCCCGTGCCACGAACCAAACAGGAGTGGAGACGGCCTGACAATTCATGATAGAAAGATAGGGGTATTTCAACTGTCTGTCAAAGAGGGAGGCCCGCCATGCAGCACTTCGCCCTGACCATCGTCGGCCGCGACCGCCCCGGCATCGTTGCCCAGGTCTCAGAGATTCTCTTCAACCTGGGATGCAACATCGCCGATTCCAGCTGCTCGATCCTCGGCGGACAGTTTGCCATGATCCTGATCATCGCCCACCCGACCTTCACCAGCCGCGACAGCTTCGGCAACGCCTTTCAGCCGCTCGAGGAGGCCGACCTGACCGTCGCCCTGCGCGTCCTCAAGCCGGGCGGGGAACTCCATCCTGACCTGACCGGGGAGATCTGCATGATCTCGGTCTACGGCGCCGACAAGCCCGGGATCGTCTATCACGTAGCCAAGGTGCTCGGCGAAAAGAGAATCAACATTACCGATCTCAATACCAAGCTGGTCGGCACGGAGCAGCGCCCGGTCTACGTCATGATCATCGAGGCGATCCTTCCCGACGCGATCAGCGAACAGGATGTTGACGGCTGGATGGCGCCGCTGCGCGAACAGTTGCAGGTCGACATCAGCGTGCGCACTATCCCCCAGGTGGAACTGTAAGCAGAGATGGCGGTTCGTTCGATCCTCATCTATCCCGACCCGCTCCTGAAACAGGTCGCCATCTGTGTACTGGCTGCGGATGCGACCGTTGGCGAACTCATCCAGGACCTGGTCGACACCATGCAGGCCGCCGGGCATTCGGTCGGCGTGGCGGCCCCGCAGATCGGCGACTTGCGACGGGTGGTGGTCGTCGACGTCTCACCCAGCAAGCTTGGCCAGCAGCAGCACAACCACGGCCTGCTGGAGATGGTCAACCCACGGATTATCGAACGCAGCGGCAGCCGAACCTTCCGCGAAGGGTGCATGAGCGTCCCGGAGTACACCGGCAACGTCACCCGTGCCGAGCATATCGTCGTCGAGTTCACCGACCGTCAGGGCCGATTGCGGGCCATCGAAAGCAGTGGCTTCGAAGCGGTGGCCATCCAGCACGAGCTCGACCACCTCGATGGCCTGCTCTTCCTCGATCGGGTCTCCAGCCTGAAGACCGACGTGTTCCGCCGCAAATAAGGCTGAAAGCATGTGGAACAGAGCCGGGGTGAAGTACAACCCGACCAGGGAAGCGCCCTGCTTTATATCCTCCCGTGATTAATCGTTGCCGGCTAACCGGCAATGGAGCATATTTCGCTTCAAAAACAGACACTTACACGCAAAACGACGGGTTTTGCTTGCCTTTTTCATCTTTTTCCGTTATAGTCCCGCCCCACACGCACTTTTTATTAGAAAACCCGGCTTCGACGAGTCTCAATGATCCGAATTACAACCATTCTCCTGGCAGGACTGCTGCTTCTGCCCTTCACCGCGACGATCGCCGAAGCCAAGGCAACGTCGTCGGCGCCGCTGGTGCATGTGGTGAAGCAGGGAGACTCCCTTTACGAAATTTCCCGTCGTCACGGCCTGACCGTCAATGAGCTCAAGCGCCTCAATGGCCTGAGCAGCAACCGCCTCAAACTCGGCCAGAAATTGGCGCTGAACAAGGCCGCTGCACCACCGCTGCCGCGTGTTACCAAGGCTGCCGCCCGCAAGGACAAGGCTGTCGCCCACCCTGACAGCAAGTCGGTGCACGTCGTCAAAAAAGGGGATTCCCTTTACACCATCGCCCGTCGCCACGGGATTACCGTCGAACAGCTCAAGCAGGTCAACAACCTGAATGGCAACCGCCTCAAGATCGGCCAGAAGCTGGCGCTTAGCAGCCAGACCGACCCGGAGTCGATCGCGCGCGCCGAGGCCCCGGAGCCGCAGCGCAAACGGGCCTCCGTCGAACAGCATGTGGTTAAAAAGGGGGAAACCCTCGCGGCCATCGCCCGCCGTCACCACATGAAGGTCAGTGAACTGAAGCGACTCAACGGCCTGCGCACCACCAAGCTGAAAATCGGCCAGCGCTTGGCGCTGAGCGATCCTTACGAAGAGCGCAACCCCATCCTGCTGCCCGGCGATGCCAGCGATGACGAGGTGGTTGAAATGGCCTCGTCAAGTGACAGCACGCTTGAAAAAGTCGCCTTCAACTACCTTTCGATCCCCTATCGCTTTGGCGGCAACAGTCGCAGAGGGATTGACTGTTCGGCCTTTGTCCAGCAGGTCTTCCGCGAAATGGACGTTCAGCTGCCGCGCAGCGCTCGTGAACAGTTCCGGTTCGGTGAGGAGATCGAGCGTGACCAGCTGCAGAAGGGCGATCTGATCTTCTTCCGGACCTACGCCAGATTCCCCTCTCATGTCGGCATTTATCTCGGTGAAGGGAAAATGATCCACGCCTCATCGCGCAGCCGCCGGGTGGTGGTCACCAGCATCGATCATCCCTACTACCGCAAGCGCTTCATCGGAGCCAAGCGGATCAGCCTGCTCGATGAAGAGGAAACGCCTTCCTCTCAGCTCCAGGATGAGGCCACTGCCAGCAGCGAAGTCGAAGATGTGGCCGCGCCCGTGGAAGTTGCCGAGGCGACCACGCTGGACAGCGGTACTGACAAGCCGGCTGCCGGCGATACGTTCAACGCCGCGACGGTTGGGGCCGAACCCGTTGGCATTCGCGAAGCTGTCAACGCCAGACCGAAGAGTGCACCTCCCGTCAACTGACAGAACCAGAAAGCTGCATCTGCAACAATCACAAGGGGGGCGGATTTCCGCCCCCCTTGCCGTTTTCAATCGCCTCTCGCCTGTTCACGAGGTGTCAGGGACCGCTGACCAGAGCCTCCTGGGCAGCGCGCGCTACGCCGCCGTCGTTGTCCTTCAGCAGACGGTCCAACACCTTGCGTGCCCGGGGGGAAGGGAACTGACCAAGAGCCCTGATTGCTTCCATCCGCAGGGTACGATCCGCGGCGCCCTTGCCAAGGCCGAACCAGCCGCCACCGACCAGTTCGATCAACGCCGCCTCGACACGAGTTCCCGCCCGCTCACCGGGACGCAGACGATTGACCGTGGCGACAACCGCCAACGCCATGTCGTCAGCACCCTTTGGCGAAAGGAACTCTGCCAAACGATCATAGACCTGCGGGGCAGTGATCCCGGTCATGCCAAGGCAGGTGACTGCACGCCGCCGGACTTCCGGATCAGGATCGGCCAGCCGCTCCGCAACCAGATCGGCAGCATTCTCCCTGAGCAAGCGTGCCGCACCCGGCAAAGCTTCCTTACGAATCCCGGCTTCGGGGTGCTCAAGCGCCCGTCGATAAAAGCTCTCCACCTTCGGTCCAACCGCCCCGACCTTGCCGAGGATGACCAACATATTGCGCAAGTAGTGCCAACCGGATTTACTCTCCAGCGCCTCGAACAGAACCGGCACCACGGCAGGGCCGGCGGCACAGAGCCCGTCAAGGGCCACCCGTCGCACCGAACGCTGCGAATGATCGGCCAGATCGATCAACAGGTGCAGCCCCGTCCGCCCCATTTGCGGCAGAGCCTTCATCAGCTCGGACTGCTGCACCGTCTCGCCGGTGGCCAGCACCTCGGCCGCCGTTTCGCGAACCTGGGTCAGCAATTCGGCATTCCTGGATAAGTCGAAGGTCGGGCCGAACCGTTGGGCAAAGGCGACCACCTCGCGGGCGGCGTCGAAACGGTAGGCACGCAGCATGTTCGGAAGCATTTCCAACAACCGCCAAAGGCGTTTTTCCAGCACCTCGGGGCTGTGGCTCCCCTCGATCTCAGCAAAGTAGCGCTGCGGGTTGGCAAGGAAGCTGGTCAACACCTGAAGCGCCGCTACCCGGGCACGGATGTCGCCGGGGATCTCCTCGTAAAGCAAGACCTTCTGCAAGACCAAGGCATGATAATGGGCGGGGGTGGCGTGGCCGTCCTCGACCAGCAGCTCGGCCACGCGCCGGGTGATCCAGCGGACCGGCTCGATGCGCTCGCGCGCCACGGCATCGCTCACCTGCTCGATCCGCTGCTGCAGACGCTCAATCAATCCGCACAACCCAAGGCAGACTTCCGCCAGAATCCGGGGGTCAAACCTGGCAAGCAACAGGCAGGCGAATTCGTCGCGGTCGTAATTGTGGAGATCTTCAATGATCCTGTCGAGATTCGCCAGCAGTTCGCATTGCTCGCCGATCCCGGAAACCATTCCCAGAACGGCATCGAACAAGCCCTGGCGCCGGGCCGCCTGGGCGGCAGCCGGTAAACCATCCAGCCGGGAAAGCATGTTGAGATCCCGCTGCAGCCAGCCAAGCGCGACCTGAACCGGCCAGGACACGTCAGCGCCGAGATCGCGCAAATCATCGGCAAACAGCAGGGTTGCATGCGGCAGGTTGCCGCGCATCTGCTCCTCGAGCCAACGCTTGCGCAGCACCGGACCCTTGTCGCCGACGACCGTCAACAGGTGAAAAAGCTGATCGAACTCCTGCCGCGCCAGCCCATGCCTCAGGGAGAGCAGCAAGAGCCGCCGGTCACGCCAGGAACCGGCGAAATGCTGCAGCAGGGAAGGCGGAGCCGCTGATGGGAGCAGTTCCGCAAACTCCTTTCGGGCGGGGCCAAAGCCCCAGCCGAAAAAATCCTGGGGCACGGTTGGCCGGCCGGTCAACAGGATGATCTGCGCCTGCTCACGGAGTTGCCGAGACAAGCCGTCGTAGAGCACCCCCAATGCCGGCTTGCCTTCCGGACGACCAGGGGTGAACTGCCCCTGACCCAGCATGGCCATGACGAGGTCCGTTGCCAACCGGGCGGAGAGCGTCATTACCGCGGCAGTCGCCATGGCTCAACTCAGCTACCGACCGATAACCGCTTGGCAACCTGTTCCGCCGCACGGTTGGCAGCATGCACACAGTCGTTCAGGCCGACGCCAAAAAAGGCGTTGCCGGTGACAAACAACCCCGCATGCGCCTGCAGCCGATCGTCAATAGCCGCAAGGCGCCGGGCGTGGCCCGACAGATACTGGGGAATTGCCTGGGGATGGCGGAAGATCCGCACGAAATCCGGCTTGGCGGTAATCCCCATGATGTCACGCAGGTCGGATTGGGTGCGTGCCAACACCTCGGCATCGGTCAAGTCAATCGCCGCGGGGTTGGTCGCCCCGCCCATCATCGAACGCAGCAGCACATGTCCTTCCGGGGCCCGTTGCGGGAAAATGCTCGAATCCCAGAGGGTGCCGAGAATACTCCGCCCTTCCTTGCGCGGGATCAGATAACCGAAGCCGTCAAGATCGCGGGCGATGCGCTCGCGCGCGTATCCGCAGCAGATAACATTCATCGTTGCGTAGGGGATATCACTGACCAAACCGGCAAGTTCCTGATCGAGTGGCTGCAGTAACTCGCCAAGGGCATGGGCCGGGGCCGCCGAGACCACCAGTTCGACATCGAGTTTTTCGCCGGTGGCCAATTCCAGCTCCCAGCCGCCAGCGTGCGGCCGCAGGGCGACGACGGCTGCGTCGGTGCGCACCTTGCCGGCCAACCGCGCAGAGGTGGCATTGGTCAACGACTGAATGCCATCGACAAAAGAGGTCAGCACCCCGCCCGGCCCGGCGGCACTGGACACCTCCTTGCCAGCCTTGCGTTCGGCTTTTTTCTTCTTGGCCAGCTTGAGCATCGCCCGCAACAAGCCGCCGTACTCCCGCTCCAGTTCGCGGATGCGCGGGAAGCAGCTCTGCAGGCTCATGGTTTCCGGGTCGCCGGCAAAGATCCCGGAGACCATCGGGCCGATCAGCTTGTCGAGCGCCTCCGGGCCAAGCCGCCGGCGGGCGAACTCGGCCAGCGTTTCATCGACGTCGTCACGGCGCGGCGGCACAAACAACTCCCCGGCCAGGCGCAGCTTGCCGCGCCAGCTGATCAGGTTCGACTGGAGAAACATCGGGCCGTTTTCAGGGAGGCGGTGCAGTTCGCCCTGCGAATAGATGAAACGTTTGCGGGCGTTGTCGTTGGAACGGGCCAATTGGTCACTGATCCCGAGCCGCTCGCACAACTCCAGCGTCATCGGCTTGCTGTCGAGGAAGCCGTTCGGCCCCCATTCGCACAGGTAGCCCTCTTCCCTGATGCTCCAGATCTTGCCGCCGGTGCGCGCTTCCCTCTCCAGCACCGTAACCGAGACGTTCAGACTGCGCTCCGCGGCAAGACGCTCGATGGCGTGGGCGGTGGCCAGACCGGAGATGCCGGCACCGATGATGGCTATACGTGTCATGTTTCCTCCCATGTTCTTGACGCCCGGCCGCTGCGCTCGCTAGAGACGCGACGGCGCGGAGAAATTCAACGGTTCTTTTCCGCAACTCTGCGTCAATGATTTTTAGCCGTGTCCGACACTCCCCAGATACCCCATGTTCGGCTGGTCGATCTGGCTGATCACGTTTTTCAACCCACTTTGCAAGTTCGGATAGAGCAGCGTCACGCCGAGCTTTTCCATCATCCGGCGGTTGTCCATGCGCCGGGTCTCGGTCAGGTAGGAAAGCATCATCGGCGTCATGACCCGACGGGCTTCCTCCATCGACACTTGCGGCGGCCGTGGCAGGCCGAGCAGATCGGCGGCGACACTGAAATACTGGGTCATGGTTCCCGGCTGGCCGTCGCTGACGTTGAAGATTTCACCATTTTCAGCCCGTTGAGCGGCCGCCACGCAAACCGCGGCAAGATCGTCGGCATGGATCCGGTTGGTCGGTGGTGATTCGGCTTCGTCGAGCACCGGATGCCCCTGCTGAAGCCTGGCCAGCGGCAACCGCCCCGGCCCGTAGATCCCGGTGACACGCAGAATGACCACCGACACACCCAGGCGCGCTCCCCACTCCTGCAGCACCGATTCGGCGTCGAGGCGACGCTTGGCACGGCTGGTCTGGGCGTTGACCGGTGTCTCCTCGGTCACCCAGGCACCGCCACAGTCGCCATACACCCCGCTGGTACTGATGTAGATCACTTTGGCCGGTGCCTGATCGCTACCCACTGCGGCACAGAAATTTCGCATCCGAGTATCCCACGGACCGCCACCCGGGGGCGGGGCGAAAAAGAAAATCAGCTTGCCGGCAGTCGGCAACCCGGAGAGCGATTCCGGCTCGTCGAGATCACCCGTGACCGGCTCGATTCCTAAACCGCGCAAGCGCTCAGCCCCAGCTTCGCTGCGCGCCAGGCCGGCAACGGCGCCCCCCTGTGCCTGCTCCAGACGGGCCACGCGCACGCCGATATCACCACAGCCAATGATGAGTATGTCAGTTATTGAGTTGTCCATGGTTGCCAATCCGACCCCTCCGGCCTGCGGCCACCGCCCCTACTACGCAGGGGAGGCTTGTCCCCCTTGCGCAGCAGGGAGGATGGCCCACGCAGTGGGTCAGGGGGTCAAGAATCTAAAAGGCTCTTCCCGACAATCTCCCCCACATCCCGCGACAGCCCCGGCTGCGTCCGGACACGCTCCAATTCAACCTTCATCAGAACCTGCCGATTTTCATCAAAGCGCCGCCAACGGCTCAGTGCCGCGACCATGCGCGCCGCCACCTGCGGGTTGAGCGGATCGAGCTCGATGACCCGGTCGGCCAGGAACCGATAGCCAGCACCGGAGGGATCATGGAACCGGGCAGGGTTGCCATGGGCAAAGACGCCGATCAGCGACCGTACCCGATTGGGATTCTTCATGGTAAAAGCCGGGTGCGCCATCAGCATCTTTACCTGAGCCAGTGTATCAGCACGAGGACTGGCCGCCTGCACGGCAAACCATTTATCGACCACCAGCGGATCATTTTGGTAGCGCCGATAGAACTCGGCCAGAGCCGTTTCGCGTTGTGGCAATTCGCCATGGGCCAGGCAGGTCAGCGCCGCCAACCGGTCGGTCATGTTGTCGGCACCGGTGAACCGCGCCATGCAGCCCGCGGCAATCTCCGGGGTTTCCACCAGGGAAAGATAGGCGAGACAGAGGTTTTTCAGACTCCGCCGGCCTATGGCGGAAGGCGTCAGCTGATAGGCACAGGCATCATCCACGGCAGCCATGACCGAGCGGAACTCTCCTGCCAGGCTCACGGCCAGTGTGCGACGCAACTGCTGGCGGGCGGCATGCACGGCGCCGGGGTCGGCCACCGCCATCGCCTCGGCCAACTCCACCTCGCCCGGCAGGGTCAGGGCCAGTGCCAGCAGGGCCGGATCTGCCGTCGCATCGACCAACGCCGTGCGGAAAGCCACGGCAAAGGCTTTCGGCACCACCGGCGCAAGATCTGCCTGCAGGTCGGCAATCATGGTCAGCAACACCTGGGTGGCCAGCCTCTGTCCTGCCTCCCAACGGTTGAACGGATCGCTGTCATGGGCGAAGAGGAAGGCGAGCTCGTCCGCGGAATACGCATAGCCGATCCGCACCGGCGCCGAAAAATTCCGGAGCAGCGAGGGTACCGGCCGCGACTTCACATTGACAAAGCGGAAGGTTTGCTCCGCGGCGGCCACCCGCAGGATTCGCGTACCCTTTGCCGGCACATCCTCTCCGGACAGCTG
>JAMPXI010000004.1 GCA_023701265.1 Desulfuromonadales bacterium | reverse complement strand
TATATATTATGCGACTCTATGTTGACATAAGATTGCTATATGCGATGCGAATAAATTCTCCCCCAGCATTCCAGCCCTGCCATCCCCCTGGGGCAATTCCCCAAAACCCTTCCTGGAGGGAATTTCGCGCCCGACATTTTCTGACTTCAAAATCACTGTTCCTCACAGATCGTCATCCTCGATCGGGCCACCGACGGTGTCGAACCGTGCCCCTTAGGACTGCGGCTCGGTTGATCACTGGCGCCTCATGTGAAATTATCCGTAACATTTCCGTCTCCGCCTGCGCGTCATTTCGGCGTCGCATGACCCGAAAACCATTGCCGCGCCTCCTCCTGCCCTGCCTCGCCAGTGGCCATGCGCATGGTGAAGGCGTACAGCTCCTCCTGGCCAGAGGTCAGCCGGTAGTCGTTGCGCAGCAGCAACAGGGCCGCCGCGGCGACGGCGGTCCGTTTGTTGCCATCGATGAATGGGTGGTTGCGAATCAAAGATTCAAACAGGGCCGCCGCCTTGGCGAACAGGTCGGGATAGAGTTCTACCCCGTCGAAGGTCGCCTGCGGACGTGCGGCCGCCGCCTGCAGCGCGCCAAGATCGCGGATGCCGTGGCCGCCGCCGGTCGTGGCAATCAGGCGGTAGTGCAGGAAGAGGATCTGGGCCGGGGTGAGTGATGTCATCACTCCGCCAGCTTTTTCAAGGCCGGGCGGTACTGGACGATGAACTCGTTGACCTGGGTGACGAACTCGGCGTCAACCCCTTCCGGATATGCCGTCGCAGGTCTGGCCGGCTCGATGACGATGCGGCCGTGCTCTTCGTCGAGCGACACCTCGACGTCGGAACCGACTGCCAGATGCAACTTTTCGAGGACAGCTTCGGGGAGGGAAACCCCCTGGCTGTTGCCGATGGTGCAGATTTTTCGGCGCATTGCAGACCTCTCGGGATTGTTATAACGAGATTATAACAGGCTGGGGTTGGCGGGGCAAGCAGGTACAGTAAGGACTACACCTTCCCCGAGAACCGTCCCCGGAATTGACCACGGGATCGTCTGAATCAGGCCGCAGGTTTCCGCGACTTTTTCATCGCCTGGCGCAGGATCGCGTTGACCCGCGTCTGGTACCCCTTCCCTTCCCGCCTGAGCCAGGCCAGCACATCGGCGTCGAGCCGGATGGTAACCGCCTGCTTGACCGGCCGATAGAACTTGCCCACCACGGCATCGTCCCAGTCGGCAAGCGATGGGATATCGGTGGTGTCGATTGCCTCGTCAGGCACGTCCCGAAGGGCGTTCAACTCTTTGACCTGCTCTTCAGTCAGAGGCTTTTTCATAGCGTCTCCGTTCCTGCGCAGTGGCCTTGCGCGCCGAGATGATCCTGACCACCTCATCACCGTCAGCTTCGCGCCAGGTGTGCGCCACCAGGAGGATCACAACGCCACCGGCGCAACCGAGTGTCTGCCAGCGCACCTCTCCATCAACACTCCGATCCTGCACACTGAGATGGGCGGGATCGTCGAAAACCAATACGGCGGTGGCGAAGCTAACCTTGTGCTTGCGCCGGTTGATGCGATCCTTGTGTACATCCCACTCGAATCGCATACATCACCAAGTTGTATGTACATATTTGTTATTACAATACATGACATCCCCTCGATCGTCAATGGCATCACAGTTCATGGTGCACAGAAAAAAACCGCCCTACCAGGCAGTGCCGGCAGCAGGCGGTCGTGGACCTAGGTCAACGTTCATTTTCCCCTCCGATGATATCAAGACTGGCCGAAGCGGCCGATTGCATGTCACAAAGGATAGTTACTGATCAGCTGCCCGTCAAGAAAAGCGAGGGGGGCGGCGAATTAGCCCCCGCCCCCCATCGCCGCCCGCATCTGCTCCTCCTGCATCAGAGCAAGCAGTTCATTCTTTTTCGGGCGGTAGATAATCATAGCGGCAGCTGAGAGGGCGACCAGCAGATAGAGATCGAGAGCTTTCTTCCCGGCCAGGAAGAGAACGAAGCCAAAGATGCCGATACTTTCCGAGAGAGCCAGGGCAATCATCATCGCGGAGAGGTACTTTTGCAGAACCGGATGGCTCAGCGCCGAAGGCTGACCGCCCAATGCCATCCCCTTCCCGGCGAGGACCGCTCTCCGCACGAACCGGATCACAACCAGAATGACCAGGGCGAGCAGGTAGAAGACAGTCCGGACGATGTCGAGCACCTTCGGGTTCCCCTCCGGCACAAACCCGATGCTGTCGCCGAATTGCGTGGCGATGACGACGTAAACAGCGAGGGAGAAGAGCATGGTGCCCCAGATGACCTTCATCGTGGTCAGCCCCTTGTCGAGTTCGGCGTCAGTGATCATGGGCACCTCATGGCAAAATCATCCGTAACTTTCCGACAATATTGTGCTATTTGAGAACCGTCCCCATTATATGCCAAATCAACATGGCTATCTTTTCGATTCCGTAACTCAGCTTGAAATCCCGCAGCAAAACCGCCCGCCAGGCTCTCCCGCACCGGCTCACACGGTCACATCAATTCCGGCCGGTTCTCTCTTAACCACCGCTCGACATCAGCCAGCAACTCCTGCGCCTGCACCACACAGACCTCAACTGAACCGTGATCGACATAGCTACCCAGATAGTCAGCGGCGTTGCGCTTGCGGCGCATGGCATCCAGCACCACCATCCGTTCCTTTGACAGGCCAATCGTCAGCGGCAGAGACTGGATCATGAGCTGATGGTGCCCCCGACTGTCGGCCCGATAGCCATTGGCCAGCAAAGCCACCAGCGCCACCTGCATGATCGCCTTGTACGCTACATGGAAACGGGTTTCCAGGCTGACAGCTTCCACCCCGGCATCGGCCAAGTTGCGGCGAGCCGCCTCAAGAAGCTGCCCGACCTCCGTCCGGTCCGTGCTGTGGACCTTGAGCTGCCCGATCTTCAACAAGTTTTCCAAAGTCATGCACCCCTCCCTTTACAAAAATTTTAGCTTCGCCGGCAATCCGGCGGACAAAGCGGTCGCCCGCATGAAATTTTTGCACAAACTCCTCCCGGCTCATTACCACCGGGTTCACCTCACGCCCCAAACGCGCATGCGTATCGACCAGAGCCCCGGCCAGGGCAACGAAATCCACCGGCCCCAGCACCAGCAGATCGATATCGCTGCCGCTGTGCTCCCGCCCCTGCGCCACTGAACCGAAGACGAAGGCCAGTTCGACCTTGCCATCGAGCGGCAGCAGCGCCTCTCGCAGCACGTCGGCCAACCCGCTGGTCTTGCGGAAGATCGACGCCAACTCCTCGAAGATCGGGCACTCCCGGTTGGCGAAGTAGCACACCTGGTTGCCGGATTCCTCGCGCAGGAGCAGGCCAGCTTCCGCCAATTGCTTCAGCTCCCGGTGCAGCGAGCCGGGGACAATTCCGGTCAACCGCGCGATTTCGCGGACGTAATAGCGCTCATTTGGGCGCAGCAGCAGCAGCGCCAGAATCTGCCGGCGGTAGCCGCTGAACAGAAGTTCGACTAATCGGGAACCGGTCATCTTGCCTCATAAAATATAGTTCTCAATTGCGCTACGATTGTAGCTAAAATGAGAACTATAGCAAGAACAAAAACCCCCTCGTCCCCCCATAAATCCCCGCCCGCTTACTCTCCCGCGGCCCGGCCACATTGAGAACGCGGATGCGCTGCGCCGCAATCCAGGCGCGAACTACCGCGACGTCGGGATGCCCCGGATCGTCGAGTTGTACCAGCAGGCACGGTTTGCCGCGCTGGTTGGCATAGTTGACGGTGAGCAGGGTGCCGCCGTCCAGCACACCGGTGTTGAAGATCAGCGTGCCGTCGGCCTCGCGGACGTTGCGCCGGGTGCGGACCGAATGGATCGGCGATTTGGTTTCGGTGAGCGGATAGCGTGCGGGGATGACGCCGTCCTCGGCCCGGCGCCCGGCCGGGCACCAGCCGCCCGCCGGAATGCCCAATTGCAGCGCCACATCGAGCGCCGCCCGATCGGCACCGGTCTGGCCGCCGGAGATGATCTTGTCGACCGGAAACGCCAAAGCCCTGCCCTCTCCCCCCAAAAACAACAAAACCGCCCTCCCCGGCCCACCTCAGCCAGTTCAGACGGTCACAAATGAATCCACGTGCCTGCTCTCTCCTGCAACATCCCACCCCCTGAAAAAAACAAACGGGCATCGCGCCAAACGCGACACCCTCCCCGTTAAACAACGATCAAAATAGAAGTGTTCATCATTCGGCAACCCGGCGGTCCGCAGAAGCCCGTTGATTCGGGCGAAGGGGGATCCGTAGCTTTGCGACACCGGGTTACCCCGGCTGTGCCCTTATCGTGCTTCGGCGGATATTAATACTTTTATACGGAAACGTCAAACAACACCGCCCCGACGGCGCCTTGCTCATTTCCGTCGAAAACCATCATCGCGGGGTCTCGCTTTAAACAGCTCAGTCGCGGGGACGGCGGGCCGCGACCCGCCGGATTCTGAGGTTTAATCGAACAAGAAAAACCCGGGGGTTTCGCCCCCCGACGGCGACCAAAATTTGCTCGCCCAAATTTTGGATCAAACGGCGTAGTCCCCTACCGTCTTGCCCGCCATAGCGCAAAGCGCGACGGCGGGTTCCCTCCGTCGGACAGATGAATGCCGGCCGGACGAAAACTCGGGGCTAAAGCCCCTCAGACAGTTCGTCCGCCTCTTCGTCATTCATCCATCCGCCTCCGGCTTCGACGGCACGGGGACGGTTGGGCATTAGCGGGCAAGGTTTCACTCGGCGCGAATTCGCGAAAGAGTCAACCCCGTGTGCTCCCGCCGGAGCGGAGTGGACGTTTTGCGAAACAGCCGGACTGTTTGAGGGAACGCAGTTCCCGAGTTTTTGGCCGGCCGCGAAACGTCTGCGGAGCGGAGGGAACCCGCCGTCGCTTTAGCTATGGCGGGCGGAGAGCTTCGGGACCCCGGAGGTTTTGGCAGCCGGCAAAAAGTAAGGCGTCAGGCGGGACGCGACCCGCTAGATGTTATGTTCACCTGCACGGCCCGCTCGCTGTTGAACACGCTGGAGAGCATGGCGACGGCTTATTCATTTCATCTTAGCTACTTCTGCCGCTTTCCCTTCTTGTCCTTCAGAAAATCTTCCCGATGCAACTCCACATCACGCAAGATTTTGGCAAACAACCCTGGACCGATAGTCTCACCCGCATGAACCGGCACAACCGTAGCGCGACCATCAGGATGCTTCAGAAAAATATGACTGCCGCGCTGCCGTTCAACGACGAAGCCATACCTTTCCAATACAGAAACTATCTCCTTCCCTTCGAGCGAGGGAAACCTGGTCATACCGCAATTCTCTGCACACCAACCAGATGTTTCTTTGGCCGCTTGCCGCCTTCTTCACGACAAACCTCGATCGCCTCACGTACGCGCACCATCAGTTCGTCAAGTGACTTTGCCTGAGTATGGCAACCGTACAACTCGGGGACTTCGGCAACGTAATAGCCAGCTTCGTCCTGTTCAATAATGACGGTATATTCACTTTTCATGGCTTGACTCCCTGATTGTTACTGTTCAACTGATTCGTTCCCGCTGAGAAACTGTGGCAAATTTTCATGATCATACCGCAATGTGAGCACAAAGAAAACCGCCCTCCCCGGCCCCGCAACAGCCAGTTCAGACGGTCACGATTGAATCCGCGCCCTGTTGCATCCCGCTCCCCCTAAAAAACCGACGGCCAAGATTTCTCCCTGCGACCGAAACGACACTCTCGCCAGCGAAATGACGAACTCACGCTAGTGCACATAATAAGACATGATTCTCACGAATGAATCTGGTAAAATTCAACCATGTCCAAGACGCTCGCCCAAACCAACCCTCATCTGCAGGATGCCGACAAACGCCGGGCCGCAATCCTGCATTGTGTGGCCACCTCTTCCGCCGTGGAAGGAATTCACCTGACTCCTGAGGAATGGCAAAAGCTTTCGCAGGCCGTGGTCAAGGCTTCGAAACGCTCATCTCGATGATCTCGGCAAACAGCTTCCGCATCGGTTCATAGTCCCGATCCATCCCGACCCGCACCGCCGCAAAGTAACGCTCCCGCTCCACGTCCAGCAATCCAAATTCGAGGACCGGCAAACCGGCCTGCAAGGCCATGAGAATTGCCAGCAGACGAGCCAGTCGACCATTCCCCTCGCGAAACGGGTGGATCAGGACCAGTTCGACATGGACGACGGCCATTGCCAGGGCGATTTCCGAGGCGTTCGTGAAGTTGCAGGGCGTATAGCGGGCCAGCACCGCTTTTTCGAAATCGGTCATGAGTGTGGGAATGTAAGCAGGGGCCGCAAACGTAAACCCGCCCTTGCTCAACATCGCCCGCCTCACAATCCCCGCATTTATAATATGTCCTCAACAGCCGCAGCCGCAATTATGGCATACCTTTTTGCTTGAGCCGTCCGGTTCGATGGTCTCGGGAGCAAATGCAACCCGCGAAATCCCGCGCTGGATATCTTCGAGGAGATTGCAATTCTGACTCTGGCCAATCACATGTCCCAGACAGGGATTGCCCAACATGCTGTCGTTGGTCCTCAAACGTACGGTGTTGAGCAGATCCGAATACCCGCTCACCTCAAGTACATTCTCTAGCTCATCAATGCAACTTATTGAAATTCCGTATTTTTTGTATTTCTTTGAGACTTCTGCAACGAAAACCTTCGGCTCTTGAGGAAGTACCGGCGGCTGCCACTTGTCACTGACCAGGCGATATCCGTAAAATACCACCGAGATTTCCTTGCTCACTTCTTTCCTCCCGGCTTTGCCGCCCCGTTTCCATTCCGTATTGCCGGCGTGACCGTCAGTTTTGGATCGGTCGCAGCCCGGCGCAATGTCGCCGACTTGCGCCCCGACTCACCCGGACGCAGATAATGAATGACGACCTGGCTCCCTTCGGCGCCCCAAAGATGGTGCGAAACTACGTCGGCGAAATCACTGCCAGTCAGCGGAAAATCGTTGATCTGCACAACCAGGTCGCCAGGTCGTATTCCGGACGATGCCGCCGGCGTGTTTGGCGGAACCTGCAGAACGACCAACTCTCCGGTTGCCGTCGGCACCACCTGCAGGCCGACACTGCCTAATTTCTTGGCGTTCTCAGCCGCAGACAGATGCCCGGGCAAACCAAGGCAGATCAGGACCAGAGGCAGCAGCACCAGAAAAGATACCTGTCTCATAGCTGATGGATCCAGGAAATGTCGCCGCTCCCCTCGCGCAACACCTCGATCCGGTCATCAATCAGACTGATGACCGTCGATGGATCGCCGAGGCGTATTCCGCCGTCGATCACCAGGTCGAGCTGCTTACCCAACTGCTGCTCGATCTCATGAGGGTCGTGCAGCGGCTCTTCCCCGGAGAGATTGGCGCTGGTCGTAACCAGCGGATGACCGAGTTCCTGGACGATGGCAAGAGCGATCTGATCGTCAGGAATGCGGATCCCCACCGTTTTCTGCCGGGTGACCAGGCTGTCAGGGACAATTCTGGTGGCCTCGAGAACAAAGGTATAGGGTCCGGGGAGGTGCCGCTTCATGATCTTGAAGGCAACATTGCTGACATGGGCATAACGAGCAGCATCGGAAAGATCGGCGCAAATAAAGGAAAAAGGCTTGCGTGCGTCGCGCTGCTTGATCTGATAGATGGTACGGATCCCCTGCCGACTGAAGATATCACAGCCGAGCCCATAGGTGGTATCGGTCGGATAGGCAATCACACCACCCTTCTTGAGCCGGTCGCAAACCTGCTGAATCAGGCGCAACTGAGGGTTTTCCTGGTTGATCGAGAGTATCATGCCGTCCCTGTTCCAGTATGGCCGAACCCGCCTGCAGCGCGCCTGGTGGTGGAAAGTTCGTCGACCTCTTCGAATTCAACGCGGGTCACCGGCGCGATGACCAGTTGGGCGATACGGTCCCCTGGGGCAAAGGTGACCGGCTCCTGGCCGTGATTGATCACGATGACCCCGATCTCGCCGCGGTAGTCGGCATCGATCGTCCCCGGCGAGTTCACCAGGGCAATCCCCTGCCGCAGGGCCAGCCCCGAGCGGGGCCTTACCTGCCCCTCATAACCCCAGGGGATCTCCAGGGCCAGTCCGGTCGGGATCAAGGTCCGTTCCCCGGGAACAATGGTCAACGGAGAATCGAGGGCTGCATGCAGATCCACGCCGGCAGCGTGTTCCGTAGCATACCTTGGAATAATGGCCGTGTCCCTCACTTTGTTCACGCGAACATGGAGCATCGCCGCCCTCCCCTGTTGGTCAGCTTATAAATGAAAAAGCCGCGGAACGATCGTGATATCGACCGTTCCGCGGCTTTTGATCATCAATGTTCCGTCCCTCTTGCGATTAAAAGCCAGCCGGCAGTTCGACGTCGAGGGCTTCCTTGCGGGAGAGCTTGATTTTACCCTGCTTGTCGATGCCGATGCATTTGACGACCACCTCGTCCCCTTCCTTGAGTATATCGGTGACCGCCTTGACCCGTTCCTTGTCGAGCTCCGAGATGTGCACCAGACCGTCAGTGCCGGGATAGATCTCGACAAAAGCACCGAACTCCATGATCCGTCGCACCGTACCGCGGTAGAGTTTGCCGACTTCGGCTTCCTGGGTCAGGTTGCGAATCATCTTGATGGCCCGCTGGCAGGCTTCACCATCGTGCGAAGCGATATTGATGCGGCCGTCGTCCTCGATGTCGATGGCGCAACCGGTAGCTTCGATGATAGCGCGCACGTTCTTGCCGCCCGGTCCGATGACGGTGCGCACCTGGTCAGACTTGACGTGGATGGTGGTAATGCGCGGCGCGTACTTGGAAAGTTCACCGCGCGGCGCGGCGATGGCCTTGGCCATTTCGCCGAGAATGTGAATGCGACCGGCACGTGCCTGGTCAAGGGCCTGCTGCATGATCGCCTTGGTGACACCGGAGATCTTGATATCCATCTGCAAGGCGGTGATCCCGTCAGCCGCACCGGTGACCTTGAAGTCCATGTCGCCGAGATGATCCTCGTCACCGAGAATGTCGCTGAGCACCGCGACGGCATCCCCTTCCTTGACGAGCCCCATGGCGATTCCCGCAATCGGGCGATCGACCGGCACGCCGGCATCCATCAGGGCCATAGAGGCGCCACAGACCGAGGCCATCGACGAGGAGCCATTCGACTCCAGGATGTCCGATACGATCCGGATGGTGTAGGGGAAGGCCTCATGCTTCGGCAGGATTTTCGAAGCGCTGCGCTCGGCCAGATAGCCGTGACCGATTTCGCGGCGGCCGGGGAAAAGACGCATGCTGGTCTCGCCGACGGAGAACGGCGGGAAGTTGTAGTGGAGCAGGAATTTTTTGAACTCCATCCCCTGCACGTTGTCCATGCGCTGCTCATCCATGGCGGTGCCGAGGGTCGCTGCCACCAGGGCCTGAGTCTCGCCGCGGGTGAACAGGGCGCTGCCGTGGGAGCGCGGCAGGATGCCGACTTCGCAGCTGATCGGGCGGATGGTGGTCATGTCGCGGCCGTCGATGCGGATGCGGTCCCTGGTGACGATTTGGCGCAGCACGCGCTTTTCAATCTTGCCAAGGCACTCGCCAATTTCCTTGTCGCGACCCTCGCAAGTTTCGGCCAACTGCGCCTTGACCTCGGCGCGGATCGTGTCGAGGGTGGCGTAACGCTCCTGCTTGCTGCGAATACCCATGGCCTCGGTGATTTTAGCCTCGGCCAAGGCCGTGACCTTTTCCAGCAGCTCGGCATCGATTTCGGGCTTGGCGAAGGCGCGCTTCTCGATACCGACCAGTTCCGCCAGCTTGATCTGCATGTCGATCAGCGGTTGCAGCGCCTCATGACCGAAGAAGATAGCGTCGAGCATTTCCGTCTCGGAGAGAAAATCCGCTTCCCCCTCGACCATCATGACCGCATCGCGGGAACCGGCGATGACGATTTCGAGATCGCTCAGCTTGATCTGTTCAAGAGTCGGATTGGCGACAAACTGACCGTCGACGCGACCGACGCGCACAGCCGCAAGCGGGCCGCTGAACGGGATGTCGGACACTTCGACGCAGGCCGACGCGGCAACCATCGCCAGGGTGTCGGGGTCGTTGACCATGTCGGCGGAGATCACCGTCGGCATGATCTGGGTTTCATACATGTAGCCCTTGGGGAAGAGCGGCCGCATCGGCCGGTCGATCAGACGGCAGATCAGCGTCTCACGCTCAGTGGTACCGCGCTCACGACGGAAGAACGAACCGGGGATCTTGCCGCCGGCATAGAACTTCTCCTGGTAGTTGACGGTCAGGGGGAAGAAGTCCTGCCCTTCGCGCATTTTTCTGGCCGAGACCACGGTGCAGAGCACCTTGGTCTCGCCATAAGTGATGACCACGGCGCCGTCGGCCTGACGGGCCATTTTACCGGTTTCGATGGTCAACGGTTGACCGTTAAATTGAATTTCTACCTTTTGATAACCCATGTTTTATTCTCCTCTTCTGGCCGGTTGCGACCGGCCCCAGTTGGAGAGGCCAAAACGTCAGGGGAGGATGGCCTGAGACAGACCCCGCTGCGGCAAATAAGCCAACAGCAGACTCTCTCTCCGGACAACCTCCCACGTGGCCCCTCAAAATACGGACAGCAGCTCCCCGATGGAGCTGCTGTCCACTTCCTTAGCGACGAATGCCGAGTACCGAAATGACCTTGCGATAGCGCTCGACGTCACGACTCTTCAGATAGTCGAGCAGGCGACGACGCTGGCCGACGATCTTGAGCAGACCACGACGCGAATGATGGTCTTTCTTGTGGGTGCGGAAATGCTCCGTCAGGGTAGTGATCCGTTCCGACAGCAGAGCAATCTGCACTTCCGGGGAACCGGTATCCTTCTCGTGGCTTTTGAATTTGCCGATGATTTCTTGTTTGCGTTCAGTGGCCAGCACAGCGCCATCTCCTTTGTGATTTGATTGATATTATGGGTAAATACGAGAGTTAAACTGAATATCACAATTTTTGAGCTGAGTAAAGCTTTTCCGGCGAAGAGAATGCTTCGGGGAACACTTTCCACAATTGAAAGTCGCCCGGACGGCCATTATACCCCCCCGGTACGTAACAGCCGACGGCCGCCAACTCATCATCTGCAAGCAGTCGCACTGGCTCATTTGCGATCAGATCCTCAGTAACGGCAACGTCCTCAAGCCTTGGTGCAACGCCGTTGGCAAGACGCGGCAGGGCATCCGCATGGACCTCCAGCCCCGGCCAGTCGGCTAGCGCTGCGGCGGAAGCAACGATTGGCAGCGTCCCGCCTGCTGCCGCGATTGCTTCAAGCTGATCGACGGAGTGACACTGTTCCACCCGGAAGTTGCCGCAACGGGTTCGCCGCAACGCCGCCATATGCGCGCCACAGCCCAGGATCTGACCGAGGTCATGACAGAGGGTGCGGACATAGGTGCCTTTGCTGCAAGTCACACGCAGAGTGACGTCCGGCAGGGCCACGTCGAGAATTTCGATGCTGTCGATCCGGACTTCCCGCGGCTCACGTTCGACCTGAATGCCTTGGCGCGCCAGTTTATAGAGCGGCACGCCATCGCGTTTGAGGGCCGAATGCATTGGCGGCATCTGCAGGATCGGACCGACGAAATTGGCAATGGCGACGTCCAGCGCACGACGTTCGATGTTGTTCCAGGGGTGCGTTGCCAGAATCTGCCCGTCGCCGTCCTGGGTGTCGGTGGTTGCGCCCAGTCGAAGGACCGCGACGTATTCCTTGACACCGGCCATCAGGTACTCGACCAGGCGGGTCGCTGAATCGATGGCCACCGGGAGTACGCCGGTGGCGGAAGGATCAAGGGTGCCGCAATGGCCGACCTGGCGGGTGCCGCACCAGCGACGCACCTTGCGGACGACGTCGAACGAAGTCATCCCGCCCGGCTTGTCTACCAGCAGCAGGCCATTCATCGGGAGGTGGACAGCAGTTCCCCGAGGCGGGAGAAAACCTGGTCGCGAACGGCCTGTAAAGAGCCTTCGACAACTGCTCCAGCGGCATTGTGGTGACCGCCGCCGCCGAATTCCCTCGCCAGGGCGCCGACATCGATTCGTCCTTTGGAGCGGAACCCGACCTTGTAGCTGTCCGGGCCGGTCTGCCGGAAGAAGATGGCCACTTCGACTCCGCGGACCGAGCGGGGATAGTTGACGAAGCGGTCGGTATGCTCCGGGCGACAACCGGTTGCCGCCAGCATCTCGTTGGTGACGGTGATGGCCGCGAAGGTGCCGCAAGGGGCGACATCCAGTGTCGGCAGCGCCAGTGCCAGCAGCCGGAGCCGCGATTCCTCCTGGCTTTCATAAAGACCCGATGCAATCGACCAGGGATCGACACCCAGTGCCACCATCTCGCCGGCAACCCGGAACGCCTCCGGATCGGCGTTGGAATAACGGAACGAACCGGTATCGGAGAGGATCGTCGTATAGATGCAGGTGGCGACATCCTGAGAGATCGGCCATCCGGCTGCCTGCAGGAGACGGTAGACCATTACGCCGGTGGCGCTGGCGTTCTCATCGACCCAGTAGATTTCACCGAAATTATCGGAATGCGGATGATGATCGATATTGGCCAGGGTGCGGCATGCTTCTCTGATCCAACTGCCGGCGCGGCTCAGTTCGCCGGCATCGAGCACGAAACCGGCATCGAAGCGGGCATCGTCCGGGATCACAGTGGCGACGTTCTCCCAGCCGGGGAGAAAGCGATAGTCATTGGGAACACCATCCTGATTGTAGGCAACGACTTCCTTGCCCATCTCACGCAGGGCGTTGGCCAAGGCCAGGGTGGACCCAATCGCATCGCCATCGGGGTTCTCGTGGCTGGCGACCAGAAACCGGCGGCCTTCACGGATCGTCGAAAGGATCTGTTCAATCATCGGATTCTGTGGAATGGGCGTCGCGCAACAGGCTTTCGATCCGGTTGCCGTACTCGATCGAGGTATCGTAATGGAAAATCAGATCAGGAGTATATCTCATGCGCAGTTGCTTGCCTAACTGCTGGCGAATGAACGGGATCGAACTCTTCAGGCCGGCGGCGCTGGCCTTGCGTGCCGCATCGTCACCGATCACGGTGTAATAGACCCGTGCCAAATGCAGATCCGGGGTCACCTCGACGCCGGTAATGGTGGTGAAACCGATCCGCGGATCATTAAGTCCACGCAGCAAAAGGGCGGAGATTTCCTGCTGGATCAATTCTCCGACTCGTTGGGCACGCTGGGTGGACACGTTTACTCTTCCTTCTGCTGGGTTGGCTAAAGATGGATGAATTCGACTTCGGCCGAGACAATTTCCGCAAGGCCGGTCGATTCAATCTCGTTTTCAATGTGGTCGAGATAAGGCGAGATCACTTGTTCGCTCGAACTGACCATCGCAAAACCAAGGATGGCACTGCGCCAGAGATCCTGGTCACCGACTTCAGCAGCGGAGACCGGAAAGCGGTTGCGGCAGCGGGCAAGAATCTTTTGTACGATGCCGCGCTTTTCTTTCAGCCCCTGGACTGCCTCGAGATGCAGGGCAACCCGCAGCACGCCGACAACCATCCGTGCTCCCCTTACAGAGTGGACTTCACCTCGCGCAATTCGTAGGCTTCGATGATGTCGCCAGGTTTGAGGTCGCTATAGTTCTCAAGTCCGATCCCGCACTCGTAACCACTGGCCACCTCTTTGACATCGTCCTTGAAACGGCGCAGGGAGGACAGCTTGCCCTGCCAGACCACCACGCTGTCGCGCAGCAGACGGGCCTTGGCATTGCGCAGGATCTTGCCGTCGAGAACGTGACAGCCGGCGATGGTGCCGACCTTGGTGATGTTGAAGGCTTCGCGGACTTCGGCGCGGCCGAGATGGTCTTCCTCGAAGGTCGGCGCAAGCAGACCCTCCATGGCGTTGCGCACGTCGTTGACCGCATCGTAGATGACATTATAGAGGCGGATGTCCACTCCGTCGGTTTCAGCCTGCACGGTAGCCTTGGGTGCCGGGCGCACGTTGAATCCGAGCACGATGGCATCCGACGCGGCTGCCAGGCTGATATCGGTTTCGGTGATGGCGCCGACGCCGGAATGGATGACCACCAACCGACAGGCCTCGGTTGCCAGTTTGCCGAGCGATTCGGCAACGGCCTCCACGGAGCCCTGCACGTCGGCTTTGACGATGACGCGCAGTTCCTTGACGTCGCCCTGCTTGATCCGGGCATAAAGCTGATCAAGGGAAATCTTGCTGTGCTTGGCCAGTTCTGCTTCGCGCTGTTTCTGGGCGCGATGCTGGGCAACTTCCTTGGCAACCTTCTCGTCTTCGACGGCATGGAACATTTCGCCGGCATCAGGCACGCCGGTGAGGCCGGTGACCTCAACCGGGAAAGAAGGCCCTGCTTCCTTGACCGCGTTGCCACGATCGTCGGTCATCGTCCGCACCCGGCCGAAATGCACGCCGGCCACGATCGGGTCGCCGATATGCAGCGTCCCCTGCTGAACCAGGACCGTCGCCACCGGGCCGCGGCCCTTGTCCAGGCGCGCCTCGACCACGGTTCCCTGGGCATGTTTGTCGGGATTGGCCTTGAGATCCATGACTTCGGCCTGCAGCAGGATCATCTCCAGCAACTGGTCGATGTTAAGCCGCTGCTTGGCGGAGACATTGACGAAAATCGTTTCACCGCCCCAATCCTCGGAAACCAGGCCGAATTCAGTCAGTTCCTGACGCACGCGATCGAGGTTGGCATCCGGCTTGTCGATTTTATTGACCGCCACCAGGATCGGCACCTTGGCAGCGCGGGCATGGTTGATCGCCTCCCTGGTCTGCGGCATGACGCCGTCGTCGGCAGCCACCACCAGCACGACGATGTCAGTCACCTGGGCGCCGCGGGCACGCATGGCGGTAAACGCCTCGTGGCCGGGGGTATCGAGGAAGGTGATCTGGCGGCCGTTGATCGAAACGTCGTAAGCACCGATATGCTGGGTGATGCCGCCAAACTCGCCGGCGGTGACGTTGGCTTCGCGAATGGCGTCGAGCAGGCTGGTCTTGCCGTGGTCGACGTGACCCATGATGGTGACCACCGGCGGCCGCGTCTGCAAAGCACCATCGGCCTCTTCCTTCTGGATGTCGCCGGTCACGGTCAGCATGCTCTCTTCATCGAAGGCCACGTTTTCGACTTCGTAACTGAATTCCGAAGCGATCAGCGCGGCGGTTTCGAAATCGAGGGGGTGGTTGATGGTCACCATCTGCCCCTGGCGCATCAGTTCCTTGATCAGGTCGTTGGCCTTGACGCCCATCCGTTTAGCCAACTCGCCGACGCTGATCACGTCAGTGATGCGGATCTTGCGCTTGATTGCCTTGGAAACGGTGATCTCGGTCTTTTGGGAAGCACGGGGGGCTTTTTTCCCCTTGCGGTAACGATCGCCGGCATCCGGTTCGTAAATCTGCCGATCCTTGCGGCGTGCCGCTCCGGCCCGATCCTCGACGACATCACCCCGCCCCTTCTTCTTCTTGGCGTTGCGACCGCGGCCGACATCTTTGCCGGGTGTGAGGTCAGGTGTCGGGGTTGTCGACATGCCGGGGCGGCCTGGACCGGCACCGGCCGGGCGTGGGCCACCGGGGCGCTGGTCGGGGCGACCTGGACCGGCGCCGGCCGGGCGTGGACCGCCGGGGCGCTGGTCGGGGCGACCTGGACCGGCGCCGGCCGGGCGTGGACCGCCGGGGCGCTGGTCGGGACGGACTCCCGCCGGACGGTCGGGGCGCGGAGCACCGGCACCAGGGCGCTGGTCTGGGCGTGGGCCGCCGGGGCGCTGGTCAGGGCGGGCGCCGGCGGGGCGTTCGGAGCGCTGCGGTTCATAAACCGTTTTCGGCAGCTCGACCCTGCCAAGGATCTTGGCCCGTGTACCGGTTTCCCTGGGAGGCGGAACGAAAGCGGTCTTCGCTTTGGGGACCACGGGTTCGACGGGTGCCGATGTCTCCGCAACCGGCTCGACCGGGGCAGGGGCGTCGGCTATTACCGCAGGCTTTTCTTCGGGAGCCACCGTCGGCCGGGGTTCTTCAACGACCGCCTTGACAGGTTCCGGCGCAACAACGGGAGCAGGTGCAACAGGCTCCTCGACGGGCGTTGCGACCTTACTCACGCGGCGGCGGATCAGCCCGGAGCCGATGCGCTGTTCATCAACCTTGACATCGGGTGATGAAGGAGCGTGCGAAGACGCCTTGGACGCTTCGAATTTCTGGAGATCGGCATCTTCGAGGACACTGGCATGGCTCTTTGCATCGACACCAGCACGACTGAGCTGATCGATCAGATCCTTGCTCTCGATTCCCATTTTCTTGGCCAACTCATGCACACGGATCTTTGACATCAACGTTCCCCTGAAATATCCTTGGACTTCTGCCATTCCGTCAGGAAGGCCTCGGCGAGGCGCCCCTTTGTCAACGCTGTGACGCTGCGTTCACCACGGCCTAAAAGTTGTCCCAGATCGGCCTTGGTTGAGAAACGAAAGCAGGGAACTCCACGAACCCTCGCCTTACGTTCGATTTTTTCAGCCACCCCTTCAGATACATCTTCGGCAAGGATGACCACTGCCAACTTCTCGGGGCGATCCAGGGCATCAAGCACCAGGTTGCCCCCTGAAACGGCCTGGGAAGACTTACGGGCCATACCGAGCAGCGCGGCGAGGTGCTCATGCAGGGCTTCCGTCAGCTCAACCGTCAAAAGATCAGCAGACAACGGCTGACAGACCGTCCGGAAAGCGCGGTCAAACTGCCGCCGGCTCACCGCCTGCTTGATGCATTCGACACTTAGACAGGTATAGGCGCCGCGGCCGGGAAGTTTTTCCCGATAATCAACCAGCACCGTCCCTTCAGGCGAGCGCACGAAGCGAACCAGCCGGGACTGGTCATGGACCTGACGGCAGCCGAGACAGGTGCGCTGCGGGCGGTGTCGCCCTTCGGCCAACGATCAGCCCTCCGCCGGTGTGCCCAGTTCCGCCTTGCGGGCCTCGCCGGCTCGCAAAACGGTGACACGCTCTTCTCCCGTCAGAAGTTGCTCGAGCGTGTCGGCATCGTCGGTTTCCTTAATCAGGGCGATAGCCTCTTTAGCCGACAGGTCGGCGGACCTTGAACCGGCCGCATCGCCCCCGGCCTCTTCCTCACGAGAAGTACCGGACTGTTCTTCGAGTTCGATTTCTGCGGCCCGACTCTCGCTCATGATGTCAATTTTCCAACCGGTCATTTTGGCGGCCAGACGGACATTCTGCCCCTTCTTGCCGATGGCCAGTGACAACTGGTCGTCCGGAACGATGATCTCCAGCGACGATTCCTCATTGTCCACATAGACGCGAGTCACCTCGGCCGGAGCCAGGGCGGAACAGGCGAACCGGGCGATGTCCGGGGTCCAGTTGATAATGTCGATCTTTTCGCCGCGCAATTCGGAGACCACGTTCTGAACACGTGATCCGCGCATGCCGACACAGGCGCCGATCGGGTCGACGTCTGAATCGTGGGAAACAACGGCAATTTTAGCACGACTGCCTGGTTCGCGCGCCACCGCCATGATCTCGACGATCCCCTCGGCAATCTCCGGGACTTCGAGGCGGAACAGTTCGGCAAGCAGCCCTGGATGGGTCCGGGAGAGGATCACCTGTGGCCCCTTGGTTGCCATGCGCACTTCGGCGACATAGGCACGCACCCGGTCACCCTGGCGGTAATTCTCGCGCGGCACCTGCTCCCAGCGTGGCAGCAGGGCTTCGGCCCGGCCGAGATCGACGATCAGGTCGCCCTTCTCATAACGGCGGACGATGCCGTTCACCAGTTGGCCGACGCGATCCTTGAACTCGTTGTAGATCCCCTCGCGTTCGGCTTCACGAACCTTCTGGATGATCACCTGCTTGGCGGTCTGCGCAGCGATGCGGCTGAAGTTGCCGGCATCCTCGAGCAGCATCCCCAGGGAGTCGCCAACCTGCGCTTCCGGATCGGATTCACGGGCTTCGTCAAGGCCGATTTCCTGATAGGAGTTCAGCACCTCTTCAACGACCGTGACAAACTCGTACAGCTCCACTTCACCGGTGTCATCGTTGAAGTGGGCTTCAAGTTCGCGCGTGTTGCGATATTTCTTGTTGGCGGCAGTCAGAACGGCGGATTCCAGGGCCTGGACCAAAACCGAGCGGTCGATCCCCTTCTCCTTGACTACCTGGTCGATGATGTGATTGAGGTTGACGTTCATTCCGTTCCCCTTGTGTTGTCGGCGCCCATCAAGGCGCGATCAGAATTCGATTTCAAGATTGGCCTTGGCGATATCGGCAAGGGCGATCAGCACTTCACCCCCGCGCCGATCGGTCTGGCGCAACCTGATCCGGTCACCGTCGAGCCCGAGCAGTTCGCCCACAAAAGTCTTGCGATTGTGGCCACGGCCGTCGGGGTCGACCAGCGCTGCGGTCTTGACCTTGATCAGCCGTCCTGCGTGGCGTTCGAAATCCTTGGCCTTTTTCAGCGGCCGATCCAGTCCGGGCGACGACACTTCGAGTGTGTAGGCCAACTTGATCGGATCTTCGACCTCGAACAGGGTGCTGACTTCGCGGCTGACCTCGGCGCAGTCATCCAGGGTCACGCCGCCGGGCTTGTCGATGAATACGCGCAGAATCTGCCGGTGCCCCTCACCTTTCAACTCCAGGTCAGCCAGTTCCAGGCCGTAACTGGAAAGGATCGGCAGGATCAGCTGTTCGATCTTGGAGAGAAGGTCCGCAGCCATGTGACACCTTGTGAAAATAAAAAAAGCGAGCCTTGCGAGCTCACTTTCCAGTGAACGGTGAAACATTATTTAACTACCAGAGAATGCTGCTAAAAGCAAGGGGAAAATGTAAAAAGGGCATGCGCCCGGTGACAAACGGGTTAATCGTGCCGCTCCAAAACCGTCAGACTCTCGACATGCCAGGTCTGCGGAAAGAGGTCGAACGGTCGGGATGTAATGACCCTGTAGCCGTTGTGTACCAACGGCTGCAAATCGCGGGTCAGGGTCACGGGATCACAGGAAACATACAGGATGCGTCGCGGACGCAGTTCAAGCAGGTCGCGCATGACCGGATAAGCGCCGGTGCGCGGCGGATCGAGCAACACCAGATCAAACGGCCCGTGACGCAAGGCTGCCCCTTCGGCAGGCTCGGCATGAAACGTGACGTTGCCGATGGCATGGCGCGAAGCGTTGGCAACGGCGTCGACGATGGCCGGCGCATAGCTCTCGACACCCACGACAGAATCGGCCCGACGCGCCAGCGGCAAGGTGAAATTGCCGACACCGCAGAACAGATCGAGAACCCGCTCCCGACCGGACAGGGCGGCGGCCGCCACAACCGCATCGACCAGCCTGCGGTTCTGATCAGGATTGACCTGGGCAAAACCGCCTGCCCCGATCCGCAGCGACAACGGCGGAGAATCGACCACGGTAACGAGCCCGGCGTCGCCGGTGACCATTTCTATCGATTGCTTGCGTCCGGACTGAACGGCAGCGGCAAATCCGCCCTGCCCCGCCGTTGCCTGCAGCCATCCGCGCACCGGGGAACAGGCATCCGGCAGAACGTGAAGCAAAACAGAGGTGCTCAGGTCGTCGCTGCAGGAGACGTCAACCTGGGGGATGGCATCCGGCCGCGGCGCATCCGGAAGTGCCTTGCGCAGGAACTCGTAGGTGGCTTGAATCGCCGGTATGGCCAATCGGCAGAAGGGGGCATCGACGACGTAATGACTGGCGTGCCGGTAGAAGCCGGCGACAAACCCCTCCTGCGTCTGCCGGCACTTGAACTGCATGCGGTTGCGGTACGCCCATTCGTCCGGCGCTGCCGCAATCGGCAGCAGTGCGTCAATGGATGCGACGCCGGTGCGGAGCAGCTGTTCGTGAAACAACCGCTCTTTCCAGCGGAGCTGTTCGTCATAAGGAAGATGTTGCCAGTCGCAGCCGCCACAGACCCCCGCCACCGGACAAGGAGGGGTACGACGCAGCCGGGAGGGCTGGAGCATTTCGTACAGCTGCGCTTCGACAAAGTGTGCACGGTCGTGGGTTGCCCGGCAGCGGACCCGGTCACCGGGCGCGGTGTACGGAACAAACACCGCCTTGCCATTGTGGCGGCCAAGACCGCGCCCGCCAAACGTCAGCGTTTCGATTTCCAGCTCAATAAACATCGTTGCGGGAATCAATCCGTTGCGACCGGCGGAGGGATGCAACTTCCGCGGCGATCAGTCGCGCCGGGTAATCGGCATGGGCCAGGTAGCGGCCGGCATTCTGCAAATAATCCTCCACCAGAGCGTTGCGGGTCATCTCGACGTTGGCACCGGCAACGCCCATGCGTTCGAAGGTGAGCACCTTGACCAGGGGCTCTTCGCAATCTGGACGCGACACAGACAGGCGAACTTCGACACAGACTCGGTGATAGTCGCCAAAGTAGCGGTTACTCCGATCGGAGAATTCCAGCACGACACCGTTGTCCAGGCGCTCAGTCCGAAACGGGGTCATCATTCCCCTCCCCTGCCAGCCGACGCCGCTCTTCTTCGACCCAATCGATCTGGCTGAGCAACCCCCTGAGGATGCGCACTTCCCTCGGATCGAGGGCCGCCCGGCCGAGAAACCGTCGAATGGCGCGCAGGATATGCTCGGGATTTTGCGGGTCGAGGTAGCCGATTTCCCGAAAGGAACGGCGCATGTGGTCGAACATGTCTTCAAGCTGGGCGCCGGTCGCCAGCTTGCGACCGGCGCCGGTCACATTGCCGGATCCATGCACCTTGGCAACCTCATACAGGCAGACCGCAACCGACTGTGCCAGGTTCATCGACGGCAACTGGTCGCTGGTAGGGATCGTGATGAGTCGTTGACAGAGATCGAGTTCCTCGGTTTTGAGACCGCGGTCTTCGCGGCCAAAGACCAGGGCAACCCTGCCCTTGCCGAGAAGCGGCAGCAGGGAATGGGCCGCCTCGTCGGGATGCAGGAGGTTCTCACGGTACTTGCCGAACCGGCGCGTAGTGCCGAGAGCAAAGTGGCAGCCCTGAAGGGCGCTGGCCAGATCGTCGTGGATGGTTGCCTGCTCGAGAACTGGCGTGGCTTTGACCGCCATCTTGCGGGCCGCGTCCTGGAGATGATCGGTCTGCGGTGCCACCAGGCGCAGATCGGCAACGCCGAAATTTGCCATGGCCCTGGCCACCGAACCGATATTGAGGGCGCCGCTCGGCGCCACCAGAACGACACACAGATTATCGAAATTCATTGACATCCCCTGCTTCAGCCAAGATCACCGAGCAATCCCTGCAGCAGCGTGACCCCGGCAATGGATGCGGTTTCCGTGCGGAGAATGCGCGGCCCCAGACTGACCGGCAAAAAACCGGCGGCACGTGCCTCAGCCACCTCAATGCCTGTGAAACCGCCCTCCGGACCGACCAGCAGGGCCACGTTTTCGGGACGCAACCGGCCAAGCGCCTCGGAGAGCGACCATGTCTCCTCCCCTTCGTACAGCATCAGCTTGAGTTCCGCACCGGCAGCCAGTTGCATGGTGTCACTGAAACTGGCTGCTTTGAACAGTTCGGGGAGCATGGCCCGACGGCATTGCTTCGCCGCCCGCAACACGATATCCGGCCACCGGTGTGACTTTGCCTGGGTTGCATCGCGCTCCGATCGACTGATGGAGCGCGAGGTTTCCAGCGGAACGATACGGGCGGCTCCCAACTCGGTGAGCTTCTGCAAAATCAGCTCGAAACGCTCCTTTTCGGGGAGAGCCTGGTAGACCTCGATGGACAGGCGGCTTTCGATCTGCCGGGAAAGCCGGGCGAATGGGACGCCGAGCGGATTTTCACCGAGTTCCGTGAGCCGCACCCGATAGCAGCCACGCTCGGGATCAATGGCCGTGAGAATCTCTCCGGGCCTGGCGCTCCAGAGCTTGAGAACCGGCAGGTTTTCCCGTCCCAGGCCGATCTCCTGCTCGCATACGGGAACGGCCGCCAGCCGCAGGATGCTGCCCGCCCCCCCACCGTTAACGCATGACGGGGGCAAAGCCGGCCTCCCTGAAGGCCCGGAAACGGAGGCGCGACGCATCGCGCAAGGTCTCGTCATAAACCTCGGCAAAGTCAAGAACAACCTGAAACTGACGGGCAAAATCAAGCGAGCAGGGCCGGCCGGCAATCAACACCTGGGCACCATTTGCGTTTTCTTCCCGGAGCGCGATTGCTATCGGTTCATCGAGGCACTCCACTGCACCGTTATCATAAACATGCGGCACGAATGAGCCCTTTTTCCAAGTCCACATGAACTGGTCGAGGGTGACTCCCTGGTTGTCGTCCTGGACAATGACCAGCACTCTCAGTCCCTGCAGATAGAACTCCTCGGCCAGCTCACAGAGCAGCCTGGCCTTTTCCGGGCGATCGAGCTTGACGAATTCAACACGGGTCATATGCAACGCCTACTCTCCTCCGCGCTTTGTCAGAAAAAAGGTTAAGCCATAAGGCCTAACCCTTTGACGCATTTACAACCTCGCAATTAATTCGCCCCATACGACGGCATCTCTATCATTGTCCAAGGGGTGCCGGTGGCAAGGAAAGTACCAGTGGATATACACCGATCATGGAATTCCTGGCAAGAGCTTCCGCAATGGGCCCGCACCATAAAAACCGGGGCAGCCATAAGCTGCCCCGGTGCGTTCATGCAACGCCAGGAGAATGACTCTCCCGGCAAAGTACCAGGTTAGAGACCGAAACGTGCTGCATACGCGGCATCCCCAAGGATGCTGTTAATCAGCCCCAGACCGGAGTTGCCCCCGCCCAGATATGCAAGCCAACCATTGAATTCAGCTAGGGTGGCCGCCCTTTGAAGCAACCCTGTATACGTCATGGTCACATAGACATCATTGACCGTAAGCCCCAGATTTTCCTGGGATTCGGAGAAGAACAACATCACCTGGCCACGGGTCCAGGCCCCCGAATCCAGAGCTTCCGTCCAGAACGCCTGGCCTTGGGGATCTGGCGCGCGATTGAAAATATTCATGTAGATCTGCGTTACGAATGCAGAATTGGTCAATGCGCCGTAGCGAACAATGAACTCTTGAGATATCACAAAGAAGTCGGATATCTGCATGAAAGTCATATCGGTTGTATACCTGTCGACCCAGTACATCAGGCCAGCATAGTCGGGGAGGCGCAGGAAATAGGCTGAGTAGAGCCGAATAATCGGAGAAATAACCTGACTGTAATCCGGTGACATCATGATCTGTTCGACGAATTCCGCACGGGTCACGGCGCCTGAATTCAATTGGTTGACCCAGGTTTGCGCTTCTGTGGCACTCGGCGCGCGATTCAGGAAGTCAAGATAAACCTGTTGAACAAATGTAGCATTGTTCAGTGGCGAGAACAGCACCCCGATGGTGTGATTGGCCGTCACATTGGTAAAACTGTAGCTTGGAATGTTGCCACCCAGTGACGTGCCATCCACGTTGACATCAAGGACGCTGTAGCCAGCATTCGGGGTGAATGCGAAGGTCTGACCAAGCCCTGGCGGAACGATAATGTCAGGACCGGCAGGAGTGACACTCCCGCCATTTCCGGCCGTCACGGAAATGACGGAGAAAGCGGATGTCGCGATTCTGGCGATATTCGACGGGACGGAATCCCCTGCGGCGTTGAAGGCAACGACCCGATAATCATAATCCGTATTGGATGCGGCCGTGGTATCGATGAATTGGGTAGCATTTGCCAGAGTGGTGCCGATGACGCTAAATGCGCCGGTAGTCGTCAGCGCCCGTTCAACCCGGAAGCCAATCTCGTTCTTTGCGTTACCAAAATTGAACAGCGTCAGAAAGTTGACCACTGTCGGGTCCGTCCAGGACAGGTAAACTTGCCCCGGGACGGAAACAAGGGCATCCAGAGCTGATGGAGCGTTGGGGAACGCTTCCTGGAACAGGAACGACATCGGCCGCATCATGTCGTTCTCTTCATGGCTGAGGATGTGACAATGCCACACGTATTCCCAGTCGAGATTGACGATCTCGTTGCTAATCAGGCGAGGGTTACCCGTCGCCGGATCGATCGGCGTCAATTCGACATTGGAACCCAGGTTCGTGGCCGGGTTCATCGGCCGGACACTTTCCGGAACACCAAAGGGGAGACGCGGGGTTACCGGCCGCAATGCCACGATGGTGTCTTCCAGTGGGCTGATGCGTACCGTGTCCTTCCAGCCCAGTTCGGTCGGATCGGGAAGACGAATGAAGCCGTCCCAGCCGACACGATTGAGTACCTGCACGTCGAACAGGTGGAAGTGCACCGGGTGGGTATCGACGCCGTTGTGGGTGATCTTCCAGACCTGGATGCCATTCTCCTCGAGAATCTCGGTGGACGGATCGCTGTAGGTCTGGACAACGAAGCCGACCTGCCCGGCGGCAGGCTGAATGAGTTCCAGACCCAACCCGGCGCGCATGCGGCCGAACATGTCGAAGGTCTCACCCTGTTCGTCCTGGATCGCCTTGGGCCGCATAGGCACGTTCGTCACCAGGTTGCCATTGATGTCCTTGAAGCTGATGGCCGTGTCATTGATCCGCGAGATCCCCCAGTAAGGATAAGTCGTCGGGTAGGCAACGGCCGGATCATAGGTCTTGTTGTAGGCGCTGAAATCCTGCGCATAGGGGGCGGTATCGAAGGCGAAAGTTTCAAACCGCATCGGATCCATCGCCGGGTTCATATTCCCCTGCGCCACGATGATCGGATCCTGGCTTTTATAGAAGACGCCATTTGCAGTGACGGCAGGGTTGAAGGCCGTTTGCAGGGCGGTCAGGTTAAACGGCTGCGCACCTGTCCCGCCTACCCGAATCTGCATGACGGTGCGGAGGTTGGGGCCTTTGCCCGGAAGCGTCGGACCGGCGCCGCCCATCCCGGTGTTATCAAGCAGTGGGTCAGTGTAGTAATCGTAATGCGGGTCGAGTGCAGGCCATGGGGCCGGGGCGTCGTTGTAGAGGATCAGCGTTTGGCCGGCGAATTGGGAGAAGTCGACGATGACGTCGGCGCGCTCGGCGGGACCAAGGATCAATGAGCCGGTATTGATGTTGCCGGCGTTGAAGGTGGTGGGGTCGGTGTTCCAGTTGACCGGCTGTGGCGGAATCACCACTGGCTGCGGCAGGAAGCCGCCTTCGGTGCCGATCATGATCCAGTCCGGACCCTTGGTGGTGTAGTCGGGAATGCCGCCCGGCCTCCCGTCCACCGGCCAGGTGGCAGGGAAGCCTGGATGCACCACGGCCGGGAGCATCTTTACCTCGGTGCAGGTGGCATCGGCCGCCGAGTTGTTACACAGCGACGCCAGAGCCGAATTTTCCGCCCAGGTGCCAGTGGTGTTCCTGGCAGCGATGAACATGCTCAGGTTAAAGAAGCGGTCATGGGCTGCATTGAGGATCCGCAGCCGGTAAGGTTTGGGATCGACAGTCATGATCGGATAGGCGGTGCCGTTCACCACCGGAGTATCCATGAACGCTTCGGCGCCCCAGGACGGATTCGGTGTGCTGGGGATTTCCAACGGCTGGCAGTAGCCACCGAAACTCCCCGGAGTAGTCGGATCGGCGGGGTCGCAAGCCGCGTCGTAATATGGATTGGGGATCGGCTGGAACTCGTTCTGGGTTGCGGGCCAGAAGTAGGGGCCGTAAGCCCAGCGCCCCATCGGGGCGATGCCGGTGGGATCGAAAGGGTTCTGCGCCGGCATGTAGACGTGCGGCCACCAGAGATCGCCTGTGACCGGGGTCATCGCCGCGCCCGGCGTTCCGTTCCATGGCTGCGAGCCCCAGGCCCAGGTCGGGTCGGTGGCTTGGATGGTGGTGGCATCGACGAAGGTCTTGTCCTGGATGACCAGGGGGATCTCATCGGCGGGAATGATACCGCCGGTAATCAGTGCCTGCTCGGCGGCGTCGCGGATCAAGTAGCCGGCAGCCTCGCCGACATAGACGTTGACGCGGGTGATCCCCCAGGCATGGTCGTGGTAGAACATCATCCGCGCGCTCTGCTGGTTGGTCCAGAAATAAGTCTGCTCGCCGGCGTTGCCCGGCGGCATGTCCGGCACATCCTCGACACTTACCCCCTTGGGATAGGCAGTCGTCTCGCCGGCCGGAGTGATCCACTGGTGGGGGGTGCCGTCGCTGATCCACGGGGTGCGGCCGCCGTGCAGGTGCAACTCGGCACGGTTCTCGGAAAAGGTGCCGGGACCGCTGCCCGCTACAGGCTGTTTGGTCACCGAGTCATAGGCGATATCGTAGGAGCCGGCACCCATGATGGTCGTGTCGACCGGCACGAACAATTTGCCGCCGGCGTTGGCCGGCAGACCGTTGATGAACTTGATTCGCACCGGGCGGTTCTTGTTGGCAACGATGATCGGGCCGAGGTAATGGGCCTTGGGATTGGCCGGGAACGCAAGGTTGTCGGTTTGAAGACAAACCCTCTGGCCGGCGCCGGGGGTTAGAGTTGGGTCGATGCAACTGACGTTATTGGTCGCCTTGCCGACCTGGCGGTAGCCGCGGAGAGTGGTCGGATTTGCCAGTAAGTCGCTATGCATCGGCTCCTGGAACTCGACCAGTTCGAGTTCGTAATAGTCAGAACCGGGGTAAGTGACAATATCCGGAATAGCGACCGGAATATTTTTGTTCATCCCCACAGCGGCCGTATCGCAGTTCGACCATCCGGAGGCCGCGGTCGGAACGCAAGCCGCGGGCAGCGGATCGACGAACTTTTGCAGCAGTGGAGAGAAGGCCCAGTTGGGACTGGACTGGTAATCTGGGACGCTTCCCGGGCCAACCAAATAGGTTGGGTCGGGCACTGCCGTGTAGTCGCCCGTGTAGCTCAACGGCATGTGCTTGGTTTGTGTTGCGGGTGCCGTCAGCACATCGGGGTTGCTCGGGCTGAGAAACGCCAGGGCGGACCCGCCGGTTCCGACCAGGCCGGTCATGGCCAGCAGCAGAACCATCATGAAGTGCATCGCCTGTTTGAACATTGTGAAACCTCCTAACTGATTGACGAGCAACTTACTTACGAGCGTGAAACCTCCGGTTAACGTCTAGAAACCCGTATTTCCGGGATTATTGCCCTTGACATTACGCTCGCGGATTTTGAGTGCCTCGTCGCGACGCTGCTTCATCGCCTCGCGCTTCTTCATATAAGCTTGCTGCCGCTTGAATGCCTCGCTCTGGTGGGCATCCTGGGTCTGTTTGACGTGCTCGCCCTGCTCGGCTGCCTGGTTCGCGGGCTGGGTCTGGTTCTTCATCTCAGTTTTTGCCGCTAAGGCCGGCATGGCCAGCAAGGTGGAAAGAAACAGCGCGGAAGCCAGAATAACGAGTTTTTTCATGGTCCGGTTACCTCCAGATTCTGAATGGTGAATGTGGTGTTTAGTGACGCAAATTAAGACAGCTGGAGTATTATATGCACCTCTTTTCTTATCTGTATTTACACGTAGCGTGCCAAAGCTAAAGCAACAATAAACATCTTGTTTTTACAATGGTTTTACTTGACGAACAGCAAGGCGTCATCTTGGCGAAGGGTGCGAAAAAGAAGACAGAATAGATATTTGCAGACATTGGCCTAGTTTCCTGTGCGGTTAGTTCCCTGCACAAATTGTGAGGGATTTTGGCTTCTGGCAAGACACGGCGACACAGGCATAGTGGGGCTACGCCGAGGAGCCGCAACGTAGCCAGGGGCCAAAAGAGCCGCAATTTGAAAGGATAGAATTAGCCGCATAGGACACTAGTTTCCCGCGGGCGGTTTGGTGCTGTTGCGGGTAATGACTTTGACCAGATATTCGTCGGCAGTGCAAATGCAGTTGCCTTTCAGGAACGGGTTGTCGAGGGGAACGGTGAACTCGCGGTTGGTGGCAACCTTGCGCAGTTCCCAACCACCCACCATCAAATAATTGAGGTAATCGATGGAAAGGGCGTTGCAGCGGGTGCCGCAAAGGGCATGGCCGGAGTCAGGATCGTCACCGGTTTCGGCCGGGGCGTAGCGGTAGTCATTGATGACGTAGGCGATTTCCCCTTCCGGATCTTTGACGTCCTCGGCAAAGGCCGGGAGAGTGAGCATGCCCAGCAGGAGAAGTATATGAAGCGTTGCTTTGTTTCTCATGATTTGGGCCGCTCCGTTTTTATTGTATGACCCACTCGCTGCGCTTTTCGAGTTGGGGCTTGTCGCCTTTGCCAACCTGGACGATAAAACACCCCTTGGAGGCATAGCGCTGCCCCGGGCCGAAACTGACTCGTTCGTAAAGGGGATAGTGCATATCCTCCATCATGCCGATGGTGTCCAGGAGAAAATCCCGGTAATACTCGCCACGCATCATCATCAACGCCTGGCCGAGCACCTCCTGGGCGATGTAAGCCTGGCGGATGATGACCGAATCGTACTTGTTCGGGTTCTTGCCGGCAAGAACCTTGCGGGCAGAGATGTCAAAACGCTTTTCATCCTCCGGCAGACGATAGGGGTAGGTCAGATAGAGTGCTGCACGCAGCGACTCAGGAACCGTCCACAGTGCCTCGCCGAGAAAAGTTCCTGAGGCAATGATCATGCTGGGGCGGTCAGCCTGCTCCACCAGTCCCGAGAGCGCCTTGATGAGCGAGGCGTCGTCCCAGACGACCAGTACGGCTGGCCGGTCTTTGACGACGATCTGCCGGAGCTTTTCTACGGTGAGCGGTTCACCGGCTGGCAGGGTGATGTCAATAACCGGGGGATGGCCAGTCTCCGTCCAGATGGTGCGGAAGCCATCAGCCAGGGCTCGACCGCGCCTGCTGTCGCGGCTTACCTGGACAATGGCGCGACCCTTGATCAGATCGACCATGCCGTGCAGGTAGCGGGCGGCCGACTCTCCTTCCAGGCGGATTCCACGGGAAAGATACTGCGTGTACCAGTCGGAAGCGGATATGACTGGCTCGTCGACAATCGGGAAGAGGCTGGGGAGACGATGCTCCTCACAGAAGCGGTGCACCGGTTCCCAGGTGCCGGGCGAAATGCCCCCCAATAGGGCGAAAACCGGTTCCTTGGCGTAATACGCCTCGAGCTGGGCGCGCCAGGTATCCGAAGTCCCTTTCAGGACCCAGCGCGACAGGGTGAAGGTGTAACTGTGCAGATCGCCGAGCATGTTGTATCCCATGCGCGCCACCCGGTCGTTGGACTTGGCAGCCTTGGCCAGGCTGTTTTTGCGATCGACGCTGAACTGAAGGGGGAGAACCATCGACTCGACGGCAACCGGATCAGTCCCTTCGACGATGACTGTGGCGAACTTGATCTCCTTCTCGCTAACGCCGGGAGGAAGCTCATCGGAAAGCGTTTTGAGATAGGCGATCATGATCGCCATGTCGCGGTCCTCGAGTTCGTAGCGCGGCATGACCTTGAGTACCGAACGGCCGGTGGGATCGACGCCGGCGGCGATCAGGGTCGCCAGGGTTTCGTCGGTATATGCCGGGCGCACCGGCAGATACTTGGCGTAGTTGGAAATCGAGGGGACGAATTCGGATCCTTTGATGAACGACTTGCGCTCCTCGTAGAGGATGCGGCCGTTGGTCGGTGTGGTGACCACCTCTCCCTCGACGGAACCAAGACCGCTGCGCAGGTGGCAGCTGACACAGGTGAAGGCGGTGCCATCAACCGGGACGTCGTCACTGACGAAAGCCTTCATCACTTCCCCGTTGGGGAGGATGCCGTCACGATACATGCGCTCGCCAAGGCGCTGGATATCGGCAGGTGAAAGTTCCTGTGGCACCGGTGCGGCAAAGGCATTGGAGAGGGATAGCAGCAGCAGCGTGACGGTAAGCAATTTCATGTGGCTTCTCCAGGCGGCGGGTCGCCGGTAACATCTACTAATTCGGGACGGCGGCTTTTGTTGACAAGCCAGGCGTCACTGTGAATCCGGCTTTTTTGTACTCGTCAAGGAAATCGATACCGCTCAGCAACCCGTACAACCGGATCCATTTGCCATCCTTCGGCGAGCGGATGAAGGTCAGCGGCTTGTGGTCCATCTTGTCTCTAAAATAGGCGTCGAAGGCATTCATCACCCGGTCGATGTCCCGGCGGCTGCCGGTGAGGAAATCCCATCCCGGCTTTGCCTGGTAGCGGGCCAGGTACTCCTTGAGAATCGCCGGGGTATCGTATTCCGGATCAATGGTGATCGACACCAGCCGGACCTTGGTGGTGTCGGTGCCGAGTTTGCGCTGGAGATTGGCATAGCCGGCGGAGAGGATCGGGCAGATGGTTGTGCAGGTGCCGTAGATAAAATCGACCACGACCGGTTGCTCAGATTCGAGCAGCTTTTTGAAGCGGACCTTCTCGCCGTCCTGGTTGATCAGGACGACATCGGGCATGGTGTACTGCTCCACGCTACGTTTGTAGCGCTCCGGCTCGGCAGCGGCGGCGACAACGGCAAAGACGAGCGTTGCGACAGCCAGCAGCACCAGAGCCCGGATGAGGGGGATAATCATCGAATGGTCTCCTTCTGTACAGAATTCAAATTGTTTCAAATTGTTACAGACTTTCTGAAAATTTCAAGGCACATGCCGGCCGCCGATCAGGCGGCACCACCCCTCAGGGATGATAAATGTTTAATTTTCCAAGATAAGGTTGCAAAAAATGACCGCAAAAAAATGACTGAAGGCTGAAAATTCAGGGCTGAGCGTTGGACAATAAGCGTGGAGAACTGAAGGCTGCATCTTGCCTCTCCGTGAACAGCCATGCTAACGTTGCGATTGTCCCGCGATCCGTGCGGGTATCTACCACATCCGGTCGAGGAGGTTCGAATGCTTCGGAAAAGAACGGTTTACTGGTTGCTCACCGCCTTGCTGGTCCTGTTGATGAGCGGTTGTGGTCCATGCATGATGTGGCAAAAGAATTGCGGGGATGGCTGCCGGATGCGGTCGGGACATCAAGGCGCTCCGTGCGCAGCCGCGCCAGCAGCAGAGTCGGCGCGCAAGGACGTGCTGTACAGCTGCAACTGCGGCCCCGAGTGCCACTGCAACTCAGTCAGCGTCGCACCGGGGAACTGCGCCTGCGGCAAGCCGCTGGCCTGGGGACACCTGGTCCGGGTCGAGGGCGACGAAGCTTTGCTGTGCACCTGCAAGGAAGGCTGTCAGTGCAAAATCGATCCGAATGATTCGACTAAATGCGGCTGTGGCAACCCGATCAAGCGTATCAGCATGAAAGGCTCCGGACTGTATTTCTGCAATTGCGGCGGCTCCTGCGCCTGCAACACGCTATCTGCTCAACCGGCTGAATGCCGCTGCGGCATGCCGCTGAAGACGGTAAATTAATACAAGTAGCGAGGCAGCCAGCGATAAAGGCTGCCTCGCTACCCCTTAATCTCGCCTCTCGCTACCTCGCTTCCTGCTATTTCACTATCTCGCTGCCTTCCTTGTCTTGCGCATTCGAGGAACTTTCCTATAATCATTGACGAAGATGTCAACGACTGACCGGAGAATGGACCGATGCGCTATCTTGTTTTCGCCCTGTTGTTCTGCTCGCTGAGCGCTGCTGCCCTGGCCGCTGTCCCGCCGCCGGAAGAGAAGGACCGCTGCGCGGTCTGCGGCATGTTCGTGGCGCCGTTTCCCCAATGGACGGCGGCTCTCGAACTGAAGGACGGTCGCCGCTTCTATTTCGACGGTCCCAAGGATCTGTTCATCGGCCTGTTCGATTTGCCGACTTATTTCCCCGGGGTGAGCGCAGAGCAAGTGACCGGGGTCTACGTGACCGAGTATTACGGTGCCAGTTTGAAACCCGCCGCCGAGGTTATTTTCGTGACCGGCAGCGACGTGCTTGGACCGATGGGGCAGGAACTGGTGCCGGTAATCGGGCGCGAGCCGGCTGAGACTTTCCGGCGCGACCACGCTGGAAAGGCCTTGATGCGTTTTGATGGCCGGCAGTTGATCGAGATCAAAGAGCAGCCGTGACCCGCTGCCGCATCTACCTGAGTACAGTGGCGCTGCTGCTGGCGACTCTAGCCGGCCTGATCGGCTGGGCGCAGCTGTCGTCCGCCGCCTTTGTGCGCGAGTCCCTGCCGGCACAGCGCCGGCTGGTTGCGGTGCTCTCACTCACGGACCTGGCGTTGTGGAGCGAGGCACGCTACACCCGCCACCCGTCGATGACCGACCTGTTCAGTCCCTTCCAGGACCATCCGGGCGCCCCTGAACATTTCCCCGCCGGTGCCTTGCTTGCTCCGACCGGCCCGCGGCCGGCGACGACCATTGAGGTACGTCGCCGCAGTGAGGGGGGCCACTGATGCGCCACGTCAAGATTCTCGAATACGCCCTCGCCTCGCTGCTGCGCCGCCCCGGCAAGACCGCCGCCATCCTCGTTGTCTACACCCTGATGATCGCGGTACTGGCCACGGTGCTGCTGCTGACCCATGCCCTGAAGACCGAAGCGGTGAACCTTCTGGCTGACGGCCCCGAACTGGTGGTGCAGCGCACCATGGCCGGCCGGCACGAACTGGTCCCGGTGGAAGCGGCCCGGACCGTGGCGGCGATCCCCGGCGTCGGCTCGGTGACCCCGCGGGTCTGGGGCTATTACTACGACAGCCTGACCGAAGCCAACTACACGCTGCAGGGGGTCGATGCGGCGGATTCCTCCCTGGAACTTCTGGACGGGCGGCTGCCGCAGGCTGACGGCGAATGCGCGATCGGAGCCGGGGTTGCAGCGGTACGACGGGTGGGGTTGAACGACGATCTGATCCTGATCGATGCCAACAACATCGGCGCAATCTTCACCATCACCGGGGTCTTCCGCGCCGAATCGCGCCTGCTGACCGAGGATCTGCTGGTGATGCCGACCGAGTCGCTGCGGCGATTTTTCGGCATGCCGGCGTACCTGGCCACGGACCTGGCGGTGAGCGTGCGCAACCCGAACGAGATCAATACGGTGGCGAACAAGGTCAAGCGTCTGCTCCCGGACTCGCGGCCGATTTCCCGCAAGGAGCTGCTGCGGACCTACCATGCGGTCTTCGACTGGCGCGGCGGGATGCTGCTGGCGCTGTTTGCCTCGGCGCTGCTGGCCTTCTGCATCATGGCCTGGGACAAGGCCACGGGGTTGAGTGCCGGGGAGCGTCGCGAGATCGGCATCCTCAAGGCGGTGGGATGGGACACGGCCGACGTGCTGTTGTTGAAGGCCTGGGAAGGGCTGGCCGTATCGCTGCTGGCGTTTCTGCTCGGCTTCGCGCTGGCCTTCGGGCTGGTCTTCTGGTGGGGGGCGCCACTGCTGGGTGGGGTGCTGCGCGGCTGGTCGGTGCTCTTCCCGGAACTGCGGCCTACCCCTTACATCGATCTCTACCAGATCGCCACGCTGGCCTTTCTGACCATTGTGCCGTATGTCGCCAGCACCGTGATCCCGGCCTGGCGCGCGGCAGTGACCGATCCGGACGAGGTGATGCGGCAATGACGCCCCTGATTAGCATCGTCGATGCGCGCAAGACCTATCATCCACAGCGGCCGGATGCCGTGGAAGCGGTTGCCGGGATCAGCCTGCGGATCGCTGCCGGCGAGGCCGTGGCGCTGTGCGGCCCGAGCGGTTCCGGCAAAACCTCACTGCTGACCCTGATCGGCTGCATGGCCCGCCCCACCAGTGGGCGGGTAACCGTGGCCGGCGAGGAGGTGTCCAGGCTCCCCGAGCGTTTTCTCACGCTGGTGCGGCGGCGGACTTTCGGTTTCGTCTTCCAGCAGTATCACCTGATCCCGGAACTCAGCGTCCGCGACAACGTGATGCTGCCGCTCTATCCGGAAGCGCTCGGCGCACAGGAGATGGTGCGCCGGGCGGCCGCGGCGCTGAATGAGGTGGAGTTGACCCCCCTCGCCGCGCGCCGAGTGGCGCAACTCTCCGGCGGTGAACAGCAGCGTGTGGCCATCGCGCGAGCGCTGGTCAACCGCCCACAGGTGCTGATCGCCGATGAGCCGACAGCTCATCTCGACAGCCGCCTGAGCGTCGAACTGCTTGATCGCCTGGCCGCGCTGAAGCAGGCCGGGCTGACGCTGGTCGTCGCCACCCACGACCCCCTGGTCTGCGCCCATCCCCTGATCGACCGGACGGTGCGGTTGCGTGATGGCCGCCTGGACGGGGACGCCGCCACGTGATCCTGCATCCCGGCATCCTGGCTCTGCTGCTGGGTGCAATCATCAGCCTGACGATGCTGGCCGGAGGGGCCGGCCTCGGCCTGATGATCGCACGGCACTGGCGGCCGGAACGAGCGGATGAGCTGCAGCTGGCCCTGGAACGGCGCAGCTGGCTGGTCGCCACCCTGGTGCAATGGGCGGTCGGCTTCGAAGCGCTCTCCCTGCTGCTGTTTCTCTATACCCTTGATGATCTTCACCCGCTGTTCGTCGGGGCGATGTGCGCCACCGGCACGCTCAACGCGAACCCGGTCGGCTGGCATCTGCTGTGGATCAAACTGGCCCTGTTCCTGGCCGGAAGCCTGTGGTGGGTGACCAACCATCTTGACCAACGGGTTCCGGACGCACCTCTGACCCGACCGAAATTCCTGGCGCTGTTGGCGCTGTTGCCGTTGGCCGGCGCCGACCTGGTGCTGATGGCGGTCTATTTTGCCGGCCTGGAACCTGAAATCATCACCTCCTGCTGCGGCTCGCTGTTCAGCAAGTCGGGGCACGGTGTCGCCAATGAGCTTGCCGCTCTGCCGGTGCGGCCGATGATCATCGCCTTCTACGCAGTATCGCTGGTCTTCGGGGGGATGCTGCTGATCTGCCGCTGGCGTTCCGGGTGGGGGTGGCGAACCGTGCTTGCCCTGGCGGCAGTGCTGTTCGGCACGACAGCACTGGCCTCGGTGGTCGCCTTCATCTCGGTCTACTACTACCGGCTGCCAAGCCATCACTGCCCCTTCGATCTGCTGCAGGGGCATTATCACTTCATCGGCTATCCGCTGTACCTGTGCCTGTTCGGCGCACTGCTGTGCGGGCTGGTCCCACAGCTGCTGGCGCTGCTGCGGCCGCTGCCAGCCTTTGCCGGGCAACTCGACAGGACCGAACGCCGCTGGCTGGATGCCGGCCTGCTCCTGTTGCTGGGGATGCTGGTTTTAGTCAGCTGGCCGCTGCTGTTCGGCGAATTTACGATGAAGGCGTATATGTAGCGAGATCGCAAGTAGCGAGGTAGCTAGTTAGAGAATCTTTCTCGCTAACTGACTATCTCGCTAGCCTTTATTGAGCCTTTTATTCAGCGTCTGCCGCCCCATGCCGAGCAAACTGGCGGCCATCCCCTGATTCCCCTTGGTCATTCTGAGCGCTTGATCGATCAGGTATTCCTCAACCTCGGCGATGGTGGGGAAATGCCCGAACAGGGCGGTGAGCGGCTCCGCCCCTTCCGCAGACTTCTCCGCAACGATGCCACCGGCAACCGGGTGCGTCTCGCCAAGCACCGCCTTGAAGCTCTCCATCGACAGAACCCCGCCTGAATGGCGCGTCACGGCGTCGAACACCAGCGATTCCAACTCGCGGACGTTCCCCGGAAAGGGGTAGAGCGACAGGAGCACGGCCAGTTCAGGTGGAGCGGTCGGTTTCTTGCGGATCAGACTGGCGGCAGCCTGTCCGAGGAAATGATCGAGCAGTAAAGGGATGTCCTCAATCCGCTCGCGCAGGGGCGGAATGTGGATGCGGTGGGCGAACAGGCGATAGTAGAGATCCTTGCGGAACCGGCCTGCAGCAATCAGTTCACCAAGGTCGTGGTTGGTGGCAAGAACCACACGGGCATCGCTCTTGCGCATCATGTCGGCACCGACCGGATAGTATTCCTGTTCCTGTAGCAAACGCAGCAGTTTGATCTGGGAAGCTTCGCTCAGGTCGCCGATCTCGTCGAGAAACAGCGTCCCCTGGGCGGCGCTGGCGATCAACCCATCGCGCGCCTGATCGGCACCGGTGAATGCCCCCTTTTTGTGGCCGAACAGGGTGTCGGAGAACATGGCATCGTCGAGCCCGGCGACGTTTACCGCCACAAAACGCCCTGATCGACCGCTCAGAACGTGGATCGCCTGGGCAATCAGTTCCTTGCCGACACCGGTTTCACCGGTGATCATAATCGGCTGCTGGGTCCCGGCGACCACTTCAACGTACTGGAAGATCGCCCGCATTTTCTTGTGACCGGTGACAATCGCAGCAAAGACATCGGGATGGTGAAGCCGGTCATCGAGTAATCGCCCTTTGAGCGACGACAGCTCGCGCGACAGGTTACTCATTTCCAGTGCCTTCCTGACACTGGCAACAAGGAGTTCCCCGCCTACCGGTTTGACCAGATAGTCGAAGGCTCCAGCCTTCATACAGTCAACGACGGTCATCACATCGTCTCTGGCAGTGACGACAATGACCGGAATATGCGGGAAGTCACTTATCAACTGTGGCAGCAATTCGATCCCGGAAAGGTGAGGCATGTTCAGGTCGAGAACGACCGCCGCGGCCGGGCGCTGATGCAGTAGCGGCAAAAGTTCGCGACTGTCGGCAAGGGTCACCACATCATCAACCCCACCGCTCTTGAGGATCAGTCGAAATGCCTTGAGGATCATCTCTTCGTCATCGACCAGTACAACCGGAACCCCGGGTTTGATCAAATCTCTCATACGTTCTCATCCTACGCCGCAGCAGTCGCGGCCGGTATTTTTACGGTAAAAGTAGAACCTGCCCCCGGTATCGAGACGAATTCAAGGGTGCCCTTGTGCTCGGCGACAATCGACCTGCAAATCCATAGACCAAGTCCTGTACCGCCGTGATCCAGCTTGGTCGTGAAAAACGGCTCCATGATCTGCCGGCCGGTTTCGGATGAGATGCCGCAACCCTCGTCATGAACCGTGATGGTGATCTGTCCTGTCGCCGACTCGACGCCGGTTGATACCTGGATGCCATGATGCCGGGCCGGCAGAGCCTGACAGGCATTCAGCAGCAGATTCAGGACCACCTGGCTGATTTGCTGACTGTTACCGATGACCCGCGGCAAGTTGTCTGACAGTTTACAGTGAAAATTATCGGTGTGGCGCATCAATTCATGCTGCAGAATGTTAATGGTGGAGGAAACAACCTGGTTGACGTCTACCTCCCCTTCTCTGTTGTCGCGCTCCGGGCGAACAAACTGTTTGAGGTTGCTGACAATCTGGTTGATGCGTCGAGAACCATCGAGAATTTCGCTTAACAGCTGCGGTGATTGGTCTTCGAGCTCCGAGAACGCTATGCCACCCAGGAAAAAATCGCCATTTTCCCGATAATATTCACGCAGCACTTTGCGGGTGTCCTCCCAGCAGCCGGCGAGAATCTGGGCGTTTGCCATGATGAAGTTGTTTGGATTGTTGATTTCGTGGGCCACCCCTGAAACCATCAGCCCAAGGGATGTCATCTTGTTGGCCTGAATCAGCCGGGCCTGGATGTCGCGTGACTCCTGGTCCATGCGAACACGGTCGGTAACATCATGTAGGGTGCAGCAGATCAGTTCGACCCCCTGGAGGATCATAACCTTGGCACGCAGGGTAACAATGACCTCACTCTGGTCCCTGCGAAGTCCGGCAAGGTTGTCGAGCTGAATGGCACCGCCTTCTTTGAGTGTCGCAAGGGTGGTCTGCACGCGGGCAAGGCAGTCTCCCTGAAACAGCAACTCCAGCCCGTGTCCCTGCATGTCGCCGCGCCCATAGCCAAAGAGTCGTTCCGTAGTGTGGTTGATATCGACAATATAGTCCGAGCCAGGCTTGCAGAACAGAATGGCATCCTCGGACTGCTCGTAGATCTGGCGAAAGCGGACATCGCTTTCGTGCAGTGCGCGTTCGGCTTCTTTACGCTCTCCAATGTCACGCATAATCAGCAGATAACCCTCGCTTCCACCCATGAAGATCCGGCTGATCGAAACGTCCATGATCAAAAGACTGCCGTAGTGATGCCGTCCGGACATCTCGCGAAAAACCCCGGCCTTGCCGGCATCATCGGCTGCCACAGCCTGGAGCAGATGTTCCGCACTTCGCTGATCGGCAAATAGCACCCCAAGTGGAAGTCCGAGCAGTTCTGCTTCAGGATATCCAAAGATCTTTTGGGCCGCCGGGTTCAGCGAGGTGATCATCCCTTGTGAATTGGTCAGCAAGACAGCATCGATTACCTGCTCATAAACCGCCCGGGCCCGCGTTCGTTCAGTCTGGAGCGAACGGCGCAGCGGTCGGGCAACAAAAAGCCAGAGAAAGGGCGAAATAATCAGGGTCAGCACCAGGGCATCGACAATATGGTAAATGGCATCATCGGGAAGTGATACGTCGCTGGCAACCAGCAGCGCCTTCAACAACCCGGCGATAAAAATCATATAGATGAGCAAAATATACAGGAGCAGAGGTGATTCCAGCAGATCCGCCATTAACACCTGGTGATGGGCGCGCTCAAGACGGATCAACAGCCACCATAGCGGCAGAGCGCTAAGCATGGCCGTCATTCCCGCATCGGCAAATGCGAGCGACACCAGACTTTCCCCTGGCAGCAATAACGGCAGACAGAGCATTACCACCAGCTCAACAAGAAAGAAAACCGCCATCGACTTCAAAAAAGCAAGTCTGAGCCCTCGAAATGCCGCATCGTCTCGCTGCATCCGGCGGGTAAGAACCGGGAAATAGATGAGCCACAATGGAACGTAGGAGAGGATCAAGAGCAGGGTGGCATCGAGCAGCGCGGCGAAAAGGGGATTGAACTGACTTAACAGGGGTCCAAAGAGTTCCATCACCACCAGTTCAGTCGTGACGATGACCAACAGGACCAGAGCATACGCTTCTATCGGTCGTATCTGCTTCCTGGCAGCAATTGGCATGTCGCCGCTCCAAATGATATCAAACTTCTTCATTGTCTCATTATCTTTCAGAATGGAGAAGTTACAACCAGGCGCGTTAAATAAATGGGTGAGAATTTTTTTCTGGAGAGGATTTGTCGTTAAACGATAAGTTGCCGGATTTTTTAAGCATTCATTCATAGTCCAGAATAATGGTAGCCAAAGACGACACCGCTTTGCCACCAACAATGCCGTGATTTTGCAGCTAAGCAATTGAAACATAGGGACTTAGGCTGGGTGGCACAATTAATGCGTGGTTTGAGCCTGCCCGGTTCACGGCGGATTGCTGATGGTCATCTCCGTGCCATTCGCCACAACCCGCACATCTGAGCAGACATCACTATGGATTTGCCGCAGATGGTTTCGGCAACATTGGGGCTTTCAGCACCTTGGCAGGTGAACAGCGTGACTGTCTCCGCCGAGGGGAAACGTCTGGATATTGTTGTCAGCCACGAATATTTCAATTCCAAGGCCTGCCCGTGGTGCGGTGTTGAGAGAGACCGCTGCAAGGTTATCACGGAAATCTGGTATCATCATGACTTCTTCCGTTTCACCACCTACCTCCACACCAGGGTGCCGTGCGTTTACTGCTGCGACCTCATTCAGCCAATCGAGCGTCCATGGGCGCGCGCCGGGTCGAAGTTCGTTAGGTTAAGTGATGGTCAATGAAAAAAGGACTCAACCGAAACGGCTAAGTCCTTGATTTTCTCTGGAGCGGGAAACGGGATTCGAACCCGCGACCTTCAGCTTGGGAAGCTGACACTCTACCGCTGAGTTATTCCCGCGAACAGGCCGGAATTATAGGAACCGGCCAAAGGGTTGTCAACATTTTTCCAGAAAGTGGCGGACGAGATATCGGCGGGCGTCGACGGCATCGTTGACAACCCCGTCAATCTCGGCAAGACGAAGTTGGGCAAGGATGGCACCGAGTTCCATACCTTCTGCCCCCAGTTCGCTTTTCAACCAACTGCCATTGACCAGGGGCGGCAACCGCTTCACCTCGGGCAATTCGGCAAGTAAAGCCATGATAGGTGCGAGTTGGTTGCGCACGGCATCCGCCTCATCATCCTGGAGAGCCCCCAGCGCCAGCAGCAGATCGACCGGGTCTGGCCCATGGTTCAACGCCCAGAGTGCAATCGGCCGCGGCCGGCGCGGAAGATTCAGCAGCTCCTGCCAGAGTTGCGGTGTCAGGCTGCGCAGGGCGGCAATCCTGGAGAGCGCATTGCGACTGAATCGCCAGCGATGTGCCATCATCAGTGGCAGCTCAGCGTTGATGACGCCAAGAGCATGCGACCAGTGCAGCAGCATCCTCCGATCCATGCCCTGCTCCACCGGTTCGCTCAACCACTCGGCGATGGTCGGATTGTCGTCAGCCAGCGCAGCAAACAACGCATTGGCTCGGAGCACGGATCGTTGCACGATTGCCGTCCCGTCACAAAAATCCCTGCCGAACAAAATTTCAGCGGCCCCACACTCTGCCAGCCAATCCAGCCCTCGGCAGACTGCCGCTGCAGCGAGGATTCGCCAGATTTCGACACGCACACGCTCGGGGGCGCTGGCGGTCAATTTCGCGGCGGCCGACTGCATCGCCCATAAGGTTACGGGTTCGATTTCCAGTTCGAGTTCGGCCGCATGACGGATTCCCTTCAGGACACGCAACGGATCATCCTGCAGGACGTTCGGTCCGACGCAGCGCAAAATCTTTCCTGACAGGTCATTTCGACCGTTAAGGGGGTCGATCAGTTCCTTGGCGTTGGGAAAAACCGTCAGGTCGATGGCCATGGCATTGATGGTGAAGTCGCGCGCGGCCAGATCGGCAGCCAGGGTCGGCGCTCGCCAGGGGGCGAAATCGAAGGTGCCCTCCGCGATCACAACCCGGCTTTGACGGCGCTGTTCATCAAGCCAGAACCAATGCCCTTCGCATTGCGTTGCGAAAGCGCGGGCCAAGGCTGTCGGATCATGTTCAGACGTGAAGTCGAAATCAACGGGCGGCCGCCCAAGCATGACATCACGTACTGCGCCACCGACCAGATAGATTTTCGCCACCTGAGGGAATTGGGACAAACACCCGACGAGCGTGGCCAGACAGGGAGATTCGAGTAGATGGTATGCGGGGTGCGTCATGACAAAAACCTAGGGGCGGGTTAAGACCCGCCCCTAGAGGATAACACAATCGGTTTTAATTCCAAGGGATCAGGCGAGATCCTTGACCCCTTGATAAATAATGTCGAACAGTTCCTGGATATTCTCCTCGGCGATGCAGGAAAAGGCGATGCGCAGATCGGTGCTGTTGATCGAGATGGCCCCGACGCCGTACTTGTCGAGCAGGTGAATACGCAACTTTTCGGCATCGACGGTCTTCAGCTTCAGGCACATGAAATAGCCGGAGTTGAACGGATAATAGGTAAAGGCATCGTTGTATTTGCCGCTGTCAAGCACCGCCTTGACCTTCAGTGCCCGTCCCTTCATGACCTGATACTTCTCTTCCTTCTGTGGCAGGAAATCGGGGGATTGCAGCGCCTCGATGACGAACGTCTGGCTGGGGTGCGGACAGTTGGAGATCTTGGCGCGAATGATCCCCATGGTCTTTTTCTCGAGGGCTTCGAGCATCTTGGGCTGCGGCTCAGTCGAGGTGGCGGCAAAGGTGATGAAGCCGGTGCGGAAACCCCAGACATACTCCTCTTTGGTGGCACCGTCGAGCTTGACGGCAAGAACGCGCGGGTGACGGTTGGCCAGTTTGCCAAACAGCGACTCCTTCATCGAGTCCTCGTAGAAAAGCCCGAAGTAGGCATCGTCAGTGACGGCCACCACGTTGCAACCGGCATCGGCTGCTTCGAAAATGGCGGCAACAATGGCGTCGCCTTCCGTCACGGTCGGCGTGTAGCCGCTCGGGTTGTTCGGGAAGTTGAGCAGCACAACGGCTTTGCCCTTTTCCGCGGCGGTCTTCTTCAACTCAGCGCGGAACGCTTCGGCGTTGAAGCCGCCCTGCTCGGTAAAGGTCGGGTGCTTCTTGATGATGCCGCCGTTGCAGGTACCGAAGGTCAGATTGTAGTTCCCCCAGAGCATGTCGGGAAGAACCACATGGTCGCCGCGATCGACGAACAGGTCGCCGACGATCGACAGGCCATGGGTCAGCGCCGAGGTCACCACCGGGTTGGAAAACTGCTTTCCCTTCATGCTCGGATTCTCGCGCAGCATCTTCTCGACCCACAGCTTGCGCAGTTCCGGTTTGCCGGCGGGGGGGGCATAAGGGAAGATATCTTTCGGATCGAAGGCCGAAAGCTTGCGCTGAATGCATTCCAGGTACATCGGCCCACCCTTTTCGGTAGCGATACCGATGGTCGCGTTGTACTTGTGCGCCTTTTCCTTGGCCTCGGCCGACTGGGTCAGAATCCCTTTGGGGAAAAAAAGATTTTTGCCAAGGTCGGACAACATGTCGAGGACATGCGGGTTGGTCTGAGCAATCAGTTCATTGAGTTCTTTTGCCAAGGGATTCATGGGTGAGCCTCCGCGCTGCCTGGCAGCATGAGATATTGTTCATCAATCAGCCGAACGCGTATTTAAGCAGGAGCAGTGAAGTCTTGTCAATCGGGTTTGCGTGCGTCGGCAGGACCGGGTCCGGTTCCGGCCCGTGATGACGCCAGGATAAATTTTCGCCGGGGGATTACAACGAGGGCAATAATTCAACGAACGACACGGGATGTCTGGCTGAGCACGGAAAAAGGCACCTGAATATCATTCTTTTTGGCAATGTCGAGATTGACAACCAGAGAGATCCGCCGCGGTATCATCAGCGGAATATCTTCCGGGAGATCACCCTCGATCAGACGGTCGGCAATTTCCCCAAGCAGCTGTCCCTGTTCCTGGGGATCGGATTCCAGAGTCGCAAAAGCTCCCTGCTCGGCAGTCCCAGGGATTTGGCTGATGACCAGCAGCCCGGCCTGGTTCGCATAGTCGAGAATCTCGGCGACATGCGCATCGGATGGCAGCAGATCGCTAAGATAAATGGAATTGATCTTTCCTTCAGCCGCCTTGAGACCTTTCGTCACTCCGGCTGGAGATTGCATGTCGGTCGGCACGATCTCCAGCCAGCAGAGATCGCCGGACGGATTCAGCTTGCCATTGTCGTCCGCAGGCCCAACGCGACGGCATGCCGCCTTTTTCAGCACCTCAACCTGAATTTTCCCCGCCGGGTTTTTCGCCTCAACGGGAATACCCAGATGACCGGTCCCAACCGTTTCCTGAAGAACCTTGAGCAGCGTCTGGACCGGCGCGTGGCCGCTGACCCCTGTGATCAGGTCGCCCCCGCGGTTGAGCGACGGGACCAGGCCCATGGCGACGGGCTCAAAGACATCGGCAAAAATCAGTGGCTCGGTAAAGTCTTCCTGCTTGGCTGCCATGGCCGCACGTGTACCGTAAACCACAACCAGATCGGCACCAAGCGCATTAGCCTTGCGAATGCTGTTGCGCAGAGACATGAGATCCGAGTTCGGCGACTGGATGTAAAGCCGCGGTTTACCGGCAATCGTCGTAATCTTGTTGAAACGTTCGAGAAAGGCTGCGTGAATTGACTGAAAACGCGCGTTGTCCTTGGGGAGAATGACGGCAACCAAAGGCGGCGGCGGGGGTGCTGCCTCGACAGCAGGGGCAAGGCAGAACACCCCCGCGGACAGAGCCAAACCCAACAGCCATTTGAAATTCTTCAGCCGCAACCCTACCCCCCTGGTCCGTCAAAAAACTGCAGAATTAATTGCGAAATGCCGCAGAAAGTACCCTCCGGATTTCCAACTCTCAGTTCATGCAAATTACGTGCAAAAAACTACGGCTGACAATGCTGCAGCTAGAAGAGTGTACCGAGCACGACTCCGAGCGCCGACAGCGGTCCCGTATCGCCCATGCCGTCGACGGTTTTCTCGACTTTGTGCAGGGTGGTTTTCGTGTCCCGGTAAATGTCGTCTTCATTGATCAGTCGGCCGAGAGTCCCCTCCCCCTCGTCGATCTTTTTGGCAATGCTGTTGATCCGCCCCACACCTTCATGCACGTCGCGATAAAGTTCATCGTCGTTGACCAGTTTGCCGAGGGTCCCCTCGCCGCGATTGACTTTGTCGGAAATCGTGCGGACATTGGCCAGGGCACCGGTCGCCTCATCGTAAAGTTTTTCGTCGTTGACCAGTTTGCCCAAAGTTCCCTTTCCGGTCTTGACCTGTTCCGATATCTGGTTGAAATTGTTCGCGGTGCGATTCAAATTGTCATACAGGGATGGATCGGAAAGCAGCTTGCCCATCGTCCCTTCGCCTGCTTCCAGGCGGACCAGCAGAGTATTCAGTCGCGAAGAGAGGGTCGTCACCTGGTCATATAGCCCCGGATCGTTGACCAACAGGCCAATGGTACCCTGGCCTTCATCGATCTTGGTGGCAATCCGTTCGAGACGGCGAATGGCTTCGGCCAGCGGTTCGCGGCTGTCCTCGACCAGATCTCCCAGAGGACGCAGCACCCGGTCCTGGTTGCGGTCGATATTGCTGATCAACTGATCGATGTTGGCCCCTTCCTGAGTACGGACTTCACCACCGGGCGAAATCGCCGGACGATCGGGGGAACCGAAATCCAGACCGAGAAAGACGCCGCCGAGCAGATTGGTCTGACGGATTTGCGCCAGACTGTCTTCCCGAATCATATTGGCGTCGTTCACGTAGAAATCGATACGCACCCGACTGTCCTCGATGCTGATCTTGCGAACCTTGCCGGCATCAACTCCGGCAACTCGAACCGGATCGCCCTCTTTCAGCCCGACTGCCGATTTGAAATACGCACGGAAGTCTATTTGTTTTTCGAACGGCCGCCAGTCCTCGACGAGTTCAATCATGATGCCGAGGACCAGGAGTGATATCAGGAAAAACAGGCCGACCTTCTGCTCGGTGCTGACTGCCATCTTAGTTGTCCTCCCCCTTGATTCCCTTGGTCGTGGTGTAGATGAAGTTGCGCACGATGGGGTTCTGGCTCTGCTTGATCTGTTGTGGCGTGCCAATTTCAACAATCTGACCGTCGTGCATCATCCCGACACGATCGGAGAGATAAAGAGCAAAATTCAGGTCATGACTGACAATCACCGTGGTCAATCGGACCTTTTCCTTGAGATTGATGATCACCCGGGCCAATTCGTCGGAGGTAACCGGGTCCAACTCCGCAGTGGGCTCGTCGTAAAGGATCAAATCGGGATTCATGGCCAACGACCGGGCAATCGCCACGCGCTTTCTCATCCCTCCCGACAGTTCGGAGGTACGCATCTCCTCTTTCCCGTCAAGGCCGACCAGCGAGAGCTTCTCACGAATGATCTGACGGATCTGTTTTTCACCGCAGACCCGTTTTTCACGAAGCCACAGGCCGACGTTTTCGCCGACAGTCAGTGAATTGAAGAGGGCTGATGACTGAAACACCATGCTGTAACGGTAGTTACGCGGAGAGCTCTCTTGCGAATGGATATCGTGGCCGTCGATGAAGATTTTCCCTGAATCAGGCTCGAGCAGCTTGACGATGTGTTTGAGCAACACGCTTTTACCGGTTCCCGACGGGCCGATCAGGGAGAAGGTCTCACCCGGCAGTATCTCCAGGTTGATCTCCTTGAGAACCTGATTGCCGTTAAATGACTTGTTGAGCGACTCGATGCGAATGCCAATCCCGCCGTGCGAATCCTCGTAGCTGATCTGCTTGTCCTGGCCTTCCATCAGCGTCGCGGTGAAACCGTGCGAGAGCTTGGTCCAGATATCACCGATCTGAGTGCCATTGCCAAGAGCGCCCAGAAATCTGGTCACCGGGCTGCGAGGATCCTGTTTGTCAGCCATGTGTCCCTGCCTACATCATGAAGCGAGTCAGAAAATAGTTGGCGATCATGATCAGGACAAAAGAGATGACCACGGATCGGGTGGTCGACTCGCCGATTCCCCGGGCCCCACCGGTCGTCTTGAAGCCGACATAGCAGCCAACCTGGGCAATGATGCCGCCAAAGACAAACGACTTCATCAAGCCCTTGAGCACTTCCATGTAATCAAGAGAGCGCACCATGTTGTCGTAATAGACATTGAACGGCACATTGATCTGTGGATTCACCGCCGCAATCATTCCACCGCCGGCGATACCGACCATATCGGCAAAAACCACCAGCGCCGGAACGGCAAAAACGCAGGCGATCAGGCGCGGCATGGCAAGATAGCGCACCGGGTTGATCTCCAGGGTGCGCAAGGCATCGATCTCTTCGTAGACCTTCATGGCGCCGACCTCGGCCGCCATTGCCGAACCGATGCGACCGGCGACCAGCAGGCTGGTCATCATCGGGCCGAGCTCCCTGACCATGGAGAGGCCGACAATCGAGCCAATGGCCTCCTGGGTACCGTAGAGAGCCAGTTCCGAACCGGTTTGCAACGACAAAACCATACCGACGAACAATGCCAGCAGCATGGCCACCGGCAAAGTACCGATGCCGATATCGCTCATGTGGCGCGTGATGCTGGGCAGGTTGCGCGGGGCCTCCTTGATGAAATAAAGGGTCTCCACGAACAGGGCAAGCATTTCACCCGCTGCCTGGGCCGTATTGAGCAGTTTCTGGCCGACAATGCTGATCAGTCGCATATCGTTAAGGCTGCGCTTCAGCCGTCTCGATGACGGCGGCTATGGCCGGGGACCCCGGCTGTTTGGCCCAGCACATTTCCCACGGCAAAAACAACAAGGACAGGCAACGCTGCTCAGGTTCACTGCGGAGAGTTGCCAATCCCTTGAATAGACGCAGGCGGGTTTCGGTCAGATCCCGCCGATAATCGAACAGGGGGAAAAGCTCCATGGCCAGTTTCTCCCCCTGACGTTCCTGCCAGTAGAGATTCCACAGGATGCTGACGACCTGGTTACCCTGCGCGTCCCAACGTTGCTGATAAAGACGCCACAACGGCGACCAGGAGCGTTCGAGGGCATCGTTCTCCGGGAAAAACGGTTCGAGGAGCGCCAGGACGTTGAGCCGGCTCACCCCATTCTCACGGTGGTAACCGAACAGAGGCCAGAAGTCAATTCTGCGTTTTTCCGCACCTGTATCGAGATTCCTCTCAAGCAGATCGGAGTAGAGGAAGAACATCACGCGATGCCGCTGCCGGGCAAGAAACTCGGTGTTGGTATCCTCGATCTGGTAAACCGGGTAGAGGAACCAGCGCTTGCGGCGCGCCTCAATGGTTTCGTCGGCATAGAAGGGGAGTAAGCGCAGACCGTTCCGGGTCGTGCCACGGGTGATGCGGACCAGCGGCCAGGGCGCATCCCATTGCTCGTATTCCTTGGCACGGTCCTGCGTCCACGAAAGGAACGGCCATAATACGGTGCGCTGGGAATAATCGCGGGATTCCTGTTCGAACCAGAAGGGCAGAACGGCGAATCGCGTCGTTGGCTGACCGCTGTCGAGACCGGTGTCTTCATTGAAACAGAGGGGCCAGAGGAAAAACTGCTTGCGGTAAACCCCGTCCTTGCGGCTTTGCCCATAGAGCGGCCAGACGGCAAAACCGCTTTCATCCTCTCCGGTGGTTCGGGAAAAAAACGGCCAGAGGAGATGCTTCGTCTCGGTCGTTCCCTTATTGGTGCGGGCATACAGGGGGAAAAGCGCGAAACTTATGCGGTCGCGGCCGAACCAGTCATACAGGAGGCCACCAACGGGAAAAACAGCCGCATAACGGCCCTGTTCGGCATCTTCACCGTAAAACAGGAAGGGGAAGAGATAGAACTGGTTGGAACTTCCCCCTTCCCTGCTCCCGAAATCATAATGCAGCAGGTGGAAGGTATCAAAGAAACCGGTATCGGCCTGACTGCGCTCAACCGCCAGCGGATAGAGAATTTCGGTCTGCGATCCCCCGGAATCATCGGCGGCACGGTAAAAAAGCGGACGTACCGCGTATTCGACTTCATCATCCTTGGATTCGATTTTAATGAGCGGACCGAGAAGATGGAGACTGCGATAACTGCTGTCTTCAGCGGAACGGTAGTCGACCAGCGGCCAGAGCGTGAAAATGGTGGCATCGCCGGCCCAGGCCGGACCGACGGCAAACAGCAGCAACAGCAGCTGAATGTGAAGCAACCAGCCTCGCGACATGCCACTCCCACCTGTTGATGTATATCAGCAAAGTTAATCGAAGAACTCTATCATGGACCAACGTGGGAAAACAACCGGAACGGAGGGAAGACTTCAAGGCGGCCGGGCACGCAGAGGCGCTTGTCATCCTTCAGGTTTGCGGCCTCTTGGCCTTGCGTTGACGCACATAACCCAGGGCCAGCATGATGCCGTGAATGACGCAGAGGATGAAGATGATGAAGAGGATGTCGCCTGTGGTAAAATCGCTCATGGCAACTCCTTACAGGGCTGCCAATGCAGCCTGGGCTGCCGGGTGGCCAGGTTCAAGCTCCAGTGCGGCATGCAGCGCACGGACAGCTCCACCGGCATCGCCGCAACCTTGCCGGCAGATTCCCAGCAGCCAGTAAAAATCAGCCGATGGCAGCATTGAAGTCAATCTCCCCGCCTCTTCCAGCCGTTCAAGTATGGAAGTTGCCCGGGTGTTGTCACCCAGAGCATGAAGTCGCATGGCCTCGGCAATTGCTTCCAGGTCATCGGCCAGAGCTGTTTCCGGACACTCGCCGGTCGGACAGGCGGCGATCCTTGCTGCGATCCGCTCGCGAACCGCAGGGTCATCGACGTGCGCTGCAAGTCGCTGCCACTTTATGACAGCTGCCGGGTAGTCGCCAAGGAGATAATCGATTTCAGCCAGCAGTGACAGGGCCGACGGGTCTGTTGGGGCAAGCGCCAGCAGTTCCTGACCGAAACGCATCGCTTCGCGCAAATGTTGACGGCAGTTGGCAAGCTCGACGAAATCAAGGGCCAGTTCGAAGTAGCCGCGTGCCAACTGCAGGAGGAGCCCGTAATTGCGCGGATCAAGCAGGCACAGGATCTTCAGGCAAGTCAGTTTTCGCAGGACATAGGTCGACTCGATCTGCTTGGCATCGAGCATGACCGCATGCGAAGCCAGGTCCGTAATGAAATGCGGATAGGCATCGCGCAGCAGTTCCGCATAAACCTTATTGCCGTCACAGTCAGGAAACTGGCGGAGGTAGTCATAGACGCCCTGGCCGATGGCAGCATCGGACGGTGGTCCGTCGGCCAGATCACCTTTGTGGAGCGGCAGTGGATGTTCGGGGAGAGGCACGGGCTGCCGCTCGGCGCCGGCAAGAACCATGGCGCCCTTCGGCGGCACCCACAAGGTGAAACGATCCCGAGCCAATTTTTCGATATGAGTATTCAACATGGGGCATCCATCGCGGCGAAGATCACTGACAGGTTCTTTATACCGTGATGTCACCGTCATGCCAACACCCATAAAAAAAAACGGAGTCCGAAGACTCCGTCGCGCTCCCCCGCAGGGAAGCATGAAATTGGTACGACCAAGGGGATTCGAACCCCTGTCGCCGGCGTGAAAGGCCAGTGTCCTAACCGGGCTAGACGATGGTCGCATTAAACTTTGAAACGCTATATCTCCGGGGCTTTCGCCCTTTCCTTTGGCTGGGGTGGTAGGATTTGAACCCACGAATGGCGGAGTCAGAGTCCGCTGCCTTACCGCTTGGCGACACCCCAAGGGCAGGACGTGTTTATAAACAAGAGACGCCCCGGGAGTCAAGCGGTTTTTATCGAAACCCCAAAAACCTTCAGGGCGCTGCGCATCCTGGTCACGGTTTCACTGCAGCCAAGCACCGTAACCACGTCATAAATGCTTGGGCTGACGGTGCCGCCGGTCAGAGCGATGCGCACCGCCGGGCCGAGTTTGCCGAGCTTCAGACCGGTCGCGGTAAGGACCTGCTGGAACACCCCTTCGATGGCCGCATGATCGGCGGTGGCCAGTCCCTCCAACTGCTCGCACAGTTGGGCAATGGCAACACATTGTTCAGGACCGACCTGGCGCTCGATGGCTTCGGCATCATAGCTGGTCGGACGGCGGAAGTAAAACTCCGCTCCGTCCGCCATTTCCAGCAGGGTCTTGGCGCGGTCCAGCAGGGTGCGCACCAC
>JAMPXI010000088.1 GCA_023701265.1 Desulfuromonadales bacterium | reverse complement strand
TCCTTGAGGCTGACGTGCCCCAGGCGCAGCGACTTGACCTCGGTCCCCTGCAGGACCAGGCCGGCCTCGAATACCTCGTCGATGAAGTAGTCGTGGTAGGCCTTCTTGTTGCTGGCAATCAGTTTGATACCCATAAAGTCCGTGACTAGTGATCAGTGACTAGTGATCAGTGATTGGATAAAGGCACATGGCTATTATGATTGGCTGTACTGGTCACCAGTCACCGCATTTTGATCCGGGGGGTCATTATAAGCAGCAGGCCGGCCCCCGGCAAGCGCATTCCCCATTGAGGAACAGGGCCTGCGGCGGGGCACGGTGCCCCTCTGCGCAAAGCGCTTCGACCAGCGTCGCCGGCGTTGCCCCGTCCGGCACGCCGATCACCTGGAAACTTGCCTCCAGGCCGGAAGCCAGACGCCCCATGCGGCCGCTCAACCCGAGGGCCGCGGCACCGCCGGTCGTGGCGATTGCCAACCAGGAGACCGGGTCGAGATCCCCGGCGAACCAGGCGCGGGCAAAGGCCAGTTCGGCCCAGATCGACAGCGACGGACTGCTGGCCCGGCTGTCGGTCCCCAGCGCCAGCGGCACCCCGGCGCGCCGCAGGGCCTTGAGCGGCGCGCGGGCCTCGCCGAAGCGGCTGTTGGAGCGCGGGCAGAGAACCACGCCCAGGCCGGCACGGGCGATGTCGTCGATCTCCGCTTCCTTGAGGTGCGCAGCGTGGATGAGCAGTCCGCCGCAGTCGCCCGACGCAGGCGGGGAGGTCGGCGGATTCGCCGGCAGCTTCCAGCCGGCGGCAGCGTAGAGCCGTTCGAGCGGACCGCTGGCTGTTGCAAGGAATTCGACTTCCTCGGCGGTTTCGGCCCAGTGCATGGCCAACGCCAGGCAATGCTCGCCGGCGAAGGCCCGCGCCTGGCCGAGCGTTTCGCGGTTCAGCGTGTAGGGGGCATGGGGCGAGAGTCCCCAGCTCAGCCCCGGAGCGGGCGAGTGAGCCAGACACCGGGCAACCTCCGCCAGGCGCGCCTCGACGCTGCTGGCCTCGACCCCCAGCACCTCACAGAAAATGCGGCCCTGCATGGGGCTCTGCGCATACACCGACGTCGCGGCCAGGGTGGTCAGGATATCGCCGACCGCCCCGGTGCCGGCGGCCAGGCTATCCCAGAGCCCTTCAAACAGCGAGGCGCGCACGGCTTCGCTGCCGACCGTGCGCCGGACCCGGACCAGCTGCAGGATCCAGTCGACGAAGTCGTCCGGCACCAAAGCTTCGCCGGCCATTTGCGCCCACTGCGGAAAGTTGGTCAGCTCCAGGTGGGTGTGGGCATTGACCATGGGCGGCAGGATGACCGCGTCGCCAAAGTCGACGACCGCCACCCCTGGATGGGCGGCGGCCAGATCATGGTGGGAACCGGCGGCGAGGATGCGGCCGCCCGCGACCAACAGCGCCCCGTCATCGACCAGGGGGGCGTCGATCGGCAGCAGGTAGCGGGCCCGAAAGACTTTCATAGGTCCAATAAGTCGTATAGGCCCGATAAGACCTATGAAGAGCTTATTTCTTTCGACAGCGCCTCGACGTGTTCCAGCAGGGCGGCCATTTCCGGCTGCTGGACGATGGCGCACTGCTCGGCGAGCACCGCTTGCAGGACTTCGTCGGTGGTCAGCGGGTTGGCCAGAACCGCCCGCAGCACGGTCACCTCCTGCAGGCCGTAGGCGGAAACGCGCAGCCGGGTCCGGGAAACGAACGTCTTACCCGCCTCGCGCTGGTATTTCTGCAGCAGTTGGTTGACCTGGTCGAGCAGGGCATTGATGCGGTCGCGCTGCACCGTCGTGGCCCGGGCCAGCAGCTCCTGCAGCGTGCGGGGACAGTAGCGGTAGGTGAGAATGTTGAGCTCCGGCTCGCTGGTCAGCTCGAAATCAGGGTGCAACCGGATCATGGCGGCGAATGATCCGGCCCGTTCGATCCCCAGGTCGATCAGCAGTTCGTATCCCTTGCGGCCGATGATCGACAGTCCGGCGTGCACCAGCATCGCCTTGCCGGGACGCGACCCTTCGAGGGTGTGACTGCCGAGGTCCTTGGAGCCGTGGCGCAGGATGTAGTTGGCATGATGCTCGATGGCCGACAGCGCGGTGGGATCCTTGAAGACCACCATCCCCGCCCCCATCGGCACATAGAGCTGCTTGTGGGCGTCGATGGTGACCGAATCGGCCCGATCGATCCCCTCGAGCAGATGACGGTGTCCCTCCGAAAAGAGCGTCGGCCCCCCCCAGGCGGCATCGACGTGGAAGTGACAGCCGATCTCACCAGCCAGGTCGGCCAGCGCCTCGAGCGGATCGACGTTGCCGGTTTCGGTGGTGCCGGCGATGCCGATCAGCGCCAACGGACGGATCTTCTCCGCCCGCAGGCGGCGGATCTCCGCCTTCAGCAGGGTCATGTCGATCCGGTTGCGCGCATCGGTTTCGACCATGACCAGATTGTCCCGGCCGATGCCGAGCAGGTCGGCGGCCTTGCCGAAGGAGTAGTGGCCGCGCTTCGATACCAGCACCGCGACCCCCTCGCAGTCGAGGTGCTTCAGGGCGCGGGCCAACCCTTCGCTGCCGATGCCGCGGAACGTGCCGGCAGGGGCGAAGAGGCGGTTGCGCGCCACCCACAGGGCGGTCACGTTGGCGATGGTGCCGCCGGAGCAGAAGGCGCCGAGCGCATGCCGGCTGTCGTGTATCCACTGCTGGTAGAAGGCGTCGTCGCCCCGGTAGACCAGGCGGTGCAGCATGGCCAGAACCTGGCGCTCCAGCGGCGTGAACGCCTTGGAGGTCTCCACCTTGACCGTGTTCTGGTTGAGCGCGGTCATGATCCTTGAGAGCGGCAGCATGAAGTACGGCAGCGCCGAGGTCATGTGGCCGATGAAACCGGGGGCGGCGGTATGCACCGACTGGGCGACCAGCTTCTCCTTGACGAACCCGGTGTAGTCGGAGACGAAGGTCGGCTCCTCGGGGATGAGCGACGAGGAGAAATCCCCCTCGATCTCCTCGAGGCTGCGTTCGAGCGCGACGATATGGGTCTGCAGGAAACCGGCGACGTCCTTGCTGATCGCCTGGTCGATGGTGCCGAGGGTCGATTCGGGCTCTTCGGGAACAGTGAAGATCCGGTAGAGGTTCTCTAAGGTGGCGCGCGCCGTTTCCTTGCTTCTCGGCATGGTCGTCAGGCCTTGGCCAGGAGCATGGCGTTGTCGATCAGCCGGGTCTTGCCGATCCTGACCGCGATGAGCATGACCGCATCGGCATCGATGGTCGCGGTTTCCTGGAGGGTCGCCTGATGGCGAATGGTGACGTATTCGATCTGCAGGTCCGGTTCCCGGTGCAGACACCCTTCGGCCAGCAGCAGCAGCTTGCGGGGCGAACACTCCCCCTCCCGGGCCGCCTGTCCCGCCAACCGCAGGGCACCGATGATGGCCAGTGCCTGGCGCCGTTCATCAGGGGCGAGGTAGACGTTGCGCGAACTCATGGCCAGGCCATCGGCTTCGCGCACGATCGGCATGCCGACGATCTCCACCGGCAGGTTGAGATCCTGCGTCATCCGGCGGATGACGGCCAACTGCTGAAAATCCTTCTGGCCGAAAAAGGCCACATGCGGCTGAACGCTCAGAAACAGCTTGGCGACCACCGTGGCCACGCCGCGGAAGTGGCCGGGACGGCAGGCCCCTTCGAGGACCGTGGCCAAGCCGCCTTCGACATCGACATAGGTACTGTAGCCCGGCGGGTAGACGGTGTCGGCCGTCGGGTAGAAGATCCAGTCGACCCCGGCCGCGCTGGCGATCGCCTCGTCGCGGGCAAAGTCGCGCGGGTAGCGGTCGAGATCCTCGTTAGGCCCGAACTGGGTCGGGTTGACGAAGATCGACAGCACCAGGATATCGCCGCGCTTGCGCCCTTCGCGCAGCAGCGAGGCATGCCCCTCGTGCAGGAAACCCATGGTCGGCACGAAGGCGATGCGTTTCCCGGACTCCCGTGCGGCCAGGGAGCGGGACTGCATGTCGGCGATGTCGGTGATGATGTCCATAGGCCTCAAATCAGCGAGCTAGCAAGTAGCGAGGTAGCAAGTAGAAAAAACTATCTCGCTATCTCGCTGCTCTAAAAACTATGCTCCGGTCCGGGAAAATCCCCCGCCTTGACCTCGCGGATATAGTCGTCGATCCCGGTGCGGATGATGCCGGAGATGTCGGCATAGCGCTTGACGAATTTCGGCGAATACTTTTCACACAGACCGAGGATGTCGTGGATCACCAGCACCTGGCCGTCGCAGCCGACCCCGGCGCCGATGCCGATGGTCGGTATCGGTATTTCCTTGGTGATCTCATGGGCCAGGGCGGCCGGGATCCCCTCGAGCACCACGGCGCAGGCCCCGGCCTCAACGACCGCCCGGGCATCTTCGTGCAATTGCGCGGCCTGGGCCTCTTCGCGCCCCTGCACGCGGTAGCCGCCCATGCGATGGATCGACTGGGGGGTCAGGCCGATGTGGCCGACCACCGGCACGTCCATGGCGACAATCGCCCGGATCGTCTCGGCAATATGCACTCCGCCTTCGAGCTTGACCGCCTGCGCCCCACCTTCCTTGATCAACAGTCCAGCGTTGCGCCGCGCCTCGCTCAGGTCGACCTGGTAGGAGAGGAACGGCATGTCGGCCACCACCAGCGCCTGACGGACGCCCCGTACCACGGCACGGGTGTGGTAAAGCATCTCCTCCATCGTCACCGGCAGGGTGGTCTCATAACCGGCCACTACGACGCCGGCCGAATCGCCGACCAGAACGATATCGATCCCGGCCTGGTCCATGATCCGCGCGAAGGGGAAATCGTAGGCGGTGAGCACGGCGATCTTCTCGCCGCGAGCCTTCATGGCCTGCAACTCGGGAATGGTCTTGCGCTTGCGGGGAGTCTCGCTCAACGTTCGGTCCCTTCCGGTCAAAAAATTAATCGTATATCACGGCTTTCCGGACTGTCCAGAAAAAACCCTAAATCCTTGGCCGCTGATCAAGGCGGATCAAATCGGATCAGGCAAAAGCCTTAGAAACGAAATTTACAGGGATAAAAGGGATGCCGGGGATAAAACCAAATGAAAAACCGGAATCTTTGGTTTTAAAATTGAAAGCTCTTTTGAATTTATCCCGTTTACCCCCTTGATCCCTGTAAATTGCCTTTCGTTTTATCCGCCTTTATCCGCCTTGATCAGTGGCCAAAGAATTTGCTGCCGTCGTGATCACCCAAGTTCATCGGCCAGTCGGGCCATTTGGGTGATGGTCAGGGTTTCGCCGCGACAGGTGGCGGGAATGGCCAGGTTGGCCAGCGCGCGGTCGACGGCGTCGGCTTCGTAGCCGGCACCGAGCAGGCCGTTGCGCAGGGTCTTGCGGCGCTGGGCGAAGACCGCCTTGACCAGGCGGCGCAAGGCAGCCTCGTCCGTGACCGGGGCGAGCGGCCGCGGGCGCGGCTCGAAGTGCAGCACCACCGAGTCGACCTTCGGCGGCGGATGGAAGCACCCCGGCGCCACCTTCACCACCCGGGTGACTTCGAACCAGTTCTGCACCAGCACCGAGAGGATCCCGTAGTCGCGGGTGGCGGGAGCGGCCAGCAGGCGGTCGCCGACCTCCTTCTGGAACATCAGCACCAGGCGGCCGAACAGCGGGCGATGATCGAGAATCTTGAACAGGACCTGGCTCGAGATGTTGTACGGCAGGTTGGCGACCAGCTTGTAGGGGGGCTCGGGGAGCAGCGCCGGCCAGTCGGACTTGAGCACATCGCCGAGACAGACGGTCAGCATCGCTTCGTCGCGGCGTTCCAGGGCCGCGGCCAGATCCCGGTCGACCTCGAAGGCCGTTACCAAAGCCCCGTTCTCCAGCAGTCGGTCGGTCAGGGCGCCAAGCCCGGGGCCTATCTCCACGACCCGCTCGCCGGGAGTCAGCTCGGCGGCGGCGAGGATCTTCTCGACCACATGCGGCGCCCGCAGGAAGTTCTGGCCGAAGCGCTTGCGCGGCCGATGATCTGGCAGCAGACTTTTCACTTTTTACATTTCACTTTTCACAATTTTCAGCACTTGTCCAACGCCCAACTGGCCAGCGGCTCGGCATCGAGACCGGCGGTACGCCCCATGCGCAGGTAGTGGTCCGCCGGGACCCCCAGCATGGCCGCGTTGTCGCCGCACAGCGCCGGGCTCGGAAAGCGCACCTCGAGCTTGCGCTCGGCCGCCAGGGCCGCGAACCGCTGACGCAGGCCGCGATTGCAGGCCACGCCACCGGCGACCACGATGCGCGGCAGCCCCTCACTCTCGGCGGCGCGCACGGTCTTGATCGTCAGCACCTCGATCATGGCCGCCTGGAAACTGGCAGCCAGATCCCTGAGGCGCTCCGGCGACAGCGGGCCGGGATGGGGGCCGACTTCCTGCAGCACCGCGGTCTTGATGCCGCTGAAGCTGAAGTCGAAGCCGCCCTTGTGCAGCATCGGCCGGGGGAAGGCGATGGCGCGCGGGTTGCCCTCCCCCGCCAACCGGTCGATGACCGCCCCGCCCGGATAACCGAGGCCGAGCAGCTTGGCGACCTTATCGAAGGCTTCGCCGGCGGCGTCATCGAGAGTCTGGCCGAGAACCCGATAGCGGCCGATGCCGTCGACCCGGTACAGGTGGGTGTGCCCGCCGGAGACCGCCAGGGCCAGGAAGGGAAAATCGAGTTCGCCTTCCAGCAGGGGAGCGAGGATGTGCCCTTCCATGTGGTGCACAGCAGCCAGCGGTTTGCCCAGCGCCCAGGCCATCGCCTTGGCGGTGGACAGCCCCGTCAGCAGGGCGCCGAGCAGTCCCGGCCCGCGGGTGACGCCGAACCCCTCGATGTCGCCCATCGCCACGCCGGCCTGCGCCAAGGCCTGGTCAACAACGACCGGCAGCGCTTCGACATGCTTGCGCGAGGCCAGTTCCGGCACCACGCCGCCGTAGCGGGCGTGCACGTCGACCTGCGAGGCAACCACGTTCGACAGGATCTGCCGCCCGTCGCGAACGACGGCGGCGGCAGTTTCGTCACAGGAACTTTCAATGCAAAGTACGAGCATGGCTCATTCAGACCACTTATCAACCGGGCTGATCAAAAATGCCCAGGTGCAAGGCGCCCGCAGTTCGAGGAGTGAGGCGTAGCGAGAGCTACGTCGCAGCGACGAGGACAAGGGCAACGCCGCAGATGGGCGTTTTTCATCAGCCTACAGAAGGTTGGCCGCCAATTCCGCCAGATTCGACCGCTCGCCTTTCGTCAACGTCACATGCCCGGAGATCTCCTGCTCCTTGAACTTCTCGACCACGTAGGTCAGGCCGTTGCTGGAGGAATCGACATAGGGGTTGTCAATCTGGTAGGGATCGCCGGTGAGGACGATCTTGGTCCCCTCCCCGGCCCGGGTGACGATGGTCTTGATCTCGTGGGGGGTGAGGTTCTGGGCCTCGTCGACGATCATGTACTGCTTGGGGATGGAGCGGCCGCGGATGTAGGTCAGCGCCTCGATCTCGAGGATCCCCATATCGACCAGTTCCTTGTAGCCGCGCTTGCGCTTGCCGCGCTCCTCCACGGTGCCGAGCAGCAGCTCGACGTTGTCGAAGATCGGCTGCATCCACGGCGAGAGCTTCTCCTTGATGTCGCCGGGGAGGAAGCCGAGGTCGCGCCCCAGCGGGAAGACCGGGCGCGAAACCAGCAGGCGGTTGTAATGCCCCTCGTCGGTCGACTTGAGCAGGCCGGCGGCGATCGCCAGCAGCGTCTTGCCGGTGCCGGCCTTGCCAACTAGGGTCACCAGCTGGATCTCCTCGTTGAGCAGAATGTCGATGGCGAACTGCTGCTCGCGGTTGCGCGGATGAATCCCCCAGATCCCTTCCTTGGGGGCGCGCAGCAGCGGCACCGCCCGGCGCAGGGACCGTTGGTAGCGGGCCAGCGCGGTGTGCGAGGGGTTGCGCTCGTCGATCAGGGTCAGGCACTGGTTGGCCAGCAGTTCCTGCTCGATATCAAGATAGCCCTGCGCGTAGAAACGGTCGATGGCACTGCCGTCGACCAGCACCTCTGCCGTCCCCGAATAAAGCTCGTCGATCGAAACCTTGTCCGATTCGTAATCTTCGGCGGTCAGACCGACGACATCGGCCTTGATGCGCAGATTGGTGTCCTTGGTGACGAAGACCACCGGGCAGTCGCATTTGTCGCGCAAGTCCACGGCGACCGCCAGGATGCGGTTGTCGCCATGGTCCTCGCGCAGCTCCGGCGGCAAATGCTTGAGCGCCTCTTCGGTATAAAGCACGACGCGCAGCGTCCCGCCGCTCTCCAGCGTCACCCCGTCGACCAGCTTGGCCTTTTCCCTGAGACTATCGAGAAAACGCGAGAACTGACGGGCATTTCTGCCGATTTCGCTGAGATCCTTCTTGAACCGGTCGATCTCCTCGATGACCGTCATCGGGATCACCAGATCGTTTTCCTCGAAACGGAACAGCGCCTGGGGATCGTGCAGCAGGACGTTGGTGTCCAGCACGTAGACTTTTTTCATGGGTTCCCTTCACGACCGCTCAGCGGTCGTATTCCAGTACTTCAAGACCGTCGGCCGTGGCCAGCAGCTTGAGGTAGATATTGAAGTTCTTACCGGGGATGTTGCGCTTCGATTCGACCACCACCTCGCCGCGGGTATTGAGGGAATAAAGCAGCTCTTCAGGTGATTCCTCGACGATGTACTTGTTATAGATGTTGGTCTTCAGCAGCTCCATGCGGGTCACCGGCCGTTCCGGGGCAATCGAGCAGCCAGCCAGCAGGATCAGCGACAGCAGCGCGGTGGCGAGGATGCGCATCATGTTAAACTCCTTCGATTGGTCGTTCACAGTTGCCGAATTCAGCCGGTCGTCAGGAGCTGCACGGCCGCCAGCAAACGGTCGATGTCATCGGAAGTGTTGAACCACCCCGGACTGACCCGGATCGTCCCTTCCGGGAAAGTGCCGATGGTCCGGTGGGCCTCCGGGGCACAGTGCAGACCGACCCTTACTCCGATGTCGAACTCGTTGTCGAGGCGGAAGCCGACTGCCGCCGGGTCCAGTCCTTCGAGCGTGAATGACAGCGCGCCGCCGTGCCGGGCGGGATCGGTCGGTCCGAACAGGCGCACCGACGGCATCCGGCGCAGCCCTTCCATCAGCTGGCTGAGCAGATCGCGTTCATGCACCCTGCAGCGATTGAGCCCGATTTCGTGCAAAAACTCAAGCGCTGCGTGCAGGCCGGCCAGGCCGATCACATTCAGTGTGCCGCTCTCCAGGCGTTCCGGCAACTCGTCGGGCTGTTCGTCGGACATGGAACGCGTCCCGGTGCCGCCATAGAGCAGCGGCGTGAGCTGCACCCCTTCACCGACACAGAGAAACCCGGTCCCCGGCGGCCCCATGATCGCCTTATGGCCGGGGACGGCAAGCAGGTCGATCCCCATGTCGACGACATCGAGCGGGAAAAGCCCGGCGCTCTGCGCGGCATCGACCAGGAAGAGGATCCCTTGCGACCGGCACCAGGGACCGATCTCCTCGATCGCCTGCAGGGTGCCGGTGACGTTCGAGCAGTGGGTCATGGCCACCATGCGGGTGCCGGGGGTGCAGGCCTTTCTGACAGCATCCGGGGCCACGAAGCCATCCGCACCGGCAGGGACCCTGACCACTTCGACCCCCCGGTCGGCCAGGGCCCGCAGTGGCCGCACCATCGCATTATGCTCCATGCTGGTGGTGACCACCCGGTCGCCGGGAGACAAGGCGCCGAACAGGGCCAGATTGAGTGCCTCGGTGGCGTTGGCGACGAAGACGATGCGCGCCGGATCCGGCATGCCGACCAGCCGGGCCGCGGCCGAACGCGCGGCCAGCACCATGCGACCGGCCTCCAGGGAGAGCCGGTAGCCGCCGCGACCGGGATTGGCCGCCCCCAGGCGCAAGGCCCGGTCGACGGCCGCGCAAACGGTCTCCGGCTTGGGGAACGAGGTGGCGGCGTTGTCGAGATAAATGGTCATCGGCTTGTCATGGTTGAGTCAGTGCCTCGGTTCGCGGCACATCAGGTCGCGCCCGCCGGCAGCCTGGTTGAGAATCTCGCCGATCCCGCGGCAGCCGCCCAGACAAAGCGAGTAATCACGGCAGCCGTCACAGCCGGCGGGAACCCGGGCGATACGCTCGCGTACGGCGAAACGTGCGGGCAACTGCCAGATATCCTCGAGGGCCGCCTCACGCAGGGAGCCGAGCGGTTCCGGCCAGGCGGCGCAGGCGTACACGGTGCCGGCGGCATCGACATGGCCCAGGCTGTTGGCAGCCTGGCAGCCGCCATATTCGCTGCGGGCCTGATCGAATCCCGGCGTCATGATCTCCCAGAGGAACCGGTCGTGGATCTCGAGCTGGGTCGTTTCGGACCATCCCGGAACCTGCCGGGACCAGAGATTCCGGAAGGCCTCCAGGTCGGCCCAACGTGGCAATTCCGCCGGGGGAATTGCCTGAAACGTAGCACCGATACGGGCGTTTGGCAACTTGAAACGCTGCAGCCCGGCCGCCTGGCAAAACGCCAAAGTCATCGGAATCACATGGAGATTCGACTTCAGCGGGGTCAGGCGCAGACTTGGCTCGACCCCTCCCCGGCGCAGGCGTGCCAGCGTATCGCGCAGCCGCTCCTCATCGAGCTCCCCGCCGGCAAGAAAGGCCGACAGATCGAGCTGCACGTCGGGAAATGGCGGGGCAAGGCGCTCCAGGGCCGCCAGTTCGTCCTCGCTCCCCATGCAGACCAGCGATATCCGGCAGCCTCCTGCGGACAGGCGTTCGAGCAAACCGGCAATGGCCGGATGGGCCAGCGGCCGTTCCTCGAGGGTCACATAGAAAACCCCGCCCAGAGCAATCCGGTCGGCAACCGCCAGCATCTCGTCATTACCCAAGGCAAGCCCTGGCCCGTGCAGATCCCAGGTCAGGCGCACGGGTGTGTCGAGCAGGTCAAGACTCATGTTGCATCAACCACCCCCTGGTCTGCCGGACTCAACAGGGATGAACTGATCCGGACGCGGTGACGCGGGGCTTGCTGTACTTTTTCATGGCATTTCTCCTGAGGGAAAAGGCCCGCTACTTCCAGCAGTGCGGGTCGGGTTGGTTGAAATCGCCGGTGGTGGCGAAGGCCCGGGCGGTGCAACCGCCCAGGCAGTCGGCGAAAGCGCTGCAGCCGGAGCACTTGCCGGTGGCTTCCTTGGCGCGCATCGCCTTGAGCACGGGGGAGTCGTACCAGATGGCGTCGAAATCGTCGTGCAGGATATTCCCCACCACCAGCGGAATGAAGCCGCACGGGGTGATGTCGCCGTTCGGGCGCAGGTGCAGCGAGAGTTTGCCACAGCTGCTCCCCTTGACCAGTGACTGCTCCTGGTAGCCGGGGAGCGAGGCGATCACCGGGTCGTCGAAGGAGATCGCCAGATCACGAGTCTGGTCCTTGACCGCCAGCGCCTCGACGTAGAAGGCCCGCCACTCTTCGGGGGTCAGGTCCAGTTCCTGGCGGTTCTTGAAACCACGGCCGCTGCACTTGAAGTTGTGCAGGTAGACCTGGCCGACGTCGTGCGCCCGGGCCAGGTCGAGCAGCTCAACAAAAGCACGGTAATTGATGCGCGAGATGACCGCGCTCATGGTGCTGCGTATCCCGACATCCCGCAGGTGGTCAAGGGCGGCCACCGCCCTGGGGTGAGCGCCGGGCATGTTGCGGAAGTCGTCGTGCAGCGCCGGGTCGACGCTGTCGATGCTGATGCCGACGCTTTTAAAACCGGC
>JAMPXI010000087.1 GCA_023701265.1 Desulfuromonadales bacterium | reverse complement strand
CTCGGCAACGGCAGGCTCCGTGCTGGCCAGGTGCACGCGATCGCCGAACAGCCCGACCTGGAAATTCGGAAGGCGTTCACGCAGCAGCCGGGCAGCAGCCCGCGCCTGCCGGGTATGAATCTCCAGGAGCACGCCGGGCATCAGGGCACGCAACCGGGCGGGGGTGTCGCAGGCAATCAGCCGCCCCTGGTGCAGTAGTCCGACCCGGTGACAGCGGTCGGCCTCGTCGAGGTAGGCGGTGGTGACAAAGATGGTCACCCCCTCCTTGAGCAACTGGTAGAGAATTCGCCAGAAATCCCGGCGCGACACCGGGTCAACTCCGTTGGTCGGCTCATCGAGGAAGAGGATGCGCGGGGTATGGACCAGGGCGCAGGCGAGCCCCAGTTTCTGCTTCATGCCGCCGGAGAGGTTGCCCGCCAGTCGGCGCCGGAACGGCGTCAGGTTGCTGAAGGCCAGCAGCCGATCGACCTTCTCGCCGCGCCCCCTGACCGGCACCTGGTAGAGGTCGGCGTAGAAATCGAGGTTCTCCATCACCGTCAGATCGGGATAGAGGCCGAAGCGCTGGCTCATGTAGCCGATGTCGGCCTTGATCGCCTCGGCCTCGCGCACCGTATGGCGATCGAGGATCCAGGCCTCCCCCTCACTGGGGTCCATGATTGCCGTCAGCATCCGCAAAGTGGTGGTCTTCCCCGCACCGTCCGGGCCGATCAGACCGAACAGTTCGCCGGGTGTCACGGTCAGGGAAAGCCCGTCGACCGCCGTCACTTTGTCAAAGCGTTTGGTCAGGCCAACGGTGCGGATGGCGTCCATGAGGGAGGCGTCATTCAGGGGTCAGGAGCCGGCAGCGCCGGTGATGTCGATCTCGGCATCGGCGGGCATCCCCGGCTTCAATTCCTGCTCCGGGTTGGCGAGGGTGATCTTGATGCGGTAGACCAGCTTCACCCGCTCCTTGTCGGTCTGCACGTTCTTCGGCGTGAATTCGGCATCCTGAGCGATAAAGGTCACCTTGCCCTGATAGCCTTTGCCCGGATAGGTGTCGGTGGTGACCCGGGCGGTCTGCCCCAGCTTGACCCGGCCAAGGTCGGTCTCGTTGATGTAGGCCCGCAGCCAGACCGGGTCGAGTTCGCCGATGGTCACCACCGGCGTGCCGGCGGCGACGAATTCCCCCGGCTCGACATTTTCAGACAATACCACCCCACCTAGCGGGGCGGCGAGTTCAGCGTAGCCAAGCCGGGTCCGGGCCAGCGCCAGGGACTCCTCGGCCTGCTGCAGCCGGGCCCGGGCCTGGTCAATTTCTTCCTGACGGAAGCCATTCTCCAGTCGGGCGAGGTTCTGTCCGGTTTCTTCGACACGCCCCCGGGCGACTTCAAAGCTCGCCTGCAGTGCCTCGGTTTCACGGGCGGACACCGCCCCTTGCGCGAACAGCGCCTGCTGGCGGTGCCAATCACTCTCGGCCCGGGTCAATTCCGCCTTGGCCTGGGCCAGGGCAGCCCGGGCCTGGGCAACCTCCTCGGGCCGGTAGCCCGCCTGCAACTCTGCCAGGGTTGCCCGGGCCACGGCCACTTCCGCCTGGCGCAGGGCCACTTCGTGTTCCAGGTCGGCGCTTTCCAGGCGGGCCACCACGCTACCGCGCGCCACCCGTTCCCCTTCCTTGACCAGTCGCTCGCGGACATGCCCGGCGATGCGGAAGCTGACTTCCGCATCGGTCACCTCGATATTTCCGGACAACCGGAGGTTCCCCACGGGTTCCCGGGAAATGGAGAGATAGCGCCACAGCAGGATGGTGCCGACGGCAAGAAACAGCAGAACGAGCAGCAGTTTGCCTCGGGGGGGAAGGTTCATGCATCATCTCCTGCGACAGGTTACGGCATGCCGGCTGAGTGATTTGTCTGTCAGGTTGCGGCCTCACGCCTTTATGTTAGTTTTATTATTGATGATTTCGTCATAAAGGCAACATATCGTTCCGATCGGAGCGAAGAAATTCCTCTTTCCCTGACGGAGCAACCGATGCGCCGCTGGCAATATTTCAGCTGACTATCGTCGCCCTGGTACTGATGGCGACCAGGATCACTGTCATCCCTGTCACCGAGGGCGGCCGGCGGCGGGTGAAGTTTGGCTTGGCAGTGCAGTAAATATTCGGAGGGAGGCGTTCGGGAATGAAGGAAGCCCTGCTGATCATCGATATGCTCAACGACTTCGTGCTGACCGGGGCGCCGCTGGAGGTGCCGGCCACGCGCACCATCCTGCCGACGCTCAAGTCGCGGCTTGAAGCGGCCCGCGCCAAGGGCGTGCCGGTGATCTACATCTGCGATGCGCATCGTCCCGATGACCCCGAGTTCTCCCGCATGGGCTGGCCACCCCACGCCGTGAAGGGAACGCCGGGAGCCCGGGTGGTTGCGGAGCTGGCGCCGCTGGAAACCGATCCGGTGGTCGAGAAAAGCTCTTATTCAGGCTTCCATCACACCGGGCTGGAAGGGATCCTGCAGGCGCTGGGGATCGACCGGCTGGTGCTGACCGGCGTCGTCACCAACATCTGTATCCTCTACATCGCCTACGAAGCGGTCATCCGTGGCTACCAGGTCATCGTCCCGGCCGACAGTGTCGCCCCCCTCGACCCCGCCGACGGCGCGTTCGCCCTCAGGCAGATGGAGCAGGTGCTGGGGGTTGAGGTGATGCGCTAGCCAGGGGATCTGAAACACCACGCTCCGCCTGCTGTAAATTCAGCCTTTCAATTCCTCTGTTTTTGGAGCCAATGCCGGCGGAATTTGCGCCTCGCAGGGGATCCTGGCCTGGCACAGCCCGCAGGGGGTGGCGCCGGTGCCGAAGGTCGCCGTGGTATAGGGTGTGGTCACTTCGCGGATGTAGCGATGGCAGGCGGGCTTGTCGTGACCGCCCGCGGTGCTGATGGCGCCGGCCGGGCAGCGCGGGGCGCAGGCACCGCAAGTCCCTTTGGCATACCACAGGCACCAGGCGTGGTGGTCGTCGCCATAGGGACGCGGGGTGACGGGCAAATCGATGCGGGCCACGACCGAACCGAAACGCACGGCCTTGCCCCAACGGGTGATCAGCCCGTCGGAGAGACCGAACGTTCCCAGCCCGGCAACGAAGGCGGTATGCCGCTCGGACCAGTTGGAAGCGAGGCCGAAGCGCGCGGACTGGCGGTAGTCGAAACCGGGGAGACGTTCAGGAGCGACCGCGGCGAAGCCGGCGGCGGTCAGGGTCGCGGCCAGGTACAGGCGCAGCTCACAGTTGAACTGCTCGCCATGAAAACGGGAGCGCGCCCAACGTTCGGCCGGCAAGGTCGTTTCTTGCCGCTGGTCGGTAAGTGTGGCCAGGGTCTGTGGTAAAACGTAACTGATCACCCGGAGTTCGGAGGCGGTGGCCGGGGCCGCGGGAAAAGCCAGGGCAAAGGCCTCTTCCGGCGTCCAGTGGAAGGCGCCGATCATCTCCTTGATGCGGGCGAAAAACGGGTCATCTCCTGCGGCGATGGCGACATGGGGTTCGGCCCAGGACTTCTCGCCGCTGTCAAGCTGCAGGCTGTTACTGGGGGCTTTTTCCCAGAAATCGCGGATGATCGTTTCTACCCGGTCCAGCGGGGATGTCGCAGCAATTTTCATTTTCGGCCTCGTGGCATTGCTCTACGGAAAAACATCGGTCTCTCCCGGCCCAGACCGTTGGATTAAGCCTCCGCCGCCCTGATCAGCTCATCCCGCAAGGCCAGCAGCCGCCGGCTCACCCCTACCTTGTAGCGATGCGGGTTGACCAGGCGCAGGCTCCCTTCCGGCAGACGTTTGAGCTGCCGCGCGCAGTAATCGGCCATGGCCTCAAGTGACGGCGACGGCTCAAGTTGTTTGCCGCCTTCCATCACGACCGCGCGGCAGTCGGTCAGGTCGCAATCGACCGGCACGGTCTTGCAGCGCTGCGGGTTGGCCGGATCGTAGGCCGTCGCCCCGGCGCGGAACGGTTCGCCGGGATCGTCAGCCAGATCGAGCACATCCATGATCAGGCGCCCGTCCGGATCGACCGCCCGCAGCACGCGCTTGCGCCCGGGGAGGGTGGCCTTGGCCGGGTCGCTGGTGGTTTTGAGGCACGGCCGGCCGCCGATCTCGACCAGCTTGTAAACCCCGCCCAGCGCCCCGCCGCCTTCGCCGGCGCAGGTTGCCAGCCGGGTGCCGACCCCGAAGATGTCGACCCGGCCGCCGTCGGCGTTGATAGCGGCAATCACCTGTTCATCGAGTTCGTTGGAGGCCACGATCTTCACCTGCGGGAAGCCGGCGGCATCGAACATCCGTCGCGCCTCACAGCTCAGGTAGGCCAGGTCCCCGGAGTCGAGGCGGATGCCGCGCAGTTCGTGGCCTTTGGCGCGCAGCTCCCTGGCCACGGTGATGGCGTGGGGGATGCCGCTGGTCAGGGTATCGAAGGTGTCGACCAGCAGCACGCAGCCGTCGGGGAAAGCGTCGGCATAGGCACGAAAGGCGGTCAGCTCGTCGGGGAAGGCCATCACCCAACTGTGCGCATGAGTCCCCTTGACCGGCAGCCCGAACAATTGGCCGGCCCGGACGTTGCTGGTGCTGCGCACCCCGCCGATGCACGCCGCGCGGGCGACGCTCATTCCCCCGTCCGGCCCCTGGGCGCGGCGCAGGCCGAATTCGATGACCTCGGCATGACCGGCGGCGACGGTCAAGCGGGCCGCCTTGGTCGCCACCAGGGTCTGGAAGTTGATCAGGTTGAGCAGGACGGTTTCGACCAGCTGCGCTTCGGCCAGCGTGCCCTCAACGGTCAGCAGCGGCTCGCCGGGGAAAACCACCTCCCCCTCGCATGGCGCCGTCACCCGGCCGCGGAAGCGGAAGCCGCGCAAGAAGTCGAGGAAACGTTGATCGAACAGGCCAAGGCTCTTCAGGTAGTCAAGCTCTGCCGGGGTGAAGCGCAGCCCGGCCAGATAGTCGAGGGCCGGCTGCAGACCGGCGAAAATCGCATAGCTGCCGTGATAAGGCGCCGCGCGGAAGTAGAGATCGAAGGCTGCCGGACGCTCCTCCATCCCCTCGCGCAGATAGCCGGCGAGCATGGTCAGTTCGTACAGATCGGTCATCAGGGCTGAGGTATGCATGGATGGGTCTCCGTGACCGGCAGCGATTCACAGGGTTCCTAAGTCTTACACGCCGGATACCATTCGTCCAGACCTTTGACCGGCGGGCTTGGCGACGGCACCGCTTTGCGCTATTCTGTGCCAATCTCTTGCAAGGAGCCTGTCTATGTTCAAGAAGCTCATCCTGCTGATCATTGTCGCCGGCGTGGTCTATCTCAACTACACCAATCCGAAGCGCGAGGATCACGAAGCCGTTATCCTGGCCGCACTGCAGGAAAGGGGGCCGGTGTCAGAGGATCAGTTTGCTGCCGCGATGAAGGATGTCGATTACAGCAACTTCATGGTCTGCTCGGCCGCCAAGACTGCGCTCGACAGCAAGTTGATCACGTATGGCTATCTGAAACAGGTTAAGCTGGTCAACGACGAGTGGATCAAGCAGACCACCCAGAAGATCCAGAAGTCGCAGGGATACTAGAGTGTGCAGGGAACTAACCGCACAGGACACATAGGATTATGACCGAGAGCCCGCGCCGGCTTCAGTTCGCCAGCGACAACTATGCCGGCATCTGCCCCGAAGCCTGGCAGGCGCTGGCCGAGGCAAAAGACGGCTTTGCCGTCAGCTACGGCGACGATCCGTGGACGACACGGGCCTGCGATGCCCTGCGCGATTTTTTCGAGACCGACTGTGAGGTCTTCTTCGTCTTCACCGGCACCGCCGCCAACTCCCTGGCGCTGGCCTCCCTCTGCCACTCCTACCACAGTGTCATCTGCCATGAGACCGCCCATGTCGAAACCGACGAGTGCGGGGCCAGCGAATTCTTCTCCAACGGCACCAAGCTGCTGACCGTCGGCGGCCCGCACGGCAAGGTCGATCCCGCTGCAGTCGAGCATACCGTCAACCGGCGCAGCGATATCCATTACCCGAAGCCGAAGGTTCTGTCCATTACCCAGCCGACCGAGCTCGGCACCCTCTACACCCCCGCCGAACTGACCGCCCTGCATGGCCTGACCCGCCGTCTCGGCTTGAAGCTGCATGTCGACGGGGCGCGCTTCGCCAATGCCGTGGCGGCGCTGAGCATTCCGCCGAAGGAGCTGACCTGGCGCGCCGGCGTCGACGTCCTCACCCTCGGCGGGGCCAAAAGCGGTCTGCCGATCGGCGAGGTGGTGGTGTTTTTCGACAAAAAGCTGGCCTTCGAATTCGACTACCGCTGCAAGCAGGCCGGCCAACTGGCCTCGAAAATGCGCTTTCTTTCCGCCCCCTGGCTCGGTCTGCTCCGGGACGGCGCGCTGCTGCGGCATGCCGCCCACGCCAACGCCTGCGCCCGGAAACTGGCGGCAGAGCTGACCGCCATCCCCGGCGTGACCCTGGTCCACCCGGTCGAGGCCAACGCCGTCTTCGTCCAACTCCCGGAAAGCGCCATCGCCGCCCTGCGCAAGCTGGGCTGGGTCTTCTACACCTTCATCGGCTCCGGCCACTGCCGCTTCATGTGCTCCTGGGCCACCAGCGGGGCCGACATTATAGCCCTGGCCAGGGATCTGCGGACCACGATACCGGCTTCTTCGCCAGCCTAAACGAAAACGCATCCCTCTTCCGCTGCCATGACCGACGCCCCGCTTTCCCTCCCCCGCATCCGCCAGTCGCTCGCCGCCCACCGGCCGATCATGCTGCCGGCCGACCGGCCGCATGCCGCCGTGGCCCTGCTGCTGGCCGAAGCCCCGGCCGGACCGGAAGTCCTCTTCATCCAGCGGGCGACTCATGCCGGCGATGCCTGGTCGGGAGACATCGGCTTTCCCGGGGGGCGGGTGGCCGACGGCGAAACCGATCCGCGCCAGACGGCCGAACGGGAAACCCGCGAGGAGCTCGATCTCGATCTGGCCGGCTACGAATACCTCGGCCGCCTCGATGATCTGTACGGCGTCAGCCTGCCGATCCATGTCTCCTGCCTGGTCTATGCCGCACCACAGCGACCGGCCCTGGCCCCCAACTTTGAGGTGGCGAAAGTTTTCTGGTTCCCTCTGCAGGAGCTGCTTGACCCGAACCGCCAACGCCTGGAAAGCTTCCCATACCGCGGACGACCGACCACCCAGCCGGTCGCCGACCTGCTGGGACCCGGCGAACCGCGGCTATGGGGGATCACCTACCGCCTGCTGCACAACTTTTTCGGCCTCCTGGAGATCCCCTTCGGGCTGACGACGACGGAACCTTCTTGCCCGCCGCCCGATCCACGTTAGAATGGTAGCGGCAGCACCGTACGGCAATACCCGGAAGAGAGGACCACACATGGACAAGCGACATTTCCGACGGATCCCTTTTGAGGCTGAGATGCTGGTTGCCGTCGGCGACCGCATCTGGAGCTGTCAACTGCTGGACCTCGCCCTCAAGGGGGTTCTGCTGGAGAGCCCGGCAGCTCTGCCGCTGGCCCAGGGAACCGTTGCCAATCTGTCCCTGCCCCTGCCCGGTTCGGAGATCGTCCTCGACTTCGAGGCGGAACTGGTGCACCGCGAAGAGAACCGGCTCGGCTTCAAATTCCTCCATGAGAATCTGGAGACGTTGACCCACCTGCGCACCCTGCTGGAACTCAACACCGGCGACCCGGAGGGAGTCCGCAGCGAGTTGCTCACCTGGCTCAAGGGGTAGGGGGTGGTATTTCGCCCACCCCCAAGATGCTGTAGAGGCGGCCTATCAGCCGCCTTTTCAATTTGTTATTGACACACCCCATCAACAGGCGTATATCGCAACCAATCAAAGGGTTTTTCAGGTCCCGGACCCCGATTGGCCAACAGCGTGCGTTGACCCCTTCAAAGCCTACTGCCGCACGGTCCGGGAAACCGAACTCCACTTTGCATCCCGTCGTGGGATAAGAGCAGTCGTGGCATTGACAGGCTTTGACTCGACCAGGGGTTGACAAACATGCATATCGCCTTCGCCTTCAATCTGAAGGATGATTCGGCTTGCGTCGAGGACGCGGCCGAGCCTCCTTCGGATCCCCCCTCCGAACCTCCCGGCACACTGCCCGATGACCGCTACGCCGAGTGGGATGACATCCACACGGTGAAGGCCGTCGAGCGCGCCCTGGCTTCGCGCCACCAGGTCAGCCTGGTCGATGCCAATCCTGCTGTTTTCGAGACCTTCCGCCGCCTGCGCGGCGACATCGATCTGGTTTTCAACATCGCCGAAGGGCTGCACGGCGCCAGCCGCGAAGGGCAGCTTCCGGCGATGCTCGACATGCTCGAGATCCCCTACACCGGCAGTGACCCGCTCACCCTGGGGCTGTGTCTCGACAAGCGCCGCACCAAGGAGATCCTGAGCTACAACCGCGTGCCCACGCCACGCTTCTGGACTGCCGCTGCCGTTGACGATATCCCCCGTCGCCTGCATTTCCCGCTGATGGTCAAGCCGACCCTGGAAGGGTCGAGCAAAGGGGTCACCGACCGTTCCCTGGTCAAAAACCGCCGGGAACTGCTGCGCCAGGTCGAGTGGGTATTGACCAGCTATCGTCAACCGGCCCTGATCGAGGAGTTTCTCCCCGGCCGCGAGTTTACCGTGGCCATGCTCGGCAATGGCAGCGAACTGCGGGCCTTGCCGATCGTCGAGATCAACTTTGCCACCCTCCCAGAAGGGGTCAACCCGATCTACTCCTATGAGGCCAAGTGGGTGTGGGACCGCGAGGAAGACCCGCTGCAGATCTTCACCTGCCCGGCGAACATCGACGCCCCCCTGCGGCAGGAGATCGAAAACGTCTGCAAGCGGGCCTTCCATGCCCTCGGCTGCCGCGACTGGTGCCGCATCGACGTGCGGCTCGACGCCAAGGGGCACCCGCAGGTCATTGAGCTCAACCCTCTTCCCGGCATTCTGCCGCGTCCGGAGCAGAACAGCTGCTTTCCCAAAGCGGCGCGCGCCGCCGGGCTCTCCTATGACGAGATGATCCTGGCCGTGGTCGCGGCCGCCGCCCGGCGACTCGGGCTGGACGGAGGCCTGACATGAAGATCGCGATCTGCCACAACCTTGCCGCCCCCCTTCCGCTGCGCGGTGAAGCCTGCGACCGAATCGCCGAGCAGGGCGCTGCCGCGGAGGCCGCTGCCGTCGCGGCGGCTCTCACCACGGTCGGGCACCAGCCGGCCATCGTGCCGTTCGGCGCCGACCCGGCCGTCTTTCTGGAACAGTTGAACGCTGTCGGGGCGGAGTTGATCATCAATCTTTGCGAAGGGTTGTGGGGGGACAGCCACCTTGAACTGCACGCCGCCGCGCTCCTTGAACTGACCGGCCTGCCGGTGACCGGGTCCGACCCTTTGTGCCTCGGCCTGACCCAGGACAAGCTGCGCACCAAGGAGTTGCTCCTGGCCAACCGGCTCCCCTCCCCCCGGTATCTGGTGGCCCGCTGCGGCGAACCGCTGCCGGCGGAACTGGAGTTGCGTTACCCGCTGATCGTCAAACCGCGCAGCGAGGACGCCTCCCATGGGATTACCGATGCCAGCGTGGTCGATGACTTCCCGGCCCTGCACGCACAGGTCAATTACATCCACCGCATTTATCGCCAGGACGCCCTGGTCGAGGAATTTATCTCCGGACGCGAGATCAACGCGGCGATCCTTGGCAACGACCTCGAAGCCGTGGTGCTGCCGCTCTCCGAGATTCGCTTCGACCCGGCGTTGCTCCGGCCGATCGTCAGCTATGCCGGCAAGTGGCTGGAAGACTCGCCGGCGTATCAGGGGACCATGCCGGTCTGCCCGGCCGACCTGGCGGAAACCGATGCCGCGGCGGTGCGCGCGGTGGCGCTGGCAGCCTTCCGCGTAATGGGGTGCCGCGATTATGCGCGGGTCGACATCCGCCTGCACGATGGCATCCCCTGGATCCTGGAGGTCAACGCCAACCCCGACATTTCTCCCGAGGCCGGGTTGGCGCGCAGTGCAGCCGCCTTCGGTCTCGATTACCCGGCGCTGATCGGCCGCATCATCGACGCGGCCCTGCGCCGCATGGAGACGCTGCATGCTGCGTGAACTGCGGGCGGACGACCTGGTGGAACTGAAACGGATCCTGGCGGCGACCGAAGCCTTTACCCCGGCCGAGGTGGACGTGGCCATGGAACTGCTGGAGATCGTCATCAAGGAGCCGGCGCAACGCGACTACGAGGTGGCGGTGGCCGAGGCGTTGGGAAAGGTGGCCGGCTATGTGCTGTTCGGTCCGGTCCCGGCCACGGTGGGGAATTTTGACCTGTACTGGATCGCGGTCGACCCGGCGGCCCAGGGGACCGGCGTCGGCCAGCGTCTGCTCGAGCACGTCGAAGCAGAGGTGCGCAAGCGGAGCGGGCGGATGGTCTGCCTGGAGACCTCCTCGCAAGGGGGCTACAGCCGCACCCGCAGCTTTTACGAGAAAGCCGGGTACCTGCTGGAATCAAGCATCCGTGATTTTTACAAGCCGGGGGATGACCGGCTCACCTATGTCAAGCGTTTCTGACCACCCACCAGGGAGGACCAAAACAACCGCCATGGAAACCTGGCAGAAGATCCTGCAGGCGAGCATCACCCGGCCGGCACAGATCACCCCCCGTTTCGGTATCGATCCGGTGCCCCTCGATGCCGTGACCGCGCAGTACCCGATGCGCATCACCCCTTATTACCAGTCGCTGATCCGCGAAGTGAACGATCCGATCTGGCGGCAGGCGGTTCCCGATGCGCTTGAGCTGCGCGACAGCGTCTGCTTTACCGATCCGCTCGACGAGGAGAACCAGAGCCCGGTGCCGAATCTGGTGCACCGCTATCCGGATCGCGTCCTCTTCCTGGTCTGCGCCGAGTGCGCCATGTACTGCCGCTTCTGCACCCGCAAGCGCAAAGTCGGCGGCGAGAGCATGGTGGTCAACGGCGACACCATTGCCCAGGGCCTCGATTACATTCGCACGCATCCCGAAATCCGCGACGTCATCCTCTCCGGCGGCGACCCCCTGCTGCTCGCCGACGAGAAGCTCGATGGCATTCTCACCGCCCTGCGCGCCATCCCGCACGTTGAAATCATCCGCATCGGCAGCCGCGTTCCCGTGGTCCTGCCACAGCGAGTAACGATAGGGCTGATCCGGGTGCTGCGCAAGCATCACCCGCTCTACCTCAATACCCACTTCAACCACCCGGACGAGATCACCGCGACCGCGGCCAAGGCTTGCGCGCGCCTCGCCGACGCCGGCATCCCGCTGGGGAACCAGACCGTGCTGCTGCGCGGCGTTAACGACGACCCGGCGGTCATGAAACGGCTGATGCAGAAGCTCCTCGCCATTCGCGTCCGCCCCTATTACCTCTACCAGGCCGACATGGTGCAGGGGACCGACCACTTCCGCACCAGCGTTGCCGAGGGGTTGGAGATCGTCCGCGCCCTGCGCGGGCACACCTCGGGGCTTGGGGTGCCGGCCTACGTCATCGATGCCCCCGGCGGCGGCGGCAAGATCCCGCTGCTGCCTGATTACCTGCAGCAGCTGGGGGACGATGAGGTTCTGCTCAAGAACTACCGTGGCGAGCTCTACAGCTACCGCAATGTCCCCCCGGCGGCAGCGGCCGAGGCAGAGCGCCAGGTGGCCAACAGCGACGGCAAGTGACAGCTCCGTCCATACCGCAACGACAAAGGGGACAGAATTAAATTCTGTCCCCTTTGTCTCTCTCGTTTCTCGCCTCTAGCTTCTCGCTTCCTGTCGCAGCGCCAAGTCCAGCAACACCAGCGCGGCCATGGCTTCGACAATCGGCACGGCGCGCGG
>JAMPXI010000086.1 GCA_023701265.1 Desulfuromonadales bacterium | reverse complement strand
TTCTAAATCAGCGTGAATCTGCGTTGATCAGCGTCCGCTTCAAAAGCCTTGGGTTTATCAGCGTACATCAGCGTTAATCAGCGTCCCTGCAAAGTTGTTGACTGGCTTACTCGCTGACCAGATACCCTCGCCCATGCGCCTCGGTATCATGGCGATGGGCGGAGAGGTCGGCGGCGACGGCATCAAGCTTGCCATTCGTTGCCTTAAGGTCGGCGGCGAGTCCAACCAGCGGCCCCGAATGCTCCGTGACAATCCTTTCAACCGATTCAACTCGCCCTTCTATACGATCCATCCGCTCGACGATCATCTGCTGACCTTCGGCCAATAGCTCCAGTTTGCCATTGATGGATTCCTCCATCGTGCCGAGGCGCCGCGCCAGCAGTCCATCGATTTGCAGTAACAATTGATCACTCATTTTCTCCTCCTGATTTCATTGAATAGCAATACTCTTCAAGCAAAACCTTTTCTCTTGGCCGCTGATCAAGGCGGATCAAAGCGGATCAAGCTAAAGCAAAACCAGAGGCTTATGGTTTTAAAACCAAAAGCATTAGGGTTAATCCGCCTTTATCCGATTTTATCCGCGGCTAAATGTTTTGCCTCTTGTTGATAAAAAAGCCTTGGGTTTTATCCCGTTCATCCCCTTTATCCCTGTAAAGTGCCTTGGAAACCCTTAAGGGGCACCTTTTAATGTCAAAAGGCAGCTTCAAGAAGAACCTTGGCGCTGCCTTTCTCATGCCTTCTGGCTTTTCAACTCCTCAAGCAACTCGGGATGCCTATCGAGGAGACGAAACAGATGCATGACCGCGGGAAGCGGCTTGGCTTCCCCCCGTTCATAGCGAGAAAAGGCATTATGGCCACCGCCGGTGAGAGCTGCCGCCTGTTTCTGGGTTAGCTTCAACTTTCGGCGAATGCGGGCCAACTCGCCGGCCTGCTTCTGCTCGACTCGCCGCATGAAATCGAGGAGCACCCCTTCGGTCGCCGCCATGTCGTCACCGGACAATATGGCTTCCCCACAGGAGGTACACCAATCGCCGACCTGCTCGTACTCGCAGATCTCGTCACGATATTCGTAGCGGGCGGTACGCGCCTCACGCACCAGCTTTCCATTTGAGCAGCCCGGACAAACCGACCGGGGATCATGACGTGTCGCATTCATGGTCTACAGTTCCTTGAACGAAATCGTGAAGTATCCGGCAGCATCCTGCTGGAACTTGATATACAGCCCCTTACCCCGCCATGAACCGTGATAGACATCCTGCCAGACGCCATGATCTTGATGCGTCGTCATCGACTTGTAGAAACACGTCTGGTCCAGGGACTGAATGACCGATACCGCCGTCTGCAAAGTGACGCCGGCACGCAAAGCATTATGACGTGCGGTCACGGTCATGCGCAGACCGGCAACGGTCGACATCTGAGCCTTGATGGCCCGCAAATCGTAATGTGCCCTCCGCTTTTCCATAACATAACCCTTTAAGGGTAATATTGCAAATCGGGAACCTTAAAAAAACCCTTGGACGCTCCCCCCTACTCTCTCATGTCTCCCTGATGCTCCAAAAACCACGCATACGTCCGCTCCAAACCCTCGCGCAGATCGACCTTCGCCTGCCAGCCAAGCGTCTTCAGGCGCGAGACGTCGAGCAGCTTGCGCGGGGTGCCGTCGGGCTTGCTGGCATCGAAGCTCAGCGCCCCCTGGTAACCGACCACCTCCTTGGTCGTCTCCGCCAGCTCGCGGATGGTGACGTCCTCCCCGGTGCCGAGGTTGACGAAGTTCGGCTTGGGGTAGCTGCACAGCTCCCGCACCAGCGTTGCCTCGGCCAGCTCCATGACGAACACACAGCCATCGGCCATGTCATCGACATACAGGAACTCGCGCATCGGCGTCCCGGTCCCCCACACGACAACTTCATGTGAGGAGTGAGGAGTGAGGAGTGAGGCGACTTTAGCCTCGTGGAAGCGCCGGATCAGCGCCGGCAGGACGTGCGAGTTCTCGGGATGAAAGTTGTCGCCGGGGCCATAGAGGTTGGTCGGCATCACCGCGACAAAGCGCGTACCGTACTGGCGATTGTACGCCTCGCACATCTTCATCCCCGAAATCTTGGCGATGGCGTACGGTTCGTTGGTCGGCTCGAGGAGCCCGGTCAGCAGGTGCGCCTCCTGCATCGGCTGGGGAGCCAGCTTCGGGTAGATGCACGACGAGCCCAGGAAGAGCAGACGCTTCACACCGCTCACGTAGGACTGGTGGATGACGTTGTTCTGAATCGTCATGTTGCTGTAGATGAACTCGGCCGGATAGGTGTTGTTGGCATAAATGCCGCCGACCTTGGCCCCGGCCAGGAAGACGTATTCCGGCTTTTCCCACTTGAAGTAATAGCTGAGTGCCGCCTGTTCGGTCAGGTCGAGCTCCGCCCGCGAGGGGGTCAGCAGGTTGCCGTAGCCCTTGTCACGCAAGCGCCGAACGATGGCCGAACCAACCAGGCCGCTGGCACCGGCGACGAAAATCCTTGATTGTTTTTCCATGAACAAATCAACTCCTGGTTGAAATCTGTTTTAAGTAAAAACCTTTTTCTGGCCGCCGATCAAGGCGGATCAAAGCGGATCAGGCTAAACCTTTTTATCTCACAGGGATGAAGGGGATCAAGGGGATAACACCCTCAGGCAAAACCTTTTTTCTTGGCCGCTGATCAAGGCGGATCAAAACGGATCAGGCTAAAGGCAAAACCAGAGGCTTATGGTTTTAAAACTAAAAGCATTAGGGTTAATCCGCTTTTATCCGATTTTATCTGCGGCTAAATGTTGTGCCTCTTGTTGATCGAAAAAGCCTTGGGTTTTATCCCGTTCATCCCTTTTATCCCTGTAAAATTGCCTCATTTGGGGGTACAGCCGGACTTGACGTTCGGACATTCACCTTTGGAACTTCAGGTCGTATCGCCAATCCCGAACCAGAACGCGATCAGCCTGGTGATCTCGGACATCTGCCTGGCCGTCAGACTGCCGACTACCTCTCCCACCTTCTGTCGTGGAATCGTCATAATCTTGTCGATCTGAACCTGAGAAACCGTGGACAAGCCATTCCTTGGCTCAGGTTCAAGCTGGTATCGAAACAGAGGGGTAGGCTGCAAATGAGAACTGACAAGGCAAATGCTTACACTCGGATGTTCACCGAACAGGTCTGACTGGACAATCAGCGCCGGCCGCGGTTTGCCATAGTCTCCTGAAACGGCGACCAGCACCACATCGCCCCGCTTCACTCATCCCCCCAATCGCCAAGTTCGGTCAGGAGTTCAAGCTCTCGCGTCTCAACCGGGTCGTTCTTGATAATGAGAGACTGTCTTTTGCATTCGGCGGCAAAGCCGGGGGCCTTTACATCCGGGATCCAGATTTGCACCGTTTTGAATCCAGACCGTCTCAGTCGCTCCCGGTGAGAACTAACCCGCTCATTTACAGTCTTTGCCAACATGCCTGCACCTCCCCTATAGCGTTACATGTAACATAACATACCCCCGCGTTGCGTCAACAAAAATCAGCACCAACGGGGGTCAGCAACGGAGTCAGGCCTGACAGAGCCGGGCAGTGCCGAAGCAAAACAATTGGACGCTGATTTTCATGATGAACGCTGATCAGGCAACACCTTTTATCCCTGTAAAGTTGCCTTCTGGCCTTTTTTGCGTAATTCAGCGTGGATCAGCGCTTGCTTCGTCGGGTATGCGCTCGAGTTCCGCGATAACCTGGGCGCCCAGCAGCAAAATTACGGCTACCGCGTCGATGCTGAGCAGGGCTACCACCGTCATGGCGATAGAACCGTAAAAGACATTCACCATGGAGATGGCCGCGTAATACCAGATCAGCACCCGGCGCGTGATCTCCCACAAAACCGCTGCGCAGATACCACCGATGAGAGCGTGGCGGAACCTGATCCGGACCATGGGCATCACCAGGTAGAAGGAGGTGAGTATCAGCACCTCGCCAACTATCCCCAGGATATACAAGGCCATGCCGGTAGCGCCGCCAAGGTTCAAGCTCCAGCCGAGAATTTTCAGGTTCCTGCTTTCGAGCACCTCGATTGCCCCCACGATAAACGACACCAGCACGATGCCGAGCCCCAGCAGGAATATGTACACATAGGGGATGATCGCGTGGAGGAGAAAATTGCGGCGCTCGATTCTGGGCCGCCGGGGAAAGATCACCGCCATGGCGTTTGCCAGCATGGAAAAGGCCAGGGAACTGAAAAACAGCAGGACAAAAAAGCCGATGACACCGATGGTCTTACGATGTGCGAGGAAGGCCTGCGCCTGTTCGGTCTATGTTTCCGCATAGCCGGGGATCACCATGCCCAGATAAGTCGACAAGGTTTCCAGCAACTGCTGTTCGTCGATTAAATGCGTCAGCACAATGAGCGCAAGGCTCGACAGGGGAACGATCGACAACAGGGTGTAAAAGGCCAGAGCACCGGCCAGCAGCAGCCCCTGGTTGTGCCTGAACCCGCGCAACACCCGCAGCAGAAACTTGAACAGACGAACCATGGCCACCTGGCTGCTCATCGTTGTCACAGGCTCTGCGCGGCCTCCAGCGCCTAAAACTCGCTGGTCATGATGAACAGCGGCTGCCGCTGGAACGAATCGTAGTTGGGGCGCAGCCGCTCGGTGTTGTAATACTTGGCGACATCCACCATTTTCTTGTGGTCGGTGACGATTTCGATGGGCACGTTGTCGTAACAGCCATTGTGCAGGCAGACCAGCCGCCCGAAGTTTTTTTGGGCGACCAGATCCAGGGCCAGGTTGCCAAACGCCATGGGCACGATGGAGTCGATGGCGTCGGGATCGCCGCTGCGCACCAGATAACCGAGGCGCTGGCTCAGCGCATTGACCCGCCGCCCATTATTGTAGCGCGGCGACAGCTCCTTGAGGTTTTGCGCGACCTGATCGCCAATCCCGCCCAGCTTGCGGTGACCGTACTGATCGGTCTCCTCCCCCTCGAAGCTCATTTCGCTTTGATGGCTGAAGGTTGCCCCCTCGGAGATCAGCACCACCGAATAGTTGCTCGGATGGCGGCTGCGATCGTAACTGAGCAGTTCGGCCAGCAGTTCCATCTCGAACGGGTGCTCGGGAATGATACAGCGATCGGAGGCGCCGGCCATGGTCGGCAGCAGGGCGGAAAAGCCGGCATAGCGGCCGAATACCTCCAGCACCAGGAAGCGCTCGTGCGAACCGGCGCAGGTGCGCAGGCGGTGGGTCAGCTCGATGGTGCGGGTCACGCAGGTCGAAAAACCGATGCAGTAGTCGGTGCCCGGCACGTCGTTGTCCATGGTTTTGGGGATGGCCACCACATTGACCCCTTCGCTGTGCAGGCGCCGACCGTAACTGAGGGTATCGTCGCCGCCGATCGGGATCAGATAGTCGATGCCCAGCCATTGCAGATTCTGCAACACCTCGGCCGTCATGTCGTTGATCGGCGCCGTGTAGGAGTCCCGCAGATGCAGCGGCATGTTGCTGAGCGGCAGATGGCTGGGCCGGGTGCGCGAGGTATGCAGGAACGTGCCGCCGGTACGGCCGGCGCGGTTGACGATTTCTTCCGTGAGCACCTGCACGCAATGGCTGTTGTCGGCCTTGTGGTCGCGCACCAGCTCAACCAGTCCGGCCCAGCCGCGGCGCAGGCCGAGCACCCGGTAGCCGTCGCGCAGCGCCCGCACGGTGACCGCGCGGATCGCCGGATTGAGTCCCGGGACATCCCCTCCTCCGGTCAGGATGCCAATCGTTCCCCTGGAAGTCGTCATCGTCTTGTCTCCTTGCGGTTAAGATGCTGAGTCTGATGCCGGCGGATGCTGGTACTGAAACGGCGTCGACAGGTTATGCCGCACTGAAAAGCTGCCTCAACGATTAGTCAGTATAGCAGGCCCGTAAGAAAAAGCGTCGCCCGCATCACCTGCAGCAGGCTTCAATCCAGTTCGCCCCCTCCCTTGTCGTCTATCAAGCCACGGGTATACTTCTGAAGTGATCGCTGAACAACCCGGATCATTTCAGAAATTCTGTCTAGTGGGACTTCGGGTCCGGTCGGTGGTGTAAGTCAACCCGTAACACTAAAGGAGTTCAAGAGATGAGTTACTACTTCAGCAGGATTTTGGATGTCTCTTTTGACGAGGCCATTCAGCGGACGACGGAGGAATTGCACAAAGAGGGTTTCGGCATTCTGACGGAGATAGATGTCAAGGCAACGCTCAAGAAGAAACTCGACGTCGACTTCAGGCCATACCGTATTCTAGGAGCCTGCAACCCACCTTTTGCTTATCAGGCCTTACAGGCCGAAGACAAGATCGGCACCATGCTCCCCTGCAATGTTATCGTCCAGCAACTTGAGGGAGGTCGCAGCGAAGTGGCGGCAATCGACCCCATTGCCTCGATGCGGGCAGTTGATAATCCAAATCTCACCGAGGTGGCGCAGCAGATTCAGGACAAACTGCGGCAGGTGATTAATAGTCTATAAGATCCACTATCTAAAAAGTGGCTGTGATATGGGGTTGCCCTCTTGACAAAGTCAATCGACATATTAGGCTGAAATCAAGTTTTCATTAAGACCAACCACGAACCCAAGGAGGAACACATGAAAGCTGTCTTTACCCTGATCGTCACCGCTCTGTTGTTTGTTGGCCTGACCGGCTGTGCTACAACCTCGGCAACAGGTGCCACCAAGGTGAAGTGCCCTGCCTGTGGTCATGAATTCACCCCTCCAGCCGTAGGGCCGTAAACTGTCGCACATCATTGACTGATCAGGCGCACCCTTAGGGTGCGCCTTTCTTTACGCGCTTAATTCCACTTGAGAACCAAGGATGGCGAAACGACTCTTATTGCAAAGTCGTTGCGTGTACAACTCACGTTAATTCGGCTTCGGCAGATGCACGAACCTCTTCTCTATCCCCTTAATCATATCCGCGTCGGTTGCCCCGAAATTTTTCCTGAGGAAAGCGAGCATCGCCTGCCCATACAAATCCTATTGACTCGCAGTGAGTCTGACCTTCCGCACTTCACGCCTGACGACTGACCCAACTGCGAGCCATACCTATACGGCATCGACCGGTTCAACAATGGTTACTGGTGGGAAGCGCACGAAGCTTTGGAAGTGGTTTGGCTTGCAGCCGGGGATAGGTCGGATAAACCAAACCGGGAATTAACCTACTGGCTGCGCGAGGCCAAGCCGAACTTAACGCCGCCGCAGAATTGACGCTTGCGGCCTACATGACGGCCAGGGGCAGCAACCCTCCCGGGTTGCTGCCCCTTCCTTTGACAATCAGCCCACCTTCCTTTAGGTTCTGGCGATGCACGACTTCCTGGTTGCCAACGGCTACCCTGCCCTCTTTCTCCTGAGCTTTTTGGCGGCCACCCTGATCCCGCTCGGGTCCGAGTGGCTGCTGATCGCCTTGATCATCAAGGGATTCGAGCCGTCACTGGCGGTGACGGTGGCTTCCGCCGGCAATGTCCTGGGAGCCTGCACCAGCTATCTCATCGGCATTTACGGCAGCGCCTACCTGACGGAAAGGGTTCTGCGGATGAACGCGGCCGATCGCGGCCGGGCCGAGCGGTTCTTCTCCCGCTACGGGTGCTGGAGCCTGCTGCTGAGCTGGCTGCCGGTGGTCGGCGACCCATTGTGTCTGGTGGCAGGGATGATGAAGGTCCCCATCGCCCGTTTTGTGCTGCTGGTCTTGACCGGCAAGGCGGCGAGGTATGCAGCGGTCGCCTGGGCCACCCTGGAAGGACGGCATCTGTTCTTTTGATTGATGCGAGCCCCTCCCAACTTTCCTAGCCGCCTCAAATATCGCTTGACCCGGTTAGCAGGTTGTGGAATGTCGGTTAATCTGAAACGGCCCGAGGCTTTCTAGCAACCCTGGAACTGTTGCGCTTTCGGCACGGAAAGGACAGCTTGTAAATCTGTCACACCGGCGTCACTTTTTTATCTGAATAGTTGAGACAACTTCACGAACGCCGTCGGTTTCCAAGGCTAGTGTCATCGCTTTGCCGATGAGTTCGGGCGACGTGACCGTACCGGAGAGAGTAACCCGCCCGGCTGTTGTGGCCACGGAAATACTGATGGCCGAAAGGTCTGAGTCGGCCGCCAGCTTAGCCTTAATGACCGTCGTCACACGCGCATCATGGGTTGCGTCGACTGCCGCTCCACCGACCTCGCGCGCCTTACGCCTGACGACATTACCTTTTTCAGCAAGTTCCTTCTGAATATCTTCGCTGCGCAAGTCCAATGCTTCGAATTTGGCGGTGAGCGCCAGCTTCGCTTTTTCGCCCGCAGATTGAAGTGAATCCAGTGTTTCCCCCGCCTTCGTGGCCGCACGCTCTTCAGCTTTCTGTACGGCCGGCATGGTGCTGCCTGCGGTGAAATACCAAATCGCACAACTGGCGATGATGGCACCCATGAACAATCCAATGATGAATGACTTCATTATGAGGCTCCTTTCCGGCAGGTTCTGTTCCGCTTCTGAACTATATCACCCCCTTCAATGTATGCAACTAGCTGTAAAACTTAAGCTCACCACCAAAAACGTCCGAAAATCATGACGCTTTTCTCGCAATTCCCGGGTCAGAAGAAAAGCCCCGGCCAAGTGGCCTTTATCGTCTGAACCGACAACAGCAAATATCTTGAGGGGCAGAAGACCAAGGCCGCCAGGGAAATCCGGCGGCCTTGATGCATTAAAATTGTGCCGGCAGAGTGTCTTTTGTCCGGGTCAATCCGAGACGGCCAAAATCTGTACCGGAGCCCCTCGTCTGTAAGAAATCCCCAAATCCGGCGACCGTGTGCTTTTAGTGTCTGAAAGACGGTAAAATGTTGACACGGAGATATCCGCATGGCCAATGCTCGCAAACTGCGAGCGCATCGTTGGCTTCAGCTACAGATGACTCATCTTGATGGAGAAGTGACATGATCAAGCCAGCAAAGAACACAATTTGCCTCTGGTACGATGGCGACGCCGAAGACGCGGCGCATTTTTACGCCAAGACCTTTCCCGATTCGTCCGTAGGGGCCGTGTACCGCGCCCCGGGAGACTTCCCTTCCGGGAAGAAAGGGGATGTGTTAACGGTTTGGTTTACCGTGATGGGCATTCCCTGCCTCGGGCTCAATGGCGGCCCCGCGTTCAAGCACAACGAAGCGTTCTCTTTTCAGGTCACAACCGTTGACCAGGCCGAAACCGATCGTTACTGGAACGCGATCGTCAACAACGGTGGCCAGGAGAGTGCGTGCGGCTGGTGCAAGGACAAATGGGGGATATCCTGGCAGATTACGCCGATCGCCCTGACGGAAGCAATCGCCGATGCCGACCCGGGTGCAGCCAAGCGCGCGTTCGATGCGATGATGCAGATGAGAAAGATCGACATCGCGACGATCGAGGCGGCGCTGCGGGGTTAAGGCTGCAGCTTGGATGCCTGCTCCTCGGGCGCGAGCAGGAAACGACGGGCGGCTCCCAACGCTCACGCTCTTGAGTCGGCGGTTCTCGGCCGCCAAGAGGATATGTACCCTCGCGACAGGCGGGGATCACCACCTCACAGGGATGTTTTGGTCGGCTCTGGCGATCCTTGCTTAATAAACGACAGCCCGTAGTGGTAGGGGGGAAAGTCATGTCGGGCGATGTCACCGGGAGCAAAACCTGCCTGCGTGCCCCAAAAGATGCATTGCTCCGGCCGGGGGCGGATCTCCATGGCCGGCCCGCGGGGGGTGGTCGGATCATGGTTCCAGTGGATCACGGCAAGCTTCGCCCCGGGCTTGAGCACCCGCCAGGCTTCACGCATCAGGGCTATCGGCTCGTCGTGGTGGAGGATGTTGAACAACAGGGCGGCATCCATGCTGCCGTCGGGGAGGTGCGAGCCGTGTGCGACGAAATCCCTGACCACTGCCTGGACGTTGGCAATTCCCGCCCGCCGGCACTTCTCCTGGACCAAATCGATCATCTCCGGCTCGATATCGAGCGCAAAGACCGTTCCCGAAACCAGACTGGCCGCTGCCAGGGTGAAGGTCCCATAGCCACAGCCGAACTCGATCAAGTCGTCCACTCCGGCATCGATGCCAAACGTGCGCAGGATCGCCTCCGGATCGAAAAAACCGACCCACATCGACTCGTCCGGCATGCCGCTGTCACGCACTTTCATGGCTTACCTCAAATGGAATACTCGACGTCATCGGCTGCCTGTTGGTGGACCAGGTGGAACTCCTCGAACAGTTGGCGCCGGAAGAAGGCAAAGTCATCCCGGGTCCGCTCGCGGGGATAAGTCAGCGGGATGTCGAGAACTCTCTGGATGCGCCCGGGCTTCGGGGCCATCAGGACCACCCGTTGACCGAGAGTGATGGCCTCGTCCAGATCGTGAGTGACGAAAACCACGGTGGGACGCCGCTCCTGCCAGATCCGCAGAAGTTCGTCCTGGAGGTGGATGCGGGTAAAGGCGTCGAGGGCGGCGAACGGCTCGTCCATGAAGAGGATGTCCGGCGCCACGGCCAAAGCGCGAGCGATGGCAACCCGCTGCTTCATCCCACCGGAGAGTTCGTGGGGGTGTTTGTCGACAGCGGTGCGTAGCCCAACCATGTCGAGAGCGACCAACGCTCGTTCATTGGCTTCGTCAGCAGAAATGCCACGGGCCCGCAACCCGAAGAGGACATTGCCCAACACGGATTTCCAGGGATACAACCCGTAGTCCTGGAAAATCATGATATGGTTCCGGTCGGAGCCCGTGACCGGGCACCCGTCGATTTCCACCTTACCGCTGGTCGGTCGTTCGAATCCCGCCACCAGATTGAGCAGCGTGGTCTTGCCGCAGCCGCTGGGGCCGACCAGGCAGACAAACGAACCGGCGGCAATTTCCAGGTCGACCGGGGCGAGTGCCTGCTGCTCCTCCCCGCGGGCGGAGCGAAAGCACTTTTCTGCCTGATGCAGACGGATCTTGATCACCTTTTCCTCGCTCATGCAACGCCCCACTGGCGCTTTACCCAGCGCTCCCCCATCCCCATGAGACGGTCGATCAGCAGACCGAGCAGACCGATCAGGACGATCCCGACCAGGACCAGATCGGTGCGCAGGTTGTTGCGACTGTCGATGATCAGGTAACCGAGTCCGGAGCGGACCCCGAGCATCTCCCCGGCGACCAGAAAGACCCAGGCTGAACCGATGGCAATGTGCAGCCCGACCGTTATCTGCGGAAAGGCGGCGGGGACGACCACGTCCCAAAGTACCTTGCGGCGGGACGCACCGAAGTTTTCGGCGACCTTCAGATAGAGCGGCGGGACGTTGCGCACCGCCGCCACGGTGGCCAGCAGGATCGGGTAAAAAGCCGCCAGAAAGATGATGACGATGGCCGGCAGGTTGCCAATCCCGAACCAGAGGCTGATCAGCGGGAACCAGGCAATCGGCGAGACCGGCCGCAACACCTGGATCAACGGGTCGACGGCCCCCCAGAGGGGGGCACAGCGACCGAAGAACAATCCAAGCGGCAGGGCGATCAGCGCGGCGGCGAAGTAACCGGCGGCAAAGCGCAGCAGGCTGATGCCGATATACGGCCACAAGTCGCCGCTCGAAAAAAGTTCCGCGAAGCCTTGCGCCACCGCCAACGGTGACGGGAACAGATATTCAGGGTAAACGTCGAGCGCCGCAACCCACTGCCAGAGGCCCAGCAGGAGCAGAAAGGTTGCCGCGGGCGCCAGAATGGCGCGAAGCTGCTTCATTACTTCTTTCCTTTGGCCTCGGCCGGAAGCAGCGAAAGGTTGAGCAACTGGTCCAGATTGACCGGTTTCTTGAGGAGATTCAATTCCAGGGCATATTGCTGCAACTGCTCGACCTCGGCGCGCTTGACGTGCAGATCAGAAAAAGTGGCGTCGTGACTCAAGGCTTCTGCGAATACCTTCTCGTCGATATTGATGTACTTGCGGGCGATGTTGATCGCCTCCTTGCGGTTGGTGTCGATGAATTTGCCGGCGACCGCAAAACTTTCCACGTATTCCCTGGTGGCCTCAGGATAATCCTTGATGAAGTCAAGATCGGAA
>JAMPXI010000085.1 GCA_023701265.1 Desulfuromonadales bacterium | reverse complement strand
GGGCTGCTGACCATGGTCCCCCCCGGCGGGGTGGCATGGCTGTTTGCCGGCGGGGTGGCCTACACCGTCGGCATCCTCTTTTACGCCATCGACCGCATCCCCTACAATCATGCGATCTGGCACCTGTTCGTCATCGCCGGCAGCACCTGCCACTATCTGGCGGTCCTCTGGTATGTGGTCCCGAAACCGGCGGCGGGTTGAGTACGATACGTCCGAATCCCCTTTACACCCCCGGGCGCTTGGTGTATTTTTCCCCTTCCGCGGAGAGGTGACCGAGCGGCCGAAGGTGCACGACTGGAAATCGTGTGTACTGAAAGGTACCGAGGGTTCAAATCCCTCCCTCTCCGCCATTCTTTCGATTTTCACGCACCGGCCACGGTGCCGCTTGCCGCCAGAAGTGACAGCCGGGTCCCGCGCAACGGCCGGCCGTGAACCCCGTCAGGCCCGGAAGGGAGCAGCGGCAGCGGCATGTGTCGTGTGCCGTGGGGGTGCCTGGCTGTCACTTGTGCCGGCAAGATCCGGTCGCGTTTCCTCTTCCGTAATCCCGGAGCCATGGCTTATCTCGTTCTCGCCCGCAAGTGGCGCCCGCAAAATTTCGCCGACCTGATCGGCCAGGAGCACGTCGGCCGCACCCTGGCCAACGCCATCCGTTCGGGACGCATCCACCACGCCTTCCTCTTCACCGGCGCGCGCGGGGTCGGCAAGACCTCGGCGGCCCGCATCCTTGCCAAAGCACTCAACTGCGAAGTTGCCCTTTCCGACACCCCCTGCGGCACCTGTTCCTCATGCCTGGAAATCACTGCCGGCCAGGGGCTTGACGTCATCGAGATCGACGGCGCTTCCAATACCGGCGTCGACGATGTCCGCGAACTGCGCGACAATATCCGTTACCTGCCCAGCCGCTCGCGCTACAAGATTTTCATCATCGACGAAGTGCACATGCTCTCGACCAGCGCCTTCAACGCCCTGCTGAAGACGCTCGAGGAGCCGCCGGCACACGCCAAGTTCATCTTCGCCACCACCGAGCCGCACAAGATCCCGGTCACCATCCTATCGCGTTGCCAGCGCTTCGATTTCCGCAAGATCCCGCTGGTGCGGGTTGCCGGTAAACTGCGCGAGATCGCCGATGCCGAGAAGATCACGGTGTCCGACCGCAGTCTGGCGCTGATCGCCCGTCACGGCGAGGGGAGCATGCGCGATGCGCTCTCCACCCTCGACCAGGTCATCGCCTTTTGCGGCGAGCAGGTGGAGGATGTCGATGTGCAGGCGCTGCTCGGCATGGTCGACCGTCGTCTGCTGCTCGACGCGGTGGAGGCGATTGTCCAGCACGATGCACGCCGGGCGTTGGATGCCGCCCGCCGTTTCGACCAGCTCGGCGTGGCGCTGCGCCAGGTTGCTCAGGAACTGGTCGAAATGTTCCGGGCGCTGGTGATCTGCAAGGTTGCGCCGGAACCGGCCGAACTGCTCGACCTGGTGGGTGACGAACTGCAGGAACTGCAGAAGCTGTCTGCCGGTTCCGCCCTCGAGGATCTGCAACGGATCGTGACGCTGCTGCTCAAGCTGCAGACCGAACTGGCCGGCAGCCCCTATCCGCTGCTCAGTCTGGAGATGGCCATGGTGCGGCTGGCCAGCCTGCCGCCGATGGAGGATCTGGCCAAACTGCTCGACCGGCTGCAACGCCTGGAGAAACGCCTGGCCACAGGGAGTGCCCTGCCGATCGCTGCCGGACGCACCCCTGTCCCACCACCGCCCCCCGGCGAGCGCCCATCAAAAAAGACTGAGCCCCCGGCGCCCGCCCCGCCCCGCGTCCGGGGGTGGGAAGGGCTGGTGGAACAGGTCAAGCAGAGTCGTCCGATCATCGGCTCGATCCTCGAACATGGCCGGCCGTTGCGGCTTGAACCGCCGGCCCTCGAGATCGGCTATCCGGAAGGGTCCTTCCACCTCGCCCACTTTCAGGACGTCGACAATCGCCAGGCGGTGGAGGCGATTGCCCGGCTTTACTTCGATCATCCGGTGACGCTGCGCGTGGTCGCCATTGCCCCCGACCATGCCGCCGCGCCGCCATCTCTGGTCGAAGAGCGTCAGGCCTTGGAAAGCGACCGTCAGCGTCGTTTGAGGGAGGATGCCATGAACCATCCGGCGCTGAAGGCGGTGCAGGAAATTTTCGGGGGCGAAGTTAAGAACGTTATCCCGATTGATAAGGGATTCGTATAGGTATAGTGGCTGATGAAAAACGCCCATCTGCGGCGTTGCCCTTGCCCTCGTCGCTGCGACGTACCATCAAGGTACGCCTCGCTCCTCGGGCTGCGGGCGCCTTGCACCTGGGCATTTTTGATCAGCCTGGAATGCGATGGTTTGTAAAAGGTTTCACCCTAACTCAATACTTTGTTGGAGGTAACAGACAATGCTTGGACGCGGTGGCATGGGCAACATCATGAAGCAGGCGCAGATGATGAAGAAGCGCATGGAGCAGCTGCAACAGGAGCTGGAAGAGCGGCGCATCGAGGCGACGGCGGGCGGCGGCATGGTCAAGGCCGTGGTCAGCGGCAAGCAGCAGCTGATCGCGCTGACCATTGATCCGAAGGCGGTCGATCCCGAGGATGTGGAAATGCTGCAGGACCTGGTGGTGGCGGCGGTGAGCGAGGCGCTCAAGCAGAGCCATAAAATCGCCGATGAAGAGATGGGCAAGATAACAGGCGGCCTCAACATCCCCGGCCTGTTCTGATGAGGGGCCGCTGAAAAACGCCCATCTGCGGCGTTGCCCTCGGCTTTGTCGCTGCGACGTACCTTTGGGTACGTCTCGCTCCGCAGCCTTCAGGCGCCTTGCACCTGGGCATTTTTGAGCGACCTGGCACTGGGCTGCCTGTTCAAGTTGCCCTGAAAACCGCGCTTGTTTTTTAGTAAAACGAAAAAATTTTATCGAAGATAAATAATTGTAACGCCTGGTTTTTATCGAAATCAAAAAAGTTTGGCCAGCTTAAAATGTTGTTCTACCCTGGATAAAATGTTGAATTACTGAGAAATTGCATGCTAGACTCCATCCCGTCCTTCGCCCGGTTAGTCGCTGAACTGTCCAAGTTTCCGGGGGTCGGCACCAAGACGGCGACCCGGTTGGCTTTCTTCCTGCTCCGCCAGCCCGATGTCGAGGCCGCGGCTTTGGCATCGGCGATCGTGGACCTGAAGCGCAACACGCGGTTTTGTTCTGTCTGCTTCCACATCACCGAACAGGATCCCTGTACCCTGTGCGCCGACCCGGCGCGTGATGGCAGCCTGCTTTGTGTGGTGGAAGAGCCGCAGGCCGTACTGGCTGTGGAACGCAGTCGTTCTTTCCGCGGCCGCTACCATGTGCTGCACGGTGCCCTGTCGCCACTTGACGGGATCGGCCCCAACGAGTTGAAGATCGCCCCGCTGTTGGAGCGACTCAAGCAGGGAGAGATCAGGGAAGTGTTGGTGGCAACCAACTTCACGGTCGAGGGAGATGCCACGGCGCTTTACCTGGCCCGGCTGATCCACCCGCTGGAGATCAGAGTCACCCGGCTCGCCTACGGCATCCCGATGGGGAGTGAACTCGAATATGTCGACGAGGCCACGGTGCACCGTGCCGTGGAGGGCCGCCGCGATCTGTAACGTTACAACATCCGGGGCAGAGTGTCCCGCAGACGTGAACTGCCCCAGGGCGGTTTCGCCGATTACCCATAAATAAAAAACGCAACCCGCTTAAAGGAGGATGGTTCAATGGCAAAGAAGATGGTCACCATCGATGGAAATACCGCCGCTGCCCACGTGGCTCACGCCACCAACGAGGTTATCGCCATTTACCCGATCACCCCCTCGTCGGTGATGGGTGAGATTTCGGACGCCAAGAGCGCGGCCGGCGAACAGAATATCTGGGGGAACACCCCCACCGTGGTCGAAATGCAGTCCGAAGGGGGCGCTGCCGGCGCCGTGCACGGGGCGCTGCAGGCCGGGGCGCTGACCACCACCTTCACGGCCAGCCAGGGGCTGCTGCTGATGATCCCCAACATGTTCAAGATTGCCGGCGAGCTGACCTCGACGGTTTTCCATGTTTCGGCCCGTGCCATCGCCGCCCAGGCGCTGTCGATCTTCGGTGACCACTCCGACGTCATGTCGTGCCGCTCCACCGGCTGGGCCTTCCTCTGCTCCAACAACGTGCAGGAGGTCATGGACTTCGCCCTGATCGCCCAGTCCGCCACCCTGCGCTCGCGCGTGCCGTTCCTGCACTACTTCGACGGCTTCCGCACCTCCCACGAAGTGCAGAAGGTCACCGAACTGACCTTCGACGAGATGCGCGCCATGCTCGACGACAAGCTGATCGGCGAGCACAAGGGGCGGGCGCTTACCCCGGACCGCCCGGTGATGCGCGGGACCGCCCAGAACCCGGATGTCTACTTCCAGGGGCGCGAGACCGTCAACCCCTTCTACCCGGCTTGTGAAAAGATCGTCCAGGAGGAAATGGACAAGTTCGCCAAGCTGACCGGCCGCAAGTACAAGCTGGTCGACTATGTCGGCGCCAAGGATGCCGAGCGCATCGTGGTGGTGATGGGTTCCGGCGCCGACGTGATGCAGGAGACCGTCGAGAACCTGGTCAGCAAGGGGGAGAAGGTCGGCGTGGTCAAGATTCACCTGTACCGCCCCTTCCCGCTGGATGGCTTCATCAAGGCTCTGCCCAAGACCGTCAAGAAGATCGCCGTTCTGGACCGCACCAAAGAGCCGGGCGCCCTGGGCGAGCCGATCTACCTGGATGTGCGCACCGCCATCGGCGAGGCCATGGGGGAAAAGAAGGCACCCTTCACCAGTTACCCGGTCATCGTCGGCGGCCGCTACGGCCTGGGCTCCAAGGAGTTCAACCCGGCCATGGCCAAGGCCGTGCTCGACAACCTGAAAGCCGCCAAGCCGAAGAACAAGTTCGTGGTCGGCATCGAGGAAGATGTCACCGGCTGCAGCCTGAAGGTCGACTACTCCTACAAGAACCCGATGGTAGGCGCTTATCAGGCGATGTTCTTCGGCCTCGGTTCCGACGGCACCGTCGGCGCCAACAAGAACTCGATCAAGATCATCGGCGAAGAGACCAGCAACAACGCCCAGGCCTACTTCGTCTACGACTCCAAGAAGGCCGGCTCGATGACCACCTCGCACCTGCGCTTCGGCAAAAAGCCGATCCGCGCCCCGTACCTGGTGCAGGAAGCCGACTTCGTGGCCTGCCACAACTTCTCGTTTGTCGAGAAGTACGACATGCTCGCGCGGGCTAAACAGGGCGCCACCTTCCTGTTGAACGCCCCCTTCGGCGCCGAGGAAGTCTGGAACACCATCCCCAAAGAGGTGCAGCAGCAGCTCATCGACAAGAAGATGAAGCTCTTTGTTATCGACGGCGTCAAGCTGGGCAACGAGATCGGCCTCGGTCCCCGCATCAACGTGATCATGCAGACCGCCTTCTTCAAGATCTCCAACATCATCCCGCTCAAGGACGCGGTGGCCTCTATCAAGGACGCCATCAAGAAGTCCTACGGCAAAGCCGGCGAGAAGGTGCTGGAGATGAACTACAAGGCCGTCGATGCCGGCCTGAACAACTTCTATGAAGTCAAGGTCCCGGCCAAGGCCTCCAGCAAGATCAAGATGGCGGCCGCCGTTTCCAGCAAGGCGCCGAAATTCGTCAAGGAGGTCACCGGGCCGATCGTGGCCGGCCTGGGCGACAATTTGCCGGTTTCGAAGATGCCCGCCGACGGCACCTTCCCGACCGCCACTTCGCAGTACGAGAAGCGCAATATCGCCACCGAGATCCCGGTGTGGGACGAGAAGATCTGCATCCAGTGCGGCATCTGCTCCTTCGTCTGCCCCCATGCCGTGGTACGCACCAAGGCCTATGACCCCAAACTGCTGAAGGGCGCTCCCAAGACCTTCAAGTCCACCGACTGCAAGATCCCGGAAATGGCCGGCAAGAAGTACACTGTCCAGGTGGCCCCCGAGGATTGCACCGGCTGCGGCGCCTGCGCCTACAACTGCCCCGGCAAGGACAAGCAGAACCCGAACCACAAGGCGCTGGACATGCACTTCCAGCCGCCGCTGCGCGCCTCCGAGGCCGAGAACTTCGAGTTCTTCCTGGCGCTCCCCGACGTCGATCCGACCCAGGTCAAGCTGGAAGTCCTGCGCAGCAACCAGCTGATCCGCCCGCTGTTCGAGTTCTCCGGCGCCTGCGCCGGCTGCGGCGAGACGCCCTATCTGGGGCTCCTCTCACGCCTGTTCGGTGACCGCATGATGATCGCCAACGCCACCGGCTGCACCTCGATCTACGGCGGCAACCTGCCGACCACCCCCTGGGCCCAGCGGGCCGACGGCCGTGGGCCGACCTGGTCCAACTCGCTGTTCGAGGACAACGCCGAGTTCGGTTTCGGCATGCGCCTGACCGTCGACCAGTTCACCAAGTCGGCGCGCGGCTATCTGGCCGAACTGGCAGAAAGCAAGGGTTTTGCCGCCAACGCCAAGCTCGCCAAGGAGATCCTGGCCGCCGACCAGTCTGGCCAGGCCGGCATCGAGGCGCAGCGCGGCCGGGTGGAAAAACTCAAGGCCGCCCTGAAGGGGAACAAGGACCAGGCCGCCAGGCAGCTGGTGCCGATCGTCGACTATCTGGTGAAGAAATCGGTCTGGTGCATCGGTGGCGACGGCTGGGCCTACGATATCGGTTTCGGCGGCCTCGACCACGTCATCGCCTCCGGCAAGAATATCAACCTGTTGGTTCTCGACACCGAGGTTTACTCCAACACCGGTGGTCAGGCCTCCAAATCGACGCCGATGGGGGCGGTCGGGCTCTTTGCCGCCGGCGGCAAGCCGGTCGCCAAAAAGGATCTGGGCATGATTGCCATGTCCTACGGTTCGGTCTATGTGGCCACGGTCGCGCTCTCCAACCCGGCCCAGTGCATCAAGGCGTTCCTCGAGGCCGAGGCGTACGACGGCCCGTCGATCATCATCGCCTACTCGCACTGCATCGCCCACGGCATCAACATGACCGAAGGCGTCGATGCCAATAAGAAGGCGGTGCAGTCAGGCTACTGGCCGCTGTATCGCTACAACCCGGCCCTGGCCGCCGAAAGCAAGAATCCGCTGCAGCTGGACAGCAAGGCGGCCACGATCGAATTCAGCGAGTACACCAATAACGAGAACCGCTATCGGATGCTCAAGAAAGCCAATCCCAAGGCTGCCGATGAGCTGATGAAAAAGGCCGGTCAGTGGGTCAAGGCTCATTTCGCTTACTACGAGAAGCTGGCGGCCCTGAACTTCGAGGACAGCGGCGAAAAGAAAAAGTAACCTGCGTTTCTCTCCTAGCCAAGGCTCCCGGGGGCAATCGCCTCGGGAGCCTTTTTTCGTGTTGAAGCAGCGTAGGGCCAGGCGTTCTTTTCAATCCCGGGACGGGATGGATATCCCTTGAACCAGCGGGGATTCGATGCTATAAAAACCATTGGTCCCGAGACTCACCCGTGTAAGGAGTCACCATGCTTGGCCCCCAAAACTCAACCTTTGTCATGTATGACGAGGAATTCAAGCGGATCAGCGTCGTCATCGACAAGCTGCTGCGAGAAGCCAACGCCAAAGTCATCTTTCTGGTTGACAAAAACGGGCAGCTGATCGCCGGTTGCGGGGAGACCGAGCATCTCGACACGACCAGCCTCGCTTCACTTACTGCAGGAAACATCGCTGCCACCGGCGGCTTGGCCAAGCTGATTGGCGAGAAGGAATTCTCAATCCTCTTTCACGAAGGGGAAAAGGACAATATCCACATTTCGATTGTCGCTCAACGCGTCATTCTGGTGGTGATTTTCGACCACCGCAGTTCCCTTGGCCTGGTGCGCCTGCGGGTCAAGAAAGCCAGCGAAGAGCTGGCGGCGATCTTCGACGATCTGGCCAAGAAGACGGCCTCCAACGCCGAGCAGGGCGGAGGGCCGGCCAGCCCGTTTGCCGAGATCACTGACGACGACATCGATAATCTGTTCAGCTAAAGGTTCGGGTGCATGTCCTTCATCAACTACGCATCGCGCGAGATCAACTGCAAGATCGTTTATTACGGTCCGGGCCTGTGCGGAAAGACCACCAACCTCCAGCATGTCTACCAGAAGACTGCGCCGGAGGCGAAAGGGAAGATGATCTCCCTGGCGACCGAAACCGAGCGTACCCTCTTCTTTGACTTTCTGCCGCTGGCTCTCGGCGAGATCCGCGGCTTCAAGACCCGCTTCCATCTCTACACCGTGCCTGGCCAGGTATTCTACGACGCTTCGCGCAAGCTGATTCTCAAGGGGGTTGACGGGGTGGTGTTCGTTGCCGACTCTCAGGAGGAGCGGCTCGATGCCAACATCGAGAGCATGGAAAACCTCAAGGTCAACCTCGAGGAGCAGGGCTATCAGCTCGAGCAGCTGCCGTTCGTGATCCAGTACAACAAGCGCGACCTGCCCAACGTCACCTCGGTGGCGGAACTGCGCGAGTTGCTCAATCCCGACAATGTGCCGGACTTCGAAGGGTGCGCCCAAACCGGCGAGGGGGTGTTCGAAACCCTGAAGGCGGTGGCCAAGCTGATTTTGATGGAGCTGAAGAAGGGCTCCGGCGGTTGAGTTGACGCTCTCCGCAGAAGATGATCCACGCCCGTCGGTGTTTACACCGGCGGGCGTTTTCGTTGTCAGGCCGTCCTGAACGACCTCCGCTTGCGCAGCAGGTCGAGGCCGAAGAGCAGCGAGGCGAGCAAAGCGGATCGTAGCGGGCGACCCAGTCGCCGTATAGTGAGCCGTCGTGTGCCAGGATGATCATGGCAACGCCTCCTTTGCCCCAGAAGTATATCGCGGTAATATTTATATGGCAGTTGCGGTGCTTTTTCTGGAAATGAGCTGAAAATTATGAGGGCTCCGGAAAAAAGCCGGAGTTGAAGCAAAACCATCAAGGAGAATGACCATGAAACGCACGATAGCAATACTCGGCACCATGATCCTCCTGGCCCTGCCGGGGATCGTTTTGGCCTCGACCTGGAATGTCGACCCTGATCATTCGAATATCGGTTTCAAAGTCCGTCATCTGATGGTCTCCAACGTCAAGGGTTCCTTCGCCAAGTACGTGGCAACGGTCGAGCTCAACGATCAGGACATCACCCAGTCGAAAGTGACCGCCACCATCGATACCAGTTCCATCGATACCAACGTGCAGAAGCGTGATGAAGATCTGCGCAGTGCGAATTTTTTCGACGTGGACAAGTACCCGACTATGACCTTCACTTCAAAAAAAGTGGTCAAAACGGGCGATGACCATTTTACGGTAACGGGTGATCTGACGCTGCATGGCGTGACCCGCGAGGTGGTGCTGGATGTGGAGGGGATGTCTCGGGAGAGCAAGGATCCCTGGGGCAATATCCGGCGCGGCGCCACGGCCACGGCGAAGATCAACCGCAAGGATTTCGGCCTGGCCTGGAATGCTGTCCTGGAAACCGGTGGCGTTGTGGTTGGCGAGGAGGTGGCCATTCTCCTGGAGGTCGAACTGATCAAGGTCCAGGCGAAATAACCGCCGGCAGGATTCGACGTTCTTTGAACTGTTTGGGGGTGATGTGCTGATACACGCGATCAATGGGGCAGACAAAAAATGCCCCACAGAAGGAGGTCATCTGTGGGGCCAAGTTAGGAGGCTGTGCGTGAAGAAGTTTCTTCTTCTTACGGTTCCGACTCTACCTTTAATCTCGGGTGGGATAAACGTGGGAGCCCGCATATATTTGCAACACGAAGTGCAGAAGGGGTCTGAGCAATTGCACGGTAACTTTCTGCTAATACTTTCCGGCGAAGAGCTTAATGGCTGAAATCGTTTGTAGCAAAAGCCCTTGACAGCCTCCCGGAAATTTCATAGAGTTCCGTTTCGTCATACCGATCCCCAGTAGCTCAGTCGGTAGAGCAGGCGGCTGTTAACCGCCTTGTCCGTGGTTCGAGTCCGCGCTGGGGAGCCAAAAGAAATCAAGGGGTTACAGGCTCAGGCTTGTAACCCCTTGTTCTTTGTGTGGTGATGGGTGTCCCTTTGATTGTATGATCGCGAACTGGCCTTGCCCGGGTTTAGTGGACATCCGGTTAAACTGCAAGTCTGAAATAGGCCTCCTCGAACTGGGCCGGACACAGTCGTCAAAAAATAGCGGATGAACAGGAAGGGGAGACAGATTCAATCTGCCTCCCCTTCCACACCAGATAACTAGCTCGTCGCCCGAAGCTCTGCCCTTGCCGAAGAGAGCACGCGGAAAGCGGATCGCATCAGGAACATGACGAGCCCGAGCGCTATCACGACATCGGGCCAACCCGAACCGGTGAGCCAGACGGCTCCCGCCGCAACGAACACGGAAAGATTGGCAACGATGTCATTTCGTGAACACTCCCATACCGAAGTCATGTTCACATCATCCTGGCGATGACGCCACAGAAGGAATAGGCAGAGTGAATTTGCGGCGAGACCTATGAGGCTGAACGCCCCCATAACCTCGAACAGGGGCAAGCTCGGCACAATGAACTTGTAAATGATTTGAACCAGCACTGCGAGGGCGGCAAGGAAGATCAGCCCGCCCTTGAACAAGGCGACTCTGGCCTTGACGGCAGCGCTTCGCGAAACGGCGTAAAGACTGAGCCCATAGGTCAAGGCATCCCCGAGGTTGTCAAGGCTATCGGCAAGCAGCGCGGTTGATCGACCATAGAGCGCAGCGGCAACGATGACCAGAAACATCACGGCGTTGATGCCGAGGACCATTTGCAGCGTTCCTTTTTGCCGCTCTCGCAGTCCGTCTAGGGAACAACCCGAATCGCAACATCCACCCATGGTGAAACACTCATTTCCGGCACAGAACTCGCCTGGATAGTCTTGCTGGTTGTTTCATTATACGTGCTTCCCTGAATTGTTGGCTCCAGGGAAGCACGTTCGAAATCCTCTGCATAGCCGAAAAGCCCCAAGCTTCTGGGGCCCCGGCCATGACTATGGCCAGGCAATACTGCATTCAGCAGTTCCTAAGCAACCAATTTTGCATGGTAAACGGGTTCGTCGTTGTGAAACACGAGGCCATCTTTCACTTCGATCACCTGTTCGGCCTGGCGAGCGATTTCGACATTGTGGGTGACCAGCACCACGGTTGTCCCCTCGGCGTGCAGGCTCCTGAGGATCGACAACACCTCCGCCTCAGCTGCCGAGTCGAGATTGCCGGTCGGCTCGTCCATGAGCAACAGTGGCGGCGCATTGGCCAAAGCCCGGGCAATCGCCACTCGCTGCTGCTGGCCCCCGGAAAGCTGGGAAGGGCGGTGATCCGCACGGTCGGCAAGCCCCACCCGGTCGAGCAGTTCCTTGGCCCGCAGCGCCTGTTGCCGGGCCGGGAGTCCCGCCATCATCATCGCCGTTTCTACGTTCTCGGCGGCGGTCAGGCCATTGAGCAGATTGAAGAACTGGAAGACGAACCCGACCTTGCGGGCGCGCAGTGCGGCCAGTCCGGCACCGTTGAGGCGACCGAGATCGACCCCGTCGAGGTGCGCCGAGCCACTGGTGGGGCGGTCGAGGCCGCCGAGCAGATGCATCAGGGTGCTCTTGCCGTGCCCTGACGGGCCGACGATGCAGGTGAAGGAACCGCGCGAGATCGCCAACGAGACGCCACGCAGGGCCTGGGTGACGACATTGCCGCGACGGTAGCTCTTGGTCAGTTGTTCGGTAGTGATGATGGCGTCATTCATAGCTGATGGCCTCCACGGGCGAGAGTCGCGATGCGCGCCAGGCCGGGTAGAGTCCGGCCAGGATGGCGACGACGGCTGAAAAGAAGATCGAGCCGAAAATCACGGCTGGGTCGAGGACGCCGACACTCCCCGTGCCTTTGACGAAGCTGGTAAAGATGTTCTGCTCCAGTTGCGGTGCGGCGACGGTGGAGAGAAACAGACCGCCAGCCACGCCGCAGATCCCGCCAAGCAGACCGTATAATCCCGATTCGACCAGAAACAGGGTGAAGATTGTTCGTTGCGTCGCACCCAGCGCTTGCAGAATGCCGATCTCGCGTTTGCGTTCGTAGGTTGCGGTGAGCATGGTATTGACGATGCCGAAAGCGGCGGCGAGCACGGCCACCACGGCGATCAGTTGCAGG
>JAMPXI010000180.1 GCA_023701265.1 Desulfuromonadales bacterium | reverse complement strand
TGCCACTCCCGTCCACGGTTTACGCCCGGCCCGCGATACCTGTGAGAAATGTCATCGCCCCGAGCTGTTCCACGGCGACAAACTGGTGGTGAAAAATCGTTTTCTCGACGATGACAAGAACAGTGTCGTCCATGATGTTCTGCTGATGAAGATCGGCAGCGCCGGCGACCGGACACAAAGCTCCCACGGCATCCACTGGCACATCGCCCCGGAGAACCAAATCACCTATCGCGCCACTGACCATAGCCGCATGGTGATCCCTGAAGTCCGGCTGACTTCAAAGGACGGCAAGGAGGTGGTGTTCCGCACCCCCGATGCCGATAAGTTGCTTGCTGCCGGCGGCGCAGCAGAAGATCGCGAGATGGATTGCATCGACTGTCACAACCGGCCGTCGCACGTCTACCTGCAGGTCGACGACGCCCTCGACCGCAAGCTGCTGGAAGGAGCTATCCCGCGCGAGCTGCCGTTCATCAAACGCCAGGCGCTGGCGGCGGTGACTGCCAAGTATCCGAGCAGCGAAGCAGCCCAGGCCGGGATCGCCGAGTCCCTGACCAAATGGTACCAGGCCAACCAGGCGGAGTTCATCAAGCAGAAACCGCAACTCCTGGCCCAGGCAATCAGCGGCACCCAGGCGGCTTATGCGCAGAACGTCTTCCCGGAAATGAATATCGGCTGGAGCACCTATGTCAACCAGGTCGGTCACGGTCCGGACTTTGACATTGGCTGCTTCCGCTGCCATGACGACCGGCACAAGAGCGCCGATGGCAAGACCATCTCTGCCGACTGTAATACCTGCCATACCATGCTGTCGATGGAGGAGGCAAACCCGGCGATTTTGAAGACGCTGCGCGGAGAATAGCGCCAAAAGCGGCTGTAATGACGAAGGCCCGCTGCTACGCAGCGGGCCTTTTTGCTTTCATGGGACCTGTTCTGGTGCAGGTCATGGCCGACAGTTGGCGCAAACCGAGCGGAACAGGGCGGTGCTCAGGTAACGGTCGCCGCGATCGGGAAGGAGGACCACGATCGTCCCGGCACGCATCTCCGCCGCAACCCTGATGGCCCCGGCCACGGCCGCACCGCTCGACATCCCGGCAAAGATCCCCTCGTGCGCCGCCAGCTGGCGGGTGGTCTCGAAGGCCTCCTCATCCTCGATCATCAGCTTGCGATCAAGCTCCGCTTCGCGATAGATGCCGGGCACGATCGCCTCCTGCATGTTCTTCAGCCCCTGTACTTTATGGTCAAGACGCGGCTCGATGCCAACGATTTGTACCGCAGGCTTGCGTGTCCGCAGGTAGCGGCCAACACCCATCAGCGTGCCGGAGGTCCCCATGCCGGCGACAAAGGCATCGACACACCCTGCGGTCTGCTGCCAGATCTCCGGGCCGGTGGTCTCGAAATGCACCGCCGGATTGGCCGGGTTGTCGTATTGATTGGGCATGAAATAGCGGGCTGGATCCTCGGCCAGGAAGCGATGGGCGAGACGAATGGCACCATCGGTTGCTTCGCAGGCCGGGGAGAGAACCAGCTCGGCGCCATAGGCTTCGAGCACCGCGCGCCGTTCCATGCTTACGCATTCGGGCATGACCAGTCGCACCCGGTAGCCGCGCGCCGCGCCGAGCATGGCCAAGGCGATGCCGGTATTCCCCGAGGTTGGCTCGAGAATGGTCTTCTCCGGTGTGAGCAGGCCATCGGCTTCGGCCTGGCGGATCATCCACCAGGCGGTGCGATCCTTGACCGAACCGCCGGGGTTGTTGCCTTCCAGCTTGGCGAGCAGGCGCACCGCCGGATTGGGGTTGAGCCGCGCAAGGGCGACCAGCGGGGTGTTGCCGATCGCTGCCGGCAGGCTGAACGATTCGTCCACTGGCGTGACAGCCGGGACAGGTACGGCAGAGAGGTTAGACAAGGCCATGCAACGGTCCTCCTGGGGCCCCCAAGGCATCGATTCGGCGCTCGACGGCCGGATCGTCCTCCAAGGGCGCGGGGTGATGGGCTTTGCGACGGGCATCGATCACCAGGGAACCGGTGCACCCCCAGTGTTTGGCCTGGAAGCAGGCACCGATCCCGTCGATATCGGCAGCTGGATCGGAGCGGGTGAAGACGGTCCAGAGAAAATTGTCGAGACTCCGGGCAGCAAAGTCGCTGTCATCGACAATCACTACCAGCGGGCAGCTGTTGAGCGGTTCGTCCGGTGCGACGGCCTGACAGAAGGTCGCAAGATCGGCGGCGGGGAGACCGCGCATCCCCTCCCAGGGGGATCCCTGGATAACCAGCACACCGGGAAGCGCCAGGTGCGGCGAGTGAAAACCGTCCGGCAGACGTAGTCCGGCGGGGAGTGCCGTCGGCAGCGTGCGGCGGGGAGGTCCGGCGGCGGCAATGACCACTTTCGAGCCCTGATTGAAGCCATGTCCGGAATAGTCGAGGGTGTCGATGGTGGTGTGGGTCTGAAAGTGCAGATCGCGCCGCCAGTCGACCCGTTCCAGCAGGTGGCGCAGGAAGGCGGCGATGTCGTGCAGGTCGAGCTGCGG
>JAMPXI010000179.1 GCA_023701265.1 Desulfuromonadales bacterium | reverse complement strand
CAGACACACGGCTTGGTTGCGGGATGCAGCGGCGCGGCAGCCAGCAGCTCAGCCTGCGCCTGCCGCAGGCGTTCGGCCCGTGCTCTCGTCTTGCCGGCACCAAGCTCCCCGGCCAGTTCGCCATAGAACTCCCGGCGCACGGCATTCAACTCGCTCGGCGGCACGACCACCGCCGGCAACGTGCCGGCATGCAGGGCCACCAGGTTGAAGGGGGTTTCTCCGGTGCGCCGGAAAACCTTCTCGAGACTTTCGGCAGAGAGCGGCCGGTCGCTGGCGGCATAACTGGAGATCGGGTAGCGGCGGGTCAACGCCACGCCGGGTCCGGTGGCCGTCAGCTCGATGGTGGCCTGCTCCGGGAAGGCAACGGTCAGGCTGATGCTCCCCGGCACGGCCCGCACATTTGCCAACCGTTTGCGGCAGGCGGCTTCGCTGGTCGTCGCCGCTTCGCCGGACGCCACCTGGAAGACCATATCCCCCTTGCGGAAAACCGCATCCGGCGGGATGCCGACCGTGACCCTCGCCCCGGCCTCGGCCTGGGTCACCGGGCGACGGTTGAGGAACAGTTCGCGGATGGTAAAGCCGGTGCCGGGCCGATCCGAGGCCGGTTGCACCCGCACCCGGTCGCCGCGCCGCAACGCTTCGCGGCTGACGAAGGTCATCCCCCCCGGCGCACAGACCTCGATCCGGCCGAGCATCCGTCCGGTGGCGCCGTGCAGGTGCGGCTGAACCATGTCGGCGGGGGTGGGGCCGGCCAGGAAACCGCGGGTCGGCAGCCGGCCGAAGGAGCCTTTCAGCTGCTCCTTGGCGGCGGCCACCGCCGATTTGCGTGCCGAGGGTGCGGCATCCAGCACCTGGCGATAGGCGCGCACCACACTGGCCACATATTCGGCGCTCTTCATCCGCCCCTCGATCTTCAGGCTGGAGATTCCTGCCGCGGTCAGTTCCGGCAACAGTTCGATGGCCGACAGATCGTTGGGAGAAAAGTGGTAGCCATCGCCGCCGCCGTGGCGGTAGCGCCGCCGGCACGGCTGGGCGCAGCGCCCACGGTTGCCGCTCATCCCCCCGAGCCACGAGGAGAAGCTGCACTGTCCGGAGAGGGAGAAGCAGTGGGCGCCGTGGACGAAATGCTCCAGGCCGATGGACGTCTCGCGACGGATCGCGGCGATCTCCTCCAGGCTCAGTTCGCGCGCCAGCACGACGCGCGTGAACCCCATCCGCTCCAGCATCTGTACCCCGGCGGCATTGTGGATGGTCAACTGGGTCGAGGCGTGCAGCTCCAGCGCGGGGAAGTGCCGGTGGGCGAGCCGCCAGACCGCCAGGTCCTGGAGGATGACCGCATCGACAGCCATCGCCTCGAGCGCCCCCAGCGTCTCGACCAGCTGCGGCAATTCGCGTTCCTTGACCAGGGTGTTGAGCGTCACGTAGATCCGTCGTTGCTTGCTGCGGGCATAGGCCAGCAGCTTCTCCACTTCGGCCAGGGTGAAGTTCTTGGCCTTGGCGCGGGCGGAAAACTCTTTGAGGCCGAGATAAACGGCATCGGCGCCGCTGTCGAGGGCGGCGAAGAACGCTTCCAGGCTTCCCGCCGGAGCGAGCAGTTCAGGTTTGGTCTGTATGGATTTCGTCGGCATGCGTGGTATCAGGAAAAAAGGCCGGGAGCATCATGCCCCGGCCGCTGTCGTCGGTTATTTATCAATATCATGCCTACCTCGTTGGCGGCAATCGGCATTCACGCAAAACCAGCTTGTACCTTTTTACTAAAACAATGTTATACTAAGTTCACGGATCCCTGCAACAGGAGGCTGCCATGCCGATTGCACCACCCCCCGAAGCAACCCTCGACCATCCCCCGATGGGGTTGATGGATCTGCTGGGCCGGATGCGCTCGCTCACCGATCAGGCCGGCTTCACCGGCACCCTGCCGGCCATCTGGCAATGCTCCGACGAAAGCCAGATGATCAAGAAGGCCCTGTTCGGCTACGTCTTCGACTGCCCGTCCTTCGACCTCGGCCGGGTGGGGGCGCTGCTCGACCCGACCAGACTGATGACCGCCGGTCACCACGGTCACGACATCGTCATCCTTGGCGGCAGCCACCTCGGTGCTCACGAGGAGGACGGTATTGGCTACGTCTCTCGGGTACACGGCAAGGTGGCGCCGTGCTGCGGGATGCTGCAGCGGATGCTCCACGAATACCGGCAGGTCTACCGGCGGGCCGCCCAACTGATCAGCGTCAAGCGCGATGATGCCGGCATCCTCATCGAGATCCCCTACAAATACCTGTTCCGCAAGCCGGCCGGCGATACCGCGCGCATCCAGATTCACCTGGAGCGCCTGGTCAATGGTGAGGCGCTCCAGGAAGGGAACTTGGGGAAAGTCTACCGTCTGCATCCCGACGTCGCCGGCCGCTATCCACAGGAGATCGCCGCTCTCGGCACGGCTCCCCAGCCGATCGGCGAGCTGCTCGACGCCCAGTCGTTCAGCTTCATCAAGAAGGTCAACCACGAGAGCATGGAACCGCGCCCCATGCTGGAAAGTTCGATGTTTCCCTACATGCCGGAAGT
>JAMPXI010000084.1 GCA_023701265.1 Desulfuromonadales bacterium | reverse complement strand
CCCAGCACGGCCTGCGCCCCGAATCGATCGAATGGGTCGAGCAGTACGACGGCTGGTGGCTGACCGTCATTGATGCTCAGCACACGGTGCGGGTGGTCTTCTCCCTGGACGAGATCGAGGACTTTGCCGCGGAGGGCGAAGGGTCGAAAGGATCGAAGCACAAGATCCGCGACGCCTTCGCCAGCCTGACGATGTAGACGTCCGGGCTGCCTGGGACGCATGCTCTTCCCTCCGAACCGTCAGCCGAGGGACTCCCGTACAACGATCCGCCGCCCCTCGTAAGCAACCACCTGTCCGGGGTGAATTTTGCAGCGTTTGCGCAATTCCACCTGGCCGTCGACGGTGACGTGTCCCGCGGCGATCGCCATCTTTGCCGCACCCCCACTGGAACTCATCCCGGTCAATTTCAGCAGGTCGCATAGGGCGACGAACGCGCGCCCATCCAGGTCAAAGCTATCCATTGACGGTCTCGCCCCGGTGGCCGGGCCTTTTTTCGAGACAGGATTCTGGGGACCCCATACTTAATTCCGCCACAAACTTTCTCGGAACTCCAGTCATCGCTCCCGTTTCTTGCGCCGGATGAAATTGTCGATGCTCCAATTGCCCGCGCCGTGCGCGGCGAAAAAGAGAAAGATAAAACACAGGAGCACCGCCGGTTCCCCATGGTTTTGTATCGGCCAGAAGCCATTGGGTTGGTGAAATTGAAAATAGGCGACCGCCATCTCTCCCGAGAGGATGAAAGCAACTGGTCGAGCAAACAGCCCGACCAGGATCGCTGCCCCACCGTAAAATTCGAGCACGCCACCGATCCATACCTGTGACAGTATCGCCGGGTGACCGCCATGTTCGATGGGTATACCTCCAAACCAATCAAAGAGTTTCATCCCGCCGGCTTGCAGGAACAGCAGTCCGGCAACAACACGGAGAGAAAAAAGGGTGAGTTGCTTTGCCAGATCCATGTTCATAGGGATGGCTCCTTTTGCTTGGTGCTAACCCGCTTAACAGGACGATAACCCTCCCTCTCGACAATGCCAGGAGAACACCAGCGCAGCCGGGCTAATTCCGGGACGCCCTCCCTGGCTCGCCTTAATCCTGAACCAGCTCAAGGGTATCTTCGAGCCGGATGCAACCGGTGACGCTCATCGCGCCGGGGCACTTCTCGAGGTAATTGTCCATGGCCCAACGGGCATCTGCCACTTCTTCGGGACTCACCTTCAGCACATAATCCACGCGAATCACCGTAATTTTCAGGACACCAGCGACGTCCTCAATATCGCCTTCGACATTGGCCCGGAAACGATCGGAGTGGGTTCTTATCTTCCTGGTCGCCAGCACGCTGGCGAAAGTGCCCATCATTCAGGCCGCGACCGCGCCGACGATGTGATCCAGAGTGGCGGCATGCTCCTCGACCGGGTCGACCTTGTAGAATTTCTGTATCCCGCCGTGGATCCCATAAAAGACCGGCTCCGCAAAGCCTTCGATGTGCGCGATCCGGATCGGTCCCCGGTCGCGGGTGATGCTGATCCGTGAGGTATGAATGATCTCAGCCATGGCGCTGTCCCCTTTCTTACGATTTCCGCTATACTTATCATACCATACTGCCCTGTGCGGAATGGCCGGGCCGACAGCTTGCTTCCCTGGTAACACGTCCGTGATGAAACGCGAATTCAACCGGTGATCAGCTTGTGCAGATCCGCATAGGCGGCAAAGCCGACCAGGGTGCGCTGTTGGTAAAGGATCGTGGGGACGGCGGTCACCCGCAAGTCGCGGGCGCGCTGCCAATCGGCATCGACATCCGCGGCATGGCGTCGCTCGCGCAGGACCAGGAGTGCCTCATCGGCAGGCAAGCCAACGTCCGCGGCCAGGTCGGCCAGCAGTTCCGGACGGGCAATGTTGATGCCGGAGACGAAGTAGGCCCGGTAGACGGCTGCCCGAAAAGCATCGCCGCGCCCTTGGGCCTCCGCCCATTTCCCCAGTTCCTGAGCCCGGCGGCTGTTGTAGGTGCGGCGTCTCTCTTCCAGAGGCAGACCAACCTGCGCGGCGACCGTCCGTAAACGGTTGAACGATGCCTCCAGATCGATGCCGCGACCGGCGAACAATTCCGCGAGGGCCATCCCCTCCTCGGGGATTTCCGGATGCAGCGGGAATACCGTGTGGCGAAGAGGCAGTTGGAATTCCTGGCGTAACTGTTCAGTACGCACGGCACTGAAATAACACCATGGTCAGATGTAATCGAAGAAGATCTCGAGAGCGTCCATGACCTTAACCTGTCAGGCTGGCCGGCAACTAGGAGGTCATCTCCCAGATGTGGGCCATGGCAAATCCCAGGAAACCATTGAATTGGCCGTTGCTGTCGAGCAAATTCCTGTACAGGCGCTCTTCCACGCTGTAAATGCGGACAGATGAGATAAACTCATGGCCAGGCCAATGATTTGTCCCGGGAACAATGATCAACTCGTCCGGCATATGCCCCCTCTTTATTCAAAAATATTTAGCATAGATATAATGCCGTCCGGGTTTTTCCATCAATGAGCGGCTGGCTACTTTTCAGGTAGAAATTCTCTATTTTTACAGGGAGAAGATTTCTATGATGGAATGGCCGCTCTGGTTATCGGTAACTTGCTCAGCGTCCCGCCTTCTCCCCCCAGATCTCCCTGAGCCGCTGATCGCGGCCGCAGCCCCACCGGTAATACTGGTAACGGACTGGGTTCTTCTTGTAGTAGTCCTGGTGGTAGCTCTCGTCCCCCGTGATCGGGTAGAAGGTCGAGGCGTCGAGGATCGGCGTGACCACGGTCTGCCCCGGGAATTGCGCGGCGATCTGCCGCTTCGATTCCTCGGCGATCGCCCGCTCGCGGTCGTTGGCCACGAAGATGGCGGTCTGGTAGCTGTGCCCGCGGTCGCAGAACTGCCCGCCGGCATCGAAGAGGTCGATGTGCACCCAGTAATAGTCGAGCAGCTGCCGGTAGCTGACCTTTTGCGGGGCGTAGGTGATTTCCACCGCCTCGAAGTGCCCCTCGTGGTCGCCGTTGTAGGTCGGATCCTTGAGCGTGCCGCCGGTGAAGCCGGAGATCACGTCGCTGACGCCGGGGAGTTTTTCAAAATCCGATTCCATGCACCAGAAACAGCCGCCGGCCACGATCGCCTTGTCGGCCAGGGCGCTGCCGGCGACACCGAGGAGCAGGGGGAGCAGTGTAAGGATGCGTAGCCTTTGCATAAGACCTCCTGCCGAGACGTGCGGGACGCTCGGGCTTCGGTGACATCTACCTATATTCTGCCACAAAATGCCCCGTCGCGAAGTCCCGGGGAGCTCACTCTGAATTCATGCGGCCCATCTTACCCCGGCGCGGCCCGCTGCGGGCGAGTCGAGCAGCAGCAAATCAGCTGGTGCTCTTGCCAATCGCCGGCTCGCCCTTACAATTCAAGAAAGCTGCGCACCGCCAGGCGGGCGAGAAGTGCGAGACGCTACAGAACCGGCGAAAGCCACGGGAAGGACCATTGCCATGGAAATGCAGACCAGTTATGCCTTCGGCAAAACTGTCGCGACTTCGTTTGCGGAGACGTTACAGAAGGTTCGGGAAGAGCTGCAAAAGGAAGGGTTCGGCATCCTGTGCGAGATCAACGTCACCGACAAGTTCCGGGAGAAGTTGGGCAAGGATTTCCGCAACTACGTCATCCTCGGCGCCTGCAACCCGGCGCTCGCCTGGGAAGCGTTCAACCAGGAGTTGAACATCGGCACCCTGCTGCCATGCAATGTGGTCGTTTATGACGCGGAGGGGCAGACCGCGGTGATGATCATGGACCCGGTGGCGGCACTGTCGCTGATCGACAACCCGGGAGTTACCGAACTGGCCACGCAGGTGAAGGCGCTGCTCACGCGCATGTTGACGAGGCTTTGAACTGCCGGAAGGGGTTCCGGGGACACTAACTCAACTCAAAGGTGCCCCCGGATTTGCCGGCGGCGTCTTCAGCGTCCCGAGCCGACCTCCCGACTCCGCCCCCAGACCGCCACCACCAAGGGGATCGTGGTCAACGCCCCGGTCAGGAAAAGGGCCCAGCCGGCCGTCTGCTTCTGCTTGCCGGTCAGCCGCTCCCCCAGCAACAGGGCCAGGCCGGCCCCGAGCATAACCCGCGTCCCGGCCACCACGGCTACCTCCGGCAGCGACAACGTCGTCTCGCGCATCTTAGCCACCTTTCTCCTTCGGTTTGCTTACATTATAAACCCATGCCCCCACCCCTTCAGAGTCCTCACCAGGGACGCACGTTCCCCTGATAGTCGATCAGCATGCCGCTTTGCTCCCGGCGCAAGCCGAGCAACACCTCGGTCAGTCCAGCCGCGCTTGCTTCGGGAGTGAGCGGTGCGTTGCTGCCGCCCATGCTGGTCTGCACCCAGCCGGGATGGAGGACGACCGTGACGATGCCGCGCGCCGCCAGGTCGACGGCGAGCCCCTTCATGACCATGTGCACCGCCGCCTTCGAGGTGCGGTAGGCATAATCACCGCCGCTGCCGTTTTCGGCGATGCTCCCCATCACGCTCCCCATGGTCGCGATGACCCGCCGCTCGCTGGCGGCGACGTGTTCGACGAAAGCCTCGGCCAGGCGCAGCGGGGCGATGCAGTTGATGCGGAACGCCTCGAGCCAGCCGGCTTCGTCGGTCTCGCCGAACCGCTGGTGCTTGGGGCCGAAGATCCCGGCGTTGTTGAACAGGATGTCGATCGGCGCCCCCTTGAGCCGGCCGGCCAGATCGCGAACCTGGGCGATGTCGCCCACCTCCAGGCGGTGAATCGCCACCGCTTCCGCCGCGGCGGCGAGAGCCTGCAGATCGCCGGCCTCCTCCGGAGAGCGGCAACAGGCAAGCACCCGCCAGTGGTGCCGGGCAAATTCCCTGGTCAGTTCGAGGCCAAGACCACGGTTGGCCCCGGTAATCAGCAGCGTAGGCATGACGTGCTCCTTTCCGGCCCGCGAAACCGGGACTTCGCCGGCACGGGCCTGCTTCAAATCAACCACACCCGGCGGGACTTGGCAAGCGCCGCCCGAGGAAATCTTGTAGCATTTGTGATAATTTTTACCATAAAATGTTGCAAGAAATTTGTTAGCATGCTACCTGTTTTTGCGTGGGAGCCGTTAACCTCACTATTCCACGACGGTTATTTTCTCAATCACCTGACGGCTCTCACGAGGCGCTGGCACCTTAAAGCCCTGCCGCCGGCAGCAAACTACGGAGAAAAGAAAGGAACCCCCCGTGTCAGTCCTTCAGCAGCGCATCAAGCGAAGCAGCCTTCACGACAAAATCAAGCCGGTCGAAGCGGTCATCCCCCTGTTCAAGGACGGCATGAATCTCGGCTGGTCGGGATTTACCCCGGCCGGCTACCCGAAAGCGGTGCCCATTGCCCTGGCCGACCATGTCGAAAAGAACAACCTGCAGGGGAAACTGAAATTCAACCTGTTCATCGGCGCCTCGGTCGGCGTCGAAACGGAAGACCGCTGGGCGTCCCTCGACATGATCGACCGCCGCTGGCCGTATCAGACCGGCAAGAACATCCAGGCCGGCATCAACGCGGGGCGCATCCGCATGGGCGACCGGCACCTGTCCATGTTCGCCCAGGACCTGGGCTACGGCTTCTATACCAAGGACAACGGCGGCCGGCTCGATATCGCCATCATCGAATGCTCCGCCATCATGGAGGACGGCAGCCTGGTCCTGACCGCCTCCTGCGGCGCCGTCCCGGAAATCGTCAAGATTGCCGACCAGATCATCATCGAGCTCAACACCTCGCTCCCCAACTACGAAGGGCTGCACGACATCATCGAACCGGTCAATCCGCCGTACCGGCTGCCGTACCTGATCAGCCGGGTCGACGACCGGGCCGGCTCCCCGTACGTGCGCATCGATACCGACAAGATCGTGGCCATTGTCGAGTCGACCCTGCCGGACAACGGCCGCGCCTTCAGCGAACAGGACGACACCTCCGAAGCCATCGCCGCCAACATCGTCGATTTCTTCAAGTTCGAGGTGGACAACGGCCGCCTGCCGAAGAACCTGCTGCCGCTGCAGTCCGGCGTCGGCTCCATCGCCAACGCGGTGATCGGCGGCCTGGCCAAAGGTCCGTTCAGCGGCCTCAACGTCTGGACCGAGGTTCTGCAGGACACCATGCTCGACTTCATCGACTCCGGAAAACTCGACTTCGCCTCGACGGTTTCCCTGTCGTTCTCGGTCGAGGGGTTCAAGCGCTTCTACGGCAACTGGGACACCTACAGCAAGAAGGTGATCATGCGGCCGCTGTCGATCGCCAACCACCCGGAGCCGATCCGGCGCCTGGGCTGCATCGCCATGAACACCCCGGTCGAGTTCGACATCTATGCCCACGCCAATTCCACCCTGGTGGGCGGCACCCGGATGATCAACGGCATCGGCGGTTCCGGCGACTTTCTGCGCAACGCCTATCTGTCCATCATGCACACGCCGTCGGCCCGGTCGACCAAGAGCGACCCGACCGGGATCACCTGCGTCGTGCCGCATGTCCCGCACGTCGATCATACCGAGCACGATCTCGACGTGCTCGTCACCGAGCAGGGGCTGGCGGATCTGCGCGGGCTGGATCCGAAGAGCCGCGCCCAACTGATCATCGATCAATGCGCCCACCCCGATTACCAGCCGCTGCTCCAGGAATACCTGGACCTGGCGACCCGGGAGTGCCTGACCAGGAAGGCCGGCCACGAGCCGCAACTGCTCGACCGGGTCTTCAAGATGCAGGTCAACCTGGCGAACAACGGCACCATGAAAATCGCCAACTGGGATCTCTAGTGTCCTGACGGGGGAAGGACGGGAACCTGCCCCGCAATGATCGACAGGCACAAGACCTTTCACGCTTGAGGAAAATTATGGACGAGAACAAGGTGCCGGAATTGCCTTTGATGATCGAAATGTTCGTTCGACTGTCAGCTTCCGATCGGGTCGCCTTGCTGACCGTTGCCAGCCGGATGATGCGCCACTGCCATGCGACGCCGGTACGGATCAACGCCAGCACCGGCACAATTATCGACCAACCTGCTGTCCAGTAACGCAGGCGCTCCCGTAAAGGGACAGGCTCTTTTCCCCGGGAAGAGCCTGTCCCTCTGTTTCCTGGGCCGGCGCCTGCCCTGCCACTTCTTCATCACATCGGCTATAATTATTCTGTCAACAAATATGCGCCATGCCCTCCCGGGAGAACGCCATGTCCGCCTACAACGTCACCTGCCACGCCTGCGGGGCCGCCAACCGGATCCCCGCCGAACGCGAGGGGCAAGCCGGCCTCTGCGGCAAATGCCGCACAGCCCTGCCGCCGCTCTATTTCCGGCCACAACCGCTCACCGAACGGACTTTCGATGCATTCGTAAACGCCTACCCCGGACAGGTCCTCGCCGAGTTCTGGGCACCGTGGTGACCGCACTGCCGCTCATTCGCACCGTCGGTGCGAACGATTGCCGAAAGGCTGGTGGGGGAAGCCGTCGTGGTGCAGATCGACACCCAGGAGAACCCCAATCTGGCGGCGCGTTTCGGGGTGCGCGGCATCCCGGTCATGCTGCTGATGCGCGGCGGGAAGGTCATCGGCCAGCTGGCCGGCGCGCGCCCGGCGGAGGCGATATTGGCGTGGTTCCGGCAAAAGAGATGAAACCTGGGGCTTTGTGAGCAATGGGGGAATTTGGACGGTAGAATAACGGAACGGAGGTGGCAGCCATGATCCCGACCAGACGACTCGGCAACACCGGCGTGGACGTGACCTGCCTTGGCCTCGGCGGCGAGGGGGTGCTCCGCACCTTCGGCCAGAACAAAGCCGCCCGCGCGGTCATCCTCGCGGCGCTTGAACAAGGGATCACCTATCTCGAATCGGCCCGCGCCTATGACGACAGCGAAGTCTATTACGGGGAGAGTCTCGGGGCCTGGCGGAACCAGGTGTTCCTCGCCAGCAAGGCCCATGCCCGCAGCGCCAGAGGCGCCGAGCAGATGCTGCAGGCCACCTTGGCCAACCTGAAGACCGACCGGCTCGATCTCTGGCAGGTCCACGATGTGCGAACCGATGAGGATCTGGAACGAATCTTCGGTCCGGGCGGGGCCATCGAGGCCTTCGACCGCGCCAAGCGCGACGGCCGGGTGCGGTTCGTCGGCATCACCGGACATCATGATCCGCAGATTCTTCTCAAGGCCTTCGATCTCTACCCGTTCGACACGGTGCTGCTCCCGGTCAACCCGGCCGAGCCAGCCTGGCGCAGTTTCCCGCAGAGCGTGGTGCCGGATGCCACCCGCCGCGGCATGGGGATTATCGGCATGAAGGTGCTCTGCCGAGGGTTCGGCCTGCAGGTGCCGGGAAGCAGCGAGGCTGCCCGCTGGATCCGCTACGCCCTCGCTCACGAGGTCTCCACCATGGTGATCGGTTGCGACAACCCGGCGCATGTGATCAAAAACGCGGCCGCCGCCCGGCAGCCGCCGCTGCCAATGGACGATCGCCATGAACTGGAACGCCTGGTTGCACCTTATGCCCGCGAGTTGATGTACTACAAGCCGTCGTGACCCCGCACCCGCGGTGTTTCGGGGAGGCCCCGGCAGCCCCGGCCAGCGCGTGAACCCGCTGGCCGGCTATGCGACCGTACTCGCCGGCAGCCCCTGCTTGCACCCGCTGCAGTCTACGGTATGCTCGGCAAGCACAGGCTGCGCTTTCGACCAGGAGAACCGATGGGGAACCGTCACCCTCGCGACGACCAATATCCCGACCACTCTGCCCGCGGGTTCCTCCTCCCCAGCCTGACGGTGCTCGGCGTCGTCTACGGCGACATCGGCACCAGCCCCTTGTATGCCCTGCGCGAGTGCTTCCACGGCGGCCACTCGCTCCCGCCGACCCCGGCCAACGTCCTCGGTGTCCTGTCCTTGATCTTCTGGGCGCTCACCCTTGTCATCTCCGTCAAATACCTGACCTTCATGATGCGGGCGGACAACCGCGGCGAGGGGGGAATCCTCGCCCTGCTCTCCCTGCTGATGCCTGCCAACCGCCTCAGCAGCAGGCAGCGCCGGTTGCTGCTACCGCTGGGGCTCTTCGGCGCGGCGTTTCTCTACGGGGACGGGGCGATCACCCCGGCTATCTCGGTGCTGAGCGCCGTCGAGGGGCTCAAAATCGCCGCCCCGGAACTGGAGGGGTCGGTGCAACCGCTCACGCTGGCAATCCTCGTCGCCCTTTTCCTCTTTCAAAAACGTGGAACGGCGAAGGTCGGACTGGTCTTCGGCCCAACGATGGCGGTCTGGTTCATCACCCTGGCGGTGCTGGGGGTCGGCGGCATCCTGCAGGCGCCGCAGGTCCTCGGCGCACTCAGCCCCCACCACGCATTCCAGTTCTTCCTTGCCAACGGCCGACTCGCCTTTTTCGTCCTCGGCGCCGTCTTCCTGGTCGTGACCGGCGGGGAGGCGCTCTATGCCGACATGGGGCACTTCGGCCCACGGCCGATCCGACTGGCTTGGTTCGTCCTGGTCTTCCCCGCTCTGCTCCTCAACTATCTCGGCCAGGGGGCACTGCTGCTCTTGCGCCCGGCAGAGACCCGCGAACCGTTCTTCCACCTGGCGCCGGACTGGGCCCTCTATCCACTGGTCCTCCTTGCCACCGTAGCGACGGTCATCGCCTCGCAAGCAGTCATTTCCGGCGCCTTCTCCCTGACCCGGCAGGCGATCCAACTCGGCTACAGCCCCCGCCTGCGCCTGGTGCAGACCTCCTCGGAAGAGATCGGCCAGGTCTACTGTCCGGCGGTCAACAACGGGTTGATGCTGACCACCCTGGCGCTCGTCATCGGCTTCGGATCCTCGACCAGCCTCGCCGGCGCCTACGGGGTTGCCGTCACCACCACCATGGTCATCACCACCGTCCTCGCCTTCTTCCTGATGATCAGGCACTGGCGCTGGCACCCGGCTATCGCCGGTGCCATGGCCGCCCTCTTCCTGGCGATCGACCTCCCCTTCTTCGGCGCCAACCTGCTCAAGATCGGCCACGGCGGCTGGTTCCCGATTATCGCCGGCGGAGCGGTCTTCGTCGTCATGACCACCTGGCACCGGGGACGCACCGAACTCGTGGCGACCCTGCAGGGGGCAGACGAGTCACTGTCGGCCTTCATCGAGGCGCTCGCCGCCGACCCGCCGCACCGGGTCCCCGGAACGGCGGTCTTCATGACCGGGCGGACCAAGGGGACTCCGCCGATCCTGCACCACCACCTGGCGCACAACCAGGTACTGCACGAGCAGGTCGTCGTGCTCACCGTGATAACCGAAGAACTGCCGCGGGTGCCGGCCGCCGAGCGGGTCGAAGTCACCCTGTTGCCGCTCGGCTTCGCCCGGGTGCTGGTTCGCTACGGCTTCATGCAGAGCCCCCACGTGCCAGTGGCACTGCGTCAGTGCGAACCGCACGGACTCACGATCGATCTCGAGGACATCACTTACTATCTGGCTCGTGAGCGGATCATCGCTCCCCGCCGCAGCCCGGCATTGTTGGTCTGGCGGGAGAAGCTTTTCGCTTTTCTCAACCGCAACGCCCTCGGCGCTACCGTCTTCTTCAACCTCCCGCCGGAGCAGGTGGTCGAACTCGGTCAGCAGGTCGAGATCTGACCCTGGCTGGAACCATGAGAAAAGCCTCCCTATTCCTGAACGCTGGCATGCACCCGGAACCGCCGCTGCGGTGCGATAGCGCTGACATTCAGGAGCAGGAGCAGAATGGAGACAGGTCCGATGTGCGGGGGCTTTCATGATAGCCATCACTCTGTTTGAGCGGGCCGAAGGGGCCATCCTCGGCGCCTTCATCGGCGACGCCCTCGGCCTCGGTCCCCACTGGTACTACGATCTCGATGCCCTGCGCCGCGACTACGGCGACTGGATCGACGGCTACACCGACCCCCGCCCCGACCGCTACCACGCCGGGCTCAGGGCCGGGGACCTCTCCCAGGCCGGCATCATCCTCAAATTGACCCTCCAGTCCCTGGTCGCCTGCGGCGGCTACGACGAGGCCGACTTCTGCCGGCGCCTCGACACCGAGCTCTTTCCCCACCTCGACGGCACCCCGGCGTTCGGGCCCGGCGGCTACACCAGCCAGTCGATCCGCGAAGCCTGGCGGCGGCGGGTGGTGCAGCAGCGCGACTGGGGGGAGACCGGCGGCCATGCCGACGACACCGAAGCGATCGAGCGCACCCTCGCCCTCGCCGTGCGCTACGCTCGCCACCCCAGGGAACTGGCACGGACGATCGCCGGCAACACGGTGCTGACCCAGGTCGATGAGGCCGTGGTCGCCCTGACCGTCGCCTACGGCGCCGTCCTCGGCCGGCTGGTCTGCGGTGAACCCTTTGACCCGCACATCAGCGGCAAACTGATGCAACTGGTCACTGACGGCAGCCTCCCCTTCCATGCCGTCACCGGCAACAACCTGCAGCCGCCGCGTCCAGGCGATCCCGACCCGCCCCGCGCCGGCCGGTTCGCATCCCCCGACGCCCTCCTTTCGCCGGGCTACATGGCGCGCGCCGCGGCCGACCCGGAGATCCGCATCGAGCCGGCCTGGAAGGTCTCCCTGGTCTACGGCATGCCCTGCGCCATCTACCACATCCTCCCGGCCGCCTACTACCTGGCGGCCCGCTTCCGGGATGACTTCGAGGCGGCGGTCCTGCACGCCATCAACGGCGGCGGCCAGAACATGGCCCGGGCGATGCTCACCGGCGCGCTGGTCGGCGCCCAGGTCGGCCGGCGGGGGATTCCGCAGCGCTTCATCGACGGCCTGACCGAGCACCGGGAGATCGAAGAGCTGGCCGTCAGCCTGGCGGCCCAGGCGGCTTCGGTCTGACGCTGCGCGCCGGTTCCAGGCAAACGGGTGGCCGCGAAGCCGCCCTGTGCAATTGGTTCTCGAATTTTACAGCGATAAAGCTGGTCTCGCGACCAGCTTCTGAGTTACCTTGACCAGAGCCACAGGGAATTGCCCGGTGGCGTTTCCATTTTTGCCGGAGTGACACTGATGATCATCGACTGGTACCCGGGACACATGAAAAAAGCCCGGGAACAGATTATCAAGAAGCTGCCGACCATCGACGTCGTCATCGAAGTGCTCGACGCCCGGCTCCCGGTCAGCAGCGCCAACCCACTGCTGACGAAGCTGCGCGGGGCCAAGCCGTGCATCAAGGTGCTCAACAAAAGCGACCTGGCCGATCCTGCGGTAACCGGTGAATGGGTCCGCTTCTTTGAAAAACAGCGGGGGGTGCGGGCGCTGCCGCTGATCGCCAAGGATCACCGGGACGCAGGCCGGCTGCTGAAGCTGTGCCGCACCCTGGTGCCCACGCGTGGCGGCAAGGGGGAGAGATATTTACAGGTCATGGTGGTCGGCATCCCCAACGTCGGCAAGTCGACCCTGATCAATACCCTGACCGGGAAGAAGGTGGCACGGGTCGGCGACAAACCGGCGGTCACCACCTGCCCGCAGCAGATCGACCTGCACAACGGCATCCTCCTCTCCGACACGCCGGGGCTGCTCTGGCCGAT
>JAMPXI010000178.1 GCA_023701265.1 Desulfuromonadales bacterium | reverse complement strand
GAACAGGTGCCAGATCGCATGATTGTAGGGGATGCGGTCGATGGCGTAAAAGAGGATGCCGACGGTGTAGGCCACCCCGCCGGCAAACAGCCATGCCACCCCGCCGGGGGGGACCATGGTCAGCAGCCCCTCGAGATCGACCACAATCAGCCAGCCGAGGGCAATGTAGAAAACCGGGGCCAGGAACCGCAGGCGGTGGGTCATCACCGACTTGAAGACTATGCCGGCCACCGCCAGCGTCCAGACCACGCCGAGCAATATCCAGCCGTTGCCGGCACGCATCGACACCAGGGTGAACGGCGTATAGCTGGCGGCGATCACCAGGTAGATCCCGGCGTGATCAAGGATGCGGAAGAGATACCGGGCCCGCTCGCTGCGCAGGGAATGGTACAGGGTGGAGATGCCGTAGAAAAGGCAGAGACTGCCGGCAAACACCGCGCTGGCGAACACCCGGTAGGGGTCGCCGGTCCGCGCCGCCGCCGCCAACAGCACGATCAGCGCCGGCACGCTGACGAATACCGCCGCGCCATGGGTAATCCGGTTGGCCATTTCCTCCCGCGGCGAGTAGTGGACGAGGCGCCCGTCAAGCGACATGACCGATTGGCGACCTATCGCTTCTTCCCTTGCTCCAGCTTGGCCTTGAGCAGGTCGCCGAAGGTCCCCATCGTCGCGGCCGGGGCCGTGTAGCTGGTCGGCCCGTCGTCACGCGTCCCCTCCCCGGCCAGACCAAGGGCGATGCGCCGTTGGGCGCGATCAATGCTCTCGATGGTCACCAGCAGCTGCTGACCGACCTGCAGGACTTCCTGAGGATGACGGATGCGCTTGCCGCCGCCGAGTTTGCCGATCGGCAACAGGCCGTCGATCCCCTCGTCGATGGTGACAAAGGCGCCGAACTGGGCGAGACGGACGACCGTGCCGGTCAGCGTCGTCCCCTCGCGGTAAAGGGTGCCGACCTTCTGCTGCCAGGGATCGGCCAGGGTGGCGCGCAGGCTGAAGGAGAAGCGCTCCTTCTCCCAGTCACAGCTTTTCACCGCCAGTTCCAGTTCCTGGCCAACCTGCAGGACGTCCTCGACCGAACCAATCCGCCCCCAGGCGATTTCGGCGATCGGCAGCAACCCTTCCACCCCGCCGATGTCGACAAAGGCACCGAAGTCGCGAATGGCGGTCACCGTGCCGCGGACAAGCGCCCCCTCGCGCAGCGTTTCGCGCAGCGCCTCGCGCAACTGGCGACGCTCCTCCTCGATCAGCTCGCGGCGGGACACCACGATGTTGCGCCCCTGCTCGCCGAACTGGGTGATCCGGAAGGGCACGTTCTGGCCGAGCAGCGACTCGCCGGCGTCCTGGCGAGAGCGGCCGAGTTGGGAGAAGGGGCAGAAGGCGCGCACCCCGCCGGGGAGCTTGACCTCGTAGCCGCCCTTGACTTCCTTTTCGATCCGCCCCTCCACCGGGATGCCGCTGCGCCAGGCCTCCTCGAGGTGGGCGGTGCCGGCGCCGGAACGACCGCCGATGCGGGTGGTGAACCGCAGCTCGTCGGCACTGCGGCCGAGGAAATAGACGCCCAGGCGGTCGCCGACCGCCACCGTCGGTTGCCCGTCGGCATCGAGCAGCTCCTTGACATCGAGCACCCCTTCCCCTTTCTGGCCGACATCGAGAAACAGCCACTCGGTGCCGATCTGCAGCACGGTTGCCTCAATCTTCTCCCCCGGCTTGAGGGGGGTTGCGTCGAGCAGGCTGCGCTCGAGCATGGCCGCAAAGTTGTCGTCGTCGGAAGTCTGGTCGGGATTACGGTCGTCCATCGAGGTTCTCGCAATTCTGGGGTAATGGATAAAGGGATATTATAGCGCGGCTGACCGGAAGGAACCAATAGCAATCGCATGGCCAGAGCGTGTGACGCTTTGAATTTTCATGATGAAATTTTCCGAAAATTTGCTATAGTAATAGTGCAGCGCTGCAGAGTAGGTAAACCCCCAGCCAAGGAGGTTAGCCGATCGAGGAAACGCTCACACAACCGAATAGTTGTGAGACGCTCCGGCAGACATGAGGCCGGAATGACCCGTGACCAGGGTGAGTTGATCGAATGACGAAGGCCCGCACCATTGAGTGCGGGCCTTTCACATTTCCAGCGTCCGGATGCCTACCTTGCCTTGCGCGCCATCGCGGTATCGAACATGGCCGAAAGCGATGCGCCTTCATCAAACTCCTCGATGACCATGACGCTGCGGGTCTCCGGGCGCAGCAGTTCCGTGGGGATTTCATCGAGGAAGCGGCTGCGCTCGCGCGGCTCCATCTTGCCGTACTTCTTGCGCTCCCGGGCGTGAAGCAGGGTCAGGCGGGTGCGGGCGCGGGTGATCCCCACGTAGCAGAGGCGGCGCTCCTCGTCGACATCGAAGGTCTCGCTCACCGATTTCTTGTGCGGCAGCAGCCCCTCCTCGCAGCCGGGGAGGAATACCTGCGGAAATTCCAGCCCCTTGCTCGAGTGCAGGCTCATCAGCACCACGGCGTCCTGGGCCAGTTTCTTTTCCTTGTTGTTCGAGCCCGGCTCGTCGCGGTCGAGCAGCGCCACTTTCTCGAGAAACCCGGTCAGTGAGGGCTGCGCTTCCCGCTCGGTGTAG
>JAMPXI010000083.1 GCA_023701265.1 Desulfuromonadales bacterium | reverse complement strand
CCACCACAAAAAGGGAATTCAATTTAGTCAAGGAACCCGGAGCTTGTCAACGGTTAACTCGCCACCGGCATTACTCCACATAAGTGGCGCGCCAGGGAGGACTCGAACCCCCGACCGACGGCTTAGAAGGCCGTTGCTCTGTCCAGCTGAGCTACTGGCGCTATTAACGACACTCAGTGATAAACAACCGGTCTTGCTAAGGTTTTCACGGCTTAGAAGGCCGTTGCCCTATCCACCTGAGCTATTGGCGCTTATGGTCGGGGCGAGAGGATTCGAACCTCCGACCCCCTGTGCCCAAGACAGGTGCGCTACCAGGCTGCGCTACGCCCCGACAAAGGAGAGTTTATTAGCATGGGTATAGAGCGGATGCAATCGAAAAGTCCCCTGACGCAACTTTTGCCGCTTGACCACCCGAAAACCTCTCCCTATAATGCAACCCTCAAGCGCCGAAGTGGTGGAATGGTAGACACGTCGGTCTCAAAAACCGATGCCCTCCGGGCGTGCCGGTTCGAGTCCGGCCTTCGGTACCAAACAGGACAAAAGAGCCGCAATCTCAAATGTTTGCGGCTCTTGGTTTATCCATGATAGAGTTTTTGTCACAGGCGCTCCGGCATGCCAATGATTGCCCGAACCGATGCCGCGTGGTATTTAGATGAGATAAATTCATGACAAGGAGTATCCAAAAATGAGCAACCCGATAGCCATCATGCAGACCAGCAAGGGTGAAATCTGGATCGAACTGGACCGCGCCAAGGCGCCGATCTCGGTCGAGAACTTCATTGCCTACGCCAAGGCCGGGCATTACGATGGCACCGTTTTTCATCGTGTCATCAAGGGTTTCATGATCCAGGGGGGCGGGATGACCGCCGACATGGCGCAGAAACCGACCAGCGCCCCGATCAAGAACGAAGCGAACAACGGCCTGAAGAACAAGGTTGGCACCGTCGCCATGGCCCGTACCATGGTGGTCGACAGTGCCACCAGCCAGTTCTTTATCAACACTGCGGACAACAAGTTCCTCGACAACGCCGGCCTCAACCCCGACAAATTCGGCTATGCCGTGTTCGGCAAGGTGGTCGACGGCATGGACGCCGTCTGGGCCATCGAAACGGTCGCCACCGGAACCAAAGCCGGACACCAGGATGTGCCGGTCGAAGCGGTGATCATCGAAAAGGTTTCGATCGAGGAATAACCCTCCGGCGAGGACGCCCGGCATGCAGCTGAGCCCGCTCCACCGCCTCTACTACGGGGTCAAGCTCTTCCCGTTCCGCAAGGAACGCCGGGAAAGGTTGGCGGTTGACCGGGCGCCAGGCTTCGTCGGCCTGCAGATCGACGGGCTGTCCTATCCGCACCTGCGCCAGGCTCTCGATTGCGGCTACATGCCGCACCTCGAACGTTACCTCCGTCGCGGCCATCGCCTGATCGAATATCGCGCCGGGCTGCCGAGTACCACGCCAGCCGCCCAGGCGGTGATCTTCTACGGCCAGGAAGAGGGGATCCCGGCGTTCCGCTGGTTCGAGAAGAGCACCGGCCAGATCATCTCCTGCAACGACCCCGACCACGTCCAACTGTTCCGTGAGCGCCTCTTCCACGACCGGGAGGGGTTGCTTGCCGGCGGTTCTTCCTACTCCAACATCATCGATGGCGGCGCCAAGCGCAGTGTCTTCACCGCCTCTTCCCCCCACCCGCAGACGTTGTTCGGCCGAATCGGCGGCGTGCGCATCCTGCTGCTGATGCTGTTCAACCCGTGGCGGGCGCTGCGGATGTTCGGCGCCACCTTTGTCGAGTACTGGGTCAACCGCCAGGATTCCATCTGGCACCGGCGCAGGAAACGCTGGCGGCCGATGGAAGGGCTGTTTCCAATCATCCGCATCATCTGCAACGTCATTCTGCGCGAATTGCAGACCTTCGGGGTGCTGGCCGACGTCTATACCGGCGTGCCGCGCATCTACACGACCTTCAGCGGCTACGATGAACTTGCCCATCACTACGGGCCGGCTTCCCGGCCGGCCCTGAAAAATCTGCGCTATATCGACCAGCGGATCGGCGAACTGATCCGCGCCATCGACTATGTGGCTGCCGCCGACTACACCCTGGTGATCCTCTCCGACCACGGGCAGACCCCCGGCTACCCGTTCCAGGCGCGCTTCGGCGCCACGCTGGGAGACGCAGTCAGCGCTTTCCTGCGCGAGAATCAAACGGCGACGGTTTCGGCCGGCCCGCTGGCATTCACCCGCATTCAACTTGGCTACCTGCAGGACGAGTTGGAAACGCGCCGCCGCGGTTGGCGTTACCAGCTTTACCGAACCACCAAAAATTACCTGCAGAAGAAGATCCGCGACCTGGTGCCGGAAACGTTAAAAGTAGATCACGAGGGTGGAGTGGTCATCACCTACTCAAGCACCCTGGCGCATCTCTATATCACCGGCACGCCACATCGCCTGACCTGGCGCGAGGTCGAAGAGACCCAGCCGCTGCTGTTGCGCTTCCTGCAGCAGCACAAGGGGATCGGCTTTATTCTGGCCAAAGGGGAAACTGCCGGGGCTGTCTGCATCTTTCACCGGAATGGCCGGCTCTACACGGCACCGGGGGACATCCACCACCAGGAAGAGCTGGAATTTCTCCGGCCCTACGGTGTGCCGGATGAGGTCGTCGAAGAGGTGCGCCGTTTCGGCAACGGGGAGAACTGCGGTGATCTGGTGATTTTCGGCGCGCTGGATGAGGAGGGCATCGCCTGTTTCGACGACCAGGTCGGCGGTCACGGCTCGGTCGGCGGGGAGCAATCGCGGCCGTTCGTGATTCTCCCGGTCGGGCATCCGGTCCTGCAGCGGGAAAAACTGGCCGGCTACCAGTTCCTCTACCGCGACGTCTTCCTGGCAGCACTGCAAAAACCGTAAAGACAAAGGCGAACGCTGATCACATCTCTATCCGCCTTGATCCATGCCTTTTCAGATTTGATCAGCGTTCCATGTTTTGGTTTTCAGCCACACCTCGACTTATCCCGCCACACTCACCACGTACTTCAGATAGCGCCCTTCCGGAAAGGTAACCGGATATGGGAAGTCTCCCCCCTGCCCCGCCGTTTCGATGACTTGCAACTCCCGTCCCGCTGCCAGTGCGCCCCGCCGCAGTTCTTTGAGATAATCAGCCAGATCGACCTTCTGATGGTTGGAAGAAGTGATCAGCAACCCTCCGGGCGGCAGCAGCCCGAGAGCTCCCTGAACCAGTTCGGCCGTGCCGCCGCTGGTCGTGAAGCGGCTTTCGCGAGTGGTCGAAAAGCTCGGCGGGTCCATGAGGATGATGTCGAAACTCCGGTTGCCCCTGGCAAGCTTCTCCAGTTCCACAAAACAGTCCCCGGCAATGAATTCATGCCCTGCGGGGTCGAAGTCGTTCAGTCGAAAGTTCTCGCGGGCACGGTCAAGATAGCGCGACGCCACGTCGATCGTGGTCACCCGTTCGGCGCCGCCTGCGGCGGCCGCCACGGAAAAAGCCCCGGTGTAGGCGAACAGGTTGAGCACCCGCTGCCCGGCGCTCTGGCAGCGAAACGCCACGCGGTTGCGGCGCTGGTCGAGGAAGAGCCCGGTGTGCAGGTCACTGTCCAGATCGACGCAATAGCGCAGTCCGTGCTCGACAACAACCAGAGGTTCAGGGGCCCCGGTGCCGGCCAACAACCGCCCTTTGACCAAACCACCGGCCGCACGAGTCTGCTGGGGGCGGAATTTTCCGTAAATGCCGCGGGGACGACAAGTTGCCATAAGCGCCTGAACAACGGCCGGCAGGTGCGGTTCCCACGCCAGCGTGTAGTATTGCACCAGCAGATAATCGCCATATCGGTCGATGGTCAGCCCGGGGAGGCCGTCCCCCTCGCCATTGACCAACCGCCAGACCGTGGTGTCACCAAGCTCGAGCCAGCAGCGCAGACGTGCAGCGGTTGCCAGGCGGGAACCGAGCCAGGCTGCATCGAGGTTGATCTGCTGCCGGTCAAGCAGGCGGGCGACCACCCGTGACCCCGGATCGAGAAGGGCCGTACCCAAAAAATCGCCGTGATCGCTGACGAGGTTGACCAATGCGCCGCTGGCCGCCTTGGGCCAACGAGCTGTATAGCGATCGGCGATCACCCATGGATGCCCAAGCTGAAGCATGCGGAGAGTTTCCGGACCGACCGGGCAGTGGAGGCGGGATGACTGTTTTATGGACATTCAGTTTTCCACTAGCTGAGATGGATGTCAGGAATTCAGAATACAGAATTCAGAATACAGAAGAAAAACAAATCTGCAGGCTTTCCCGAGAAACATAATCCTCATCGTCCGAAGACTTCTGACTTCTGACTTCTGACTCCTGAATTCTGACTCCTGAATTCTGAATTCCTTTCTATCAACTTGTGCTAGGATGACCGCCCCAAATCAGGCAGGAGAATTTATATGGATCAAAACGTCCCGACCAAGGGCGCCCAGCATATCGAACAGCTGCTGCAACAACTCCCACCGGATTCCGAACGCTACCGGGTACTGATCTCGGCAAAACGCTTCAAGTCGTCGTGGGCGGACCTCGGCGAATCGCTGACCAAGGTTGCCAACACCGGCCAGTTTCATGATTGGGGTTACACTTCCTTCGAAGATTACTGTGCCAGGGAGATCCGCATCCGGCGGCAAACCGCCGACAAATTGCTGTTGGCCTTCCGCTTTCTGGAGCGCGAGGAACCGGGGGTGCTGGAACGCAAGGAAGAACGCCCGCTGCCGGACTTCCGTTCGGTCGATCTGCTTCGCCAAGCCCGCGAAGAGCATACTTTTTCACCGGACGACTACAACAACCTGCGGCGGACGGTGCTGGAAGAGGACCGCAGCCATCCAACGGCAGCCAAACAGTTCCGCGGGATGCTGCAGGAGTACCAGCCGGAGCGGCGCGGCGAGCGCCATTGCCAGGGAGCCCTGAGCGCCGCTCGCCGTCTGAGCAACGCCCTGGCCGAACTGGAAGCCGTACCTCCCGACCTGGAGCGGGCCGTACAGGAATTGGTCGGCTACCTGGAAGATCGTCTGGAGAATGAAAAAGTCGGCTAGAGCGTAATCGGCAGGGCGCGCAGGAGCAGCGCCAGTGCCAGTGGGCCGCCGATGCAGATGGCAAGATAGAGCGCCAGCACCCGCGGCTTGAACATGGTGATAAAGACCCCCATGACCGGCAGGGCAGTGACCGGGGCACCGATCAGCAGAATGATCCCCGCTCCCTTGGCCAGAGGAATGACCTGGCCGGGCTCGGGGAGATAAAAGCCGAAGAGCATCGAGGCTGCAGTCACCTGCGGCATGTGCAGGAAGACCGTAGAGAGTGAAAGGGTCAGAATCGAAGCCAGGGTGTCCCCTTCGAGGAGACCGGTGATCCATTCCGACGGAATGAACATCAAGGCCACCACTTCGATCAGCAGGCCGAACAGGGCGAACTTGCCGATCTTCAGCGACCCTTCCCAAAAGCGCGCCATAAAAACCAGAAACTTGTTGTGCGTGCAGCGATCGACCCGGTGCGACAACTGTTGGCCACACTCGCAGCGCAGCGATTCGACCGGGTAGTCGGGGTCGTGGAAATCACCGGCCGGCAACTGCTTGCGAAAGATCGCATCCTCGGTGAAACCGTAGGGGCGCAGCAGGTGAGTGACATATCCGGCCACCAGGCCAAGGATGCCGGCGCAGACCAGGATGGTCGTCGCCCAGGAAATACCGAGCATCCCGGAAATCATGGTATACCCGGTCGGGCTCATGATCGGTGCGGTCACCAGCAGCGCCATGGCCGGGGCCAGCGGCAGGCCCGCCACCAGCAGGGAGATGACCAGGGGCAGGGTGGCGCAGGCACACAGGGGGCTGAACAACCCGAGCAGGGTGGCGACCGGGATCGCCAGCATCCCGTAATGGGTCAGCGCCTTGCGGATCTTGACGTGCCACTTGAAAGTGCGGATCGTCGCTTCGCACAGCACCCCGATCAGCAGGTAGGGGAGAATATAAATAAACTCCTTATAGATTTCGGCACCCAGCTGCAGCATCGTCTGCGAGAATTGCTCCATGATCTTTGAATCCCTTTGCAGGCAGGATTTTGTCGGCCAGCCAGAAAACGGACAGCTTTTCGCCCACGTTCTGTTCGCCAATGCCGGGAATGACCCATTAAGGCTGCGGTTGCTTCAAGACTGACCTGTCTCTAGCAAGAGGCGTTCCCATCACGGCCTTATAAGGGCGAGGTCAGCTTTCCCGGATAGAATCCGACCAGATCAGAGATTTTTTTCTCAACCCAGTTTTTCCTGACAAGCTTTTTAATCGACCGATGCTATAATCATCCGGTAAACAGGAGGAAGCGTGATGATGCGCGATTTCAAGAACAAGGTCCGTGAACAGTTTGGCCGGGCCGCTGAAGGATACATCCGGGACAAGGGCTTTGCCACCGGCGACGACCTTGATGCCATGGTCCGCCTGCTCCAGCCGTCATCGGACGACAATATGCTCGACGTAGCCTGCGGCGGCGGGCACACGGCGTTACGCTTCGCCCCGCTGGTACGCAGCGTGGTCGCATCCGACCTGACCATGGTCATGCTTAAGCGCGCCCAGGAATTCGTCAGCGAGGAAGGCGGCGTCGACAATGTCACCTTCCGCGAGGCCGACGCTGAGGACCTCCCCTTCCCCGCCGGGGCCTTTACCGTGCTGACCTGCCGGATCGCCCCCCATCATTTCCCCGATGTCCCGCGGGCCCTCTCCGAATTTCACCGCGTTCTGCGGCGCGGCGGGAGAATGGCGATCGTCGACACCCTGCTGCCCGACGATCCAGAGATTGCCGAGTGGTATCAGGCGATGGAAAAGATGCGCGACCCGACCCATATTCGGGCCTATACCGAAACGCAGTGGCTGGAGATGATCCAGGCCGTCGGCTTCATCCTGCACGAAACGGCGGTTTTCCCCAAAACCCACGATTTTCCGACTTGGGCCAAACGTGCCGGGTTGAATCGCGATGGTGTGATGAGATTGAATAAGTTCTTTGTTGACGCCCCGGACAAGGTCCAGGAATATTTCCAGATCGAAACCTTTGCCGGCGAAGTCGAGGCATATACCGACCGCAAGCTGCTGATCTTCGCGAGTAGACCAGCGAAAAAATAATGTGGATTTTGTAGGGGCGGGGTTTCCCCGCCCTGGGCGTATCGCGATACGCCCCTACGAAAAACGCTGCAATAGACGATGGGGACAGGATTGAATCCTGTCCCCATTTCTAAGAAATGATGTGATGTCGGTAGGGGCACGGCGCGCCGTGCCCCTACAAAAAATCAACGCCACGCAAAAGGGGCGCCCTCTCGGGCGCCCCTTTTTGTGTTGCCTGCTACCTGATCAGGAGAGCTTGCGGCCGCCTTCGGCAGCCCATTTCTCCAGCATTGCGGTGGTCACGGACTTCGGACGCTCGATGGCATAGCCGAGGCCGCGGTCCCAGGTGATGTTGGCCATGCAGCCCAGCGCGCGGCCGACGCCGAACAGAACGGTGTAGAAGTCCCATTCCTTGAGGCCGTAGTACCACTGGATGACGCCCGATTGTGCATCGACGTTCGGCCAGGGGTTTTTCGCTTTGCCGTGCTCCATGAGGACGCCCGGGGCAACCTGGAAGATCATGGCGACCAGTTTGAACAAAGGATCGTCTTTCAGGCCCGTGGTCTTGAGGCAGAACTCACGCTGCGACATGTAGCGCGGGTCGGTTTTGCGCAGAACGGCGTGACCGTAGCCCGGCACAACCTGACCGGAGTTGAGGGTGTCCCACAGGGCTTTCTTGACGAGTTCTTCGGTCGGCTCGACATCCTTGCAATACTTCTCCTGGAACTTGATGGTCCAGTCGAGCACTTCCTGGTTGGCCAGGCCGTGCAGCGGGCCGGCCAGGCCGTTGAGGCCGGCCGAGTATGCATAGTACGGGTCGGACAGGGCCGAGTGCACCAGGTGGGTGGTGTGGGCCGAGACGTTCCCGGACTCATGGTCGGAGTGCAGGATGAAGTACATGCGCGCCACATCCTTGTAGTCTTCGCACTGGCCGATCATATGGGCGAAGTTGGCGCCCATGTCGAGCTTCGGATCGATGGCGATCTGCTTGTCACCACGATACTTCAGATTGTAGATGAACGCGGCGATGATAGCGATGCGGGCGACGAGGTCGCAGGCATCCTCATACACGTATTCCCAAGCAAACTTCTTGTTGAACTTGCCGGAATTGTAGTAGCCGGCGAATTTGGAATCCTTCTGCAGGCAGAGGATGCCGACCGACAGCATGACCATCGGATGGCTGTCGCGCGGCAGGGCGCGGATCGCATCGAACACATACTGGGGAACCACCTGGCGGACTTTCCACTCTTTGAGGACTTCGTCGACCTGAGCAGCGGTCGGGACGTCGCCGGTGAGCAGGAAGTACCAGAACGACTCGACCGTCGGGTAGGCAGAACCCGGGGCTTTCGGCAGGGCCTCGAACGTCTCGGGAATGGTCTTGCCGCGGAAGCGGATCCCTTCCTGCGGGTCGAGGTAGGAAATGTCGGTCACCAGGCTACGGATGTCACGGGCGCCACCGATCGCCTGATCGATGGTGACCTGGTCAATGATCACCTTGCCAAATTCCTTGACCAGTTTCTGGGTGCGGGGCTGGAACTCTTCAATCTTCTGCTTCAGGGTGTCCTTCAGTGCCATTTGCTCTCTCCTTTACTGGAATGAAATGAACGGTGAGTCATACGACCCACCCGGCGAAGCTGCCCAAATGCATGAACAGCTGTCTCATGACATCAGCGACACCGTGCTGCAAGCCGCGGGCATGGGCCACTGGCGGCATTTTTCCAAATCATGTTTTAGCATCCTCTAACGCATCTGTCAAGTTGAAATCAGTATACTGTATACAGTTTGCTGTTCCCGTTGCGTTCCCGGCTCGAACTGGCACAGAAACCGGGGAGCACGGGGGATTTTCCGAATAATAAACCTCGATAGTCCGCCAGTTTCCCTCCATCTTTGAGCTTCTGTGTAAATATGTCATCAACAAAATGCCTGTTGCTGTGGCACGTTCAGTCATGCTAGAATGCACAAAAAATAAGCACAAGATAAGTTATTTTCATGAAAATTGGAGCCCTTCACCTCGTCAATCCGGTCATTCTCGCACCGATGGCGGGGATTACCGACCTCCCCTACCGCCTGATCATGAAGCGGTTCGGTGCTTCACTGGTTTTCACCGAAATGATCAGCGCCAACGGCCTGCACTACGGTGGAGCGGGAACCGATGATCTTCTGCGCACAGTTGCCGAGGAGCGCCCACTGGGTGTTCAGCTGTTCGGCGACGATCCGCTGCGCCTGGCGGAAGCAGCCCGGCGAGTCGAGGCAGCCGCCGACCTGATCGACCTGAATTGCGGCTGCCCGGTGCGCAAGGTGGTCGGCAGCGGCGCCGGCAGCGCCCTGCTGCGCGATCCTGTCAAAGTGGCGCGGATCGTCCGCGCGGTGCGACAGGCAACCTCCCGGCCGTTGACGATCAAGATCCGCTCAGGGTGGGACGCCGAGAACCGGAACTACCTGGAGGTGGCACGCCTGGCCGTCGCCGAGGGGGTCGATGCCGTGACCCTGCATCCGCGGACCCGCAGCCAGATGTTCGGCGGGCGGGCCGACTGGAACGATATCGCCTCCCTCAAGCAGTCGGTGGCCGTACCGGTGATTGCCAGCGGCGACCTGTTCACGGCGGAAGACGCGGTCACGGTACTCGAACAGACCGGCTGCGATGCCGTCATGGTCGCCCGCGGCGGCTACGGCAATCCCTGGCTGGTGCGGCAGATTCTCGACCGCCTCGCCGGGCATCCGGCGCAACAACCATCCGCCGGAGAGCGGCTGACCGTAGCCCGCGAACACCTCGACCTGTTCCTGGGAACCTATGGGGCAGCGCGGACCCTGGCCCACATGCGCAAGCATCTGTGCTGGTACACTCATGGACTGCCCAATGCCGCCATCTTCCGTCAACGCATCAACCGGGCATTCTCGGTCATCGAAATGCGCGACCTGTTGACCGACTTTGAAGTTGCGGCATGATCAGGACGAGGGAAACATGAACTCGACATTCCCGCCGAGCGATCCGGCACTGGCCGCCCTGGTTTTCGAAAATATCGACCGGGGCGTCATCGCCATAGACCGGGACGGCCGGGTCACCCTGTTCAACCCGGCCGCCGAGGGCTATCTCGACCGCGCCGCCCGCCACGTTCTGGGACGTCACTACACAGAACTCTTCGCCGGTCAGGATGCCCTGCTCTACCTGGTGAAGGCGGCACACCAGGACGGCCGCTCGATTACCGACGATGAAAGCGTCTTTTTGCAGCGCCCGAAAGCACCGCCGCTGCCGGTCAGCGTCTATGCCACACCGATCTTTTCCAAACACGGTGAGCAGGATGGCGCCGTCCTGGTCGTCCGTGACCTCAGCCGGGTGCGCGAACTCGAAGAGACGCTGCGCCGGGCCGACCAACTGGCGATGCTGACCACGCTCGCCGCCGGCCTGGCCCATGAGATCAAAAATCCTCTCGGGGGGATCAAGGGGGCGGCGCAGCTGCTGGCCATGGAACTGCAGAAGGACAGCTCGCTGCAGGAATACACGCGGGTGATGATCAAGGAGACCGAGCGGATCAACGGCATCATCGAAGAGTTGATGGATCTCGGCAAACCCCGCCCGGCAATCATGGGCGAAGTTAATCTCGCCAGAATCCTTGGTGATATCGTCCTGTTGCAGAAGGAAGCCGCTCGTGGTCAGGCCATCGATTTCACCCTCAGCCTCGACCCGAGCATCCCGCCGGTTCATGGGGATGAGAGCCTGCTGACCAGGCTCTTTCTGAACTTGATCAAGAACGCCGGCGAGGCGGTCGACGGCAGCGGCCGGATCGATATCGAGTGCAAGATTTCAGCGGAATATCATATGACCACGCCGGGGAACAAGCCGTCACCCTTGGTCGTGGTCCGGGTCCGTGATACCGGCTGCGGCATTCCGCAGGAGGATCTGGAGCGGATTTTCACCCCGTACTACACGACTAAAACCAAAGGGAATGGTCTGGGCTTGGCCATCTGCCAGAAAATCGTGGAGGACCACCGGGGGTTTTTGAAGGTGACGAGCACCCCCGGCGAAGGCACGGAGATTTCCGTGTGGCTGCCGCTGCGCTGACGTTTTAGTCCCCCTTTTAATAAAGGGGGATTTAGGGGGATTTGAGATCGACTGTCATCGGGAAATCCCCCCTGCCCCCCTTTCTCAAAGGGGGGACAACAAACAAACTTGCCAAGAAGGATCACTTATATGGCCATCAAACACATTCTGGTCGCCGATGACGAAGAGAGCATCCGCTGGGTTTTGTCCAAGGCGCTCAGCAAACAGGGATATCAGGTCGATTTGGCGACCGATGGACAGCAGGCCCTGGAGATGGGGCGTCAGAAGAGTTACGACCTGGCGGTGCTCGACATCAAGATGCCCGGATTGAGCGGTCTCGATCTGCTGACCCGTTTTCAGGAGGAGCGCCCGGGAACACTGGTCGTGATCATGACCGCGGAGTCGTCGATGAAGAACGCGGTCGAGGCGATGAAGCGTGGTGCCTATGACTACATCACCAAGCCGTTCGACCTCGACACCCTCGATGCCATCATCATCAAGGCCCAGAAGGCCGCGGAAGTCACCGACGAGCTTTCACGCCTCAAGGACGGGCTTAAGGAGCACTATCAGCTTGAACGGGCGATCATCGGTCAGAGCGCCCCGATGCAGGCGCTTTTCAAGGTTCTTGGCAAGATTGCCCCTTCCGACGTCACGGTACTGGTTGCCGGCGAGAGCGGCACCGGCAAGGAACTGGTGGCCCGGGCCATCCATTTCAACAGCCCGCGCCTGGGCAAACCGTTTGTCGCGCTGAATTGTGCGGCCATTCCCCGGGAATTATTGGAAAGCGAACTGTTTGGTCACGAAAAAGGGGCCTTTACCGGCGCCACCGAGCGCAAGACCGGCAAGTTCGAACAGGCCCACAGCGGGACCCTCTTTCTGGACGAAATTGGCGACATGCCCCTGGAACTGCAAGCCAAGCTGCTGCGTGTGCTGCAGGAGCGGGAGATCACCCGCACCGGCGGGACGGCGACCATCCGGATTGACGTGCGGATCATTGCCGCGACCAATCAGAATCTGAAGAAGAAGGTTCAGGACCGGGAGTTCCGCGAAGATCTCTTCTACCGCCTCAATGTGGTGCCGATCGACCTGCCGCCGCTGCGCCAGCGTCGCGAGGACATACCTGCCCTGGTCGATTATTTTCTTGAGCGGACCCGCGAAAGCTATCAGACCAATGCCCGCGGGGTGACGCCGGAAGCGATGACCCTGCTGCAGAGCTACCCATGGCCGGGAAATGTCCGTGAACTCGAACATGCCCTGCAGCGGGCGGCCCTGCTGTCACCGGACGCCCTGCTCGGTCCTGCCGACTTCCCCGACCTGATAAGCGAACAGCAGACCGAACGCAACGAGGCTTCCCTGGAGGGTCTGATCGCCGCCAAGCTGCAGAGTTCCCTGGCACAGCTCGACATCCAGGAGATGGACAACCTCTACGACATGGTGCTGCACCAGATGGAGCGACCGCTGATCAACATCGTACTCGACAAGACCCGCGGCAACCAGGTCAAGGCCGCCGACATCCT